>JALRJN010000113.1 GCA_023261185.1 Porticoccus sp.
TGCCGGTTGACCTTGATGTTGTTCTGTACCGCGCACACGCTGTGGCCCGTTTCAATATCCAGCCCGACGCCCACGGCACCCTGGTGCAAGTTGGCCTTGCCATCTGATTCGTGGGTGGCACAGCGGATCATTGCCATCACCGGGAAACCTCGATACACAATCACACGAATGTCGGGTACGCCTTCGTAGCTGTAATGACTGAGCACCGGATCAAAAATGATCATATCTTCAATCATCGCCACATCCGGCTTACCCCCCAGACTGTAGAGGCCGCTCAGAATATTGGAGGTATGGCGCTTGATGTCCCGGAGGCCAAGCACCGCCCCGGAGGACTTGGTAAACAACAGGCCATCACGCTCGGAAATCACCAGAATCCCCTTGCCGCCACTGCCTTGCACAGGCTTGATCACAAAACGCTGCAACCCCTCCAGCATTTTTTCCAGAAACTGGATCTCATGCTGAATTTCCACCACACCGTACAGCTCTGGCACGGTCAGGCCGTGCTCCTGGGCAATGCGTTTCGTCTTCAGTTTGTTATCCACTAGGGGAAACAGGCGACGGGGATTACGGCGGCCGATAAATTCAACATTGCGGCTGTTCATGCCGAGAACGCCGTGCTCGCGCAACTCCCGTGGAGAGATAAACAGTTTCACTGCCAGTCTTTCCTCAGGTAGCGAAACCGGTACAGTTCGGTCAGCCTGTAACCGGTGTATTTACCCAGCAACAGGACCACGCCGAGCAACGCGATCATCAGCTCCGGAAAATTAAAGGTCAGGTGCTCGATCAGCTCCACGGTCATTACCAGGTAAGCCAACACCGCCGCCAGCAGACTGCCACCGCCCTGAATCAGCACTTCGCGTGGACCCTCCTCTTCCCAGAGAATAGACATGCGTTCAATGGTCCAGGAAAGAATAATGGTGGGCAGGAAGGTGACCGTGAGTGCCTGGTTGTAGCCCAGCTTGTAGCTGACAATACTCAGGGCGGCCATCAGCAGGATGACCAGAATCACCACCGCCGTGATCCGCGCCACCAACAACAGGTTGAGATGGGATAGATAGGAGCGTATCCACAGGCCGGCACCAACCACCAGCAGGAAAATAAACAAACCCGTGAGCAGCGTCGTCTGGATAAACGCCAGTGCGATCAGAATAGGCATAAAGGTTCCGGATGTGCGAATTCCCACCAGAACCCGCATGATCACCACCACCAGCGCACCGACAGGAATCAACAGTAATCCCTTGAACATGCCCTGCTGTTCCACAGGCAGGGCATAAATGGAAAAGTCGAGCATCAGCTTGTCACTCGACTCCTGCTCCATGGAAAGCACGGTCTTTACCGGTAGGGTATTTTTTACTAGGGCAAATTCCAGCTGCGAACTTTTACCGCCGATGATATCCAGAATGAAACGTTCACCCCGCTCCCAGACAAAGAAATTATCCGGCAAACCCGGCTGTGCTGTGCGTGGGTTGAACAGGTACCAGCGGCCACCATCAAATACTTCCACCAGCGTCGACATTTGCTGACGTCTACGCCCGTCTTCAAGAAACACACCCTTCACCCGCTGCGCCGGAATCCCTGCGAATGCCAGTACATCCATGATCACCCCGAAGCGACCTGCTTCGTAGTCGGCAAACAGGAAGGCCGCATCCTGATCCATGTTGTCGTTCACCAGCTGCTGAAGTAACAGGGAAGTAAAACTGACTGGGCCGGATGAACGCTCTCTCAGGTTGGCAACCACCCGGGTCATCGCGGCGCGACGGTCATCGGCCAGTTCAGGCAACACAATGTCGGGCACCGGACTTGCGCCGAGGCCAAACTCATCCGCCCGATAGGTCTGCAGTTTGTAGTAAAGCGTGGTAGGCCGATCCAGAGACTGGCGGGTCCACTTTGCCTGACGACTGCCATCGGCGGCACGATCGATAGAAAACCCGAACCCGGAAGAAGCGTAGTGCTCATCCAGCAGAATCCAACCGGCCCGCTGCTCAGGTAAAGCCATGGAAATTTCCACCGGCCCCGCAGTGGGACTGAAGGTAATTTTCGATTCCAGCGTCCACACATCCTGACGCTCACCCGGCAACAGGGGGAAACCCAGCTCAAAACGCTTGTACAGGGTCAGCCCCAGGCCAATGGCAATAAGGATTCCGGCAACCAGGGTAATTTGCATTCTCGATGACATAGGGGTCACTTCAGTGTGTGTTTACGGCTGACATCGACGATAGCGGTATCCGTCAGCAGGTTGCGGCCAATCAGCAGCGGGAACTCGAAGTCTGAGCGGTCCGTCAGTGTCACCTCGACCATTTCCTTGATATTACCCATGGAGAGCCATAGTTTGATCACGTAGCGTCGTTCAAAGTCGCCGGTCTGGCGTTTGATTCGCACCGTTCTCTGGCGCTTGCGCTCCATCTCTACCTGTTTGTTGGTTTTCGGGTCCAGCACCGTAAAGCGCACGTAACTAATACCGTCCCGCTCGACCATGTGGATATTTTCCGCGTGCATGGAAGAAGACTCGGCTCCGGTATCGATGCGGGCCTCCAGAATCATGCCGGGCGGTTCAACCATCACGTCTTCCACCTCACCGATGATCGGCAGATTGAGCTCACCCCCGGTCTTTGCAGGGGGTGGAGTCTTATACACCACTTTCTCAATCACTTTCGGAGGCGGGCACTCCACAGGCTCGGCCAAGGTGCATGGCGGTGGCAACGGGCACACCTGGTCCGGGGGAGATACGGACTCTACCGGGGGGCTTTCGCCCGAAACAGCCGGGCTTTCAGCCTGCTGAGATGTTGGCCCCTGAGGCTGCACCTGGGCACAACCTGACAACATTAACCAGACCAAGGCAGATATCACTAACCCCGCTTTCACTAACGCAGAACTCCTTAAACAGACAGGGCCGACCGGCCACTCTTTTTTATGTTCGCCGCCTGAATATTTGGCGGAATAGGGCTGCATGTCACGTCAGCCATTCAATAGACTAATAGCGGAGGACGCTATATCATTGCGCCCTCTCAAGCAACGTCTGCCGCTTCGCACTTACTGAAGACACGCAGTTCAAGTGTAGTTTCCAGAAAATGAAGTTGCCAAAAAGGCCTTCTTCACCTGTACTCAAACTCAGGACAGCAACACTGGAAATCACAGCAGTAACGACTTGATGATTTAATGCCGCCACAACAAGGCGCATTCTAAAGCACCCGTAGCTCAGCTGGATAGAGCGCTGCCCTCCGGAGGCAGAGGTCAGAGGTTCGAATCCTCTCGGGTGCGCCATTTCAAACAAAAAACCCGGCCTTGCGCCGGGTTCTTTGTTTGATACGCCCAAAAGCGTTCGAACCGGTAAGAGGTTCGACAAACGCGTCAGCGTTTGGACCAAGCCGCATCGCGGCGCAGCCCCAAAGGGGACAAAACGGCCAGAAGCCGTTTTGAGTCAATCCTCTTGGGTGCTCTATTTCCTTATACAGCAATAACCACCAAAGCGTTAAACCTTAGAATTAATGCCAAAATTCAACACTCACAATAAAGCGCAGCATTAAGACGATTCGGTTCTGGAACTTCAGGCCCGTAATGTACTGGAGTAACTGGTTATGTATTTCGCCGCCAAACATATATCCCTCGAAGTTCAACAAACCTAATTTTTTCATTATCGAATAATCCTTCCCCTCCACACTCAGGAATTACTCGGACCGTATACACTGATCGACCAGGTTCTATTTGACGCCATTGCCAAGTTTTAAATTGTCCCGAGAGTTCCATAGGTTGACCTTCTAACAAGTAATTCCCACTTCGGTCCACTCGAATAATATCGACCTGACTATGACGTGCAGTACGTTCCGATAGCTGATTGCTAACAAAAACTATGAAATCCCAATCCGAATCTGTGTGCTCAGTTCCGTTTGCACGAGAGCCTACCAACCAAATTGAATCTGTTTCTTTCTCTTTTATCAGGCGATTAAGCACCTCAACGACCTGTTCTAGGAATTCATTAATTCTCATTGAATGTAAAAGCTTCCGAGAGGGAGGGGGTGCACTTATGCGTACCTCGACAAGAAGCGACCTTACTGTCTTGCCTTGTTAAGCTATTGATAAGCACTGAGCTTCACTTTTAGTTCTTACTGCAGCTTTAAGACCTCTGGCTGTATTCTCATGACATAACCTTCAGCCACTTTCAATATGGCAGTATTTAACTCCGGAGTTTTCTCTAGCATCTTTTTTCCTGCTGGAGAGTCATAGAAAGCAACAATGTCTTCCAGCTCCTGGTGGGAATAAACGTTCATATATGCCTTG
>JALRJN010000031.1 GCA_023261185.1 Porticoccus sp.
CGCTGCATCGCCAGCTCTCGCTCTGCCGCGTCTGGATTGTTGCGCTCCTCATCCCAACAGTTTTCAAGATGTTCCAGGATATCGTGGCAGAGTTGTTTGGTACCGTCCCCCGACAACGCGCTGACCCGGTAAACGGGACCCTCCCAGTCCAGATCCTCGATAACGGCATTGCAGCGCTGTTCGCGTTCTTCTTCTGGCAGGAGATCCACCTTGTTCAGCACCAGCCAGCGCTCCCGACTCCAAAGCGTAGGACTGAAGCGATCCAGCTCATCCTCAATAATGGAAACGTTATCTGCTGGGTCCGAGACATCCGGCGGTGCCATATCTACCAGATGCAGTAATAAACGGGTTCGGGTGAGATGCTTTAAAAAGCGAATTCCCAGACCGGCACCTTCGGCAGCACCCTCAACCAGTCCCGGGACATCTGCGATCACAAAACTGCGGTACTTGTGGGGTTGTACCACACCAAGGTTAGGAACCAGAGTAGTAAAAGGATAATCCGCCACTTTGGGTGTAGCGGCAGAAACAGCCCGGATGAATGTCGATTTCCCCGCATTGGGCAAACCTACCAACCCTACATCCGCCAGGACCTTTAGCTCCAGGCGAAGTCTGCGAGCTTCACCCTCTTTTCCCGGCGAAGTCTGGCGGGGTGCACGGTTAGTACTCGACTTGAAACGCGTATTCCCCAAGCCGTGATAGCCCCCGTGAGCTACCATCAACCGCTGCTCAGGCTCGGTGATATCCCCCAATACCTCTTCGGTATCTTCGTCGATGACAGTGGTACCAACCGGTACTTTCAAGATCAGGTCTTCACCAGCTCGCCCGGTACAATTGCGGCTGCCCCCGCCCTGTCCATTCTGGGCCTGGAAACCACGCTGGAACCGGTAGTCCACCAAGGTGTTGAGGTTCACATCGCCTTCGAGATAAACCGAACCACCATCGCCGCCATCACCACCATCGGGGCCACCCTTGGCAATAAATTTTTCGCGACGAAAACTCAGGCAGCCATTGCCACCCTTACCCGCTTGAACGTGAATGGACGTTTCATCGACAAATTTCATGACAACAGTATACCGTGCTGTATCCAGAGGGAGGCTGCTCCCTATGAGTCAGCCAATTTAATAAATTGCTATTCACAACTACTTGAATTGTAACTGCAAACACAAAAAAACCCCGCCTAAGCGGGGTTTTTCAGTAGCTTCATGTCTTAGGCAGAAACTACATTCACATATCTACGGTTGTGAGGACCTTTAACTGTGAACTGAACTTCACCGTCAGCCGTCGCAAAAATAGTGTGATCGCGACCAATGCTTACGTTGTTACCCGCATGAAACTTGGTGCCACGCTGACGAACAATGATGTTGCCAGCAGTCACTTGTTCACCACCAAAGCGCTTCACGCCAAGGCGTTTACTTTCGGAATCGCGTCCGTTACGGGTACTACCACCAGCTTTCTTGTGAGCCATGATATTCTCCTATTTTCGATTAGCCAGCAGTGATGCCGGTAATTTTAACTTCGGTATACCACTGACGGTGGCCCATTTGATTGCGGTAGTGCTTGCGGCGTTTGAACTTGATAATTTTTACCTTGTCCCCACGGCCGTGGCTCAAAACCTCAGCAGTTACCTTGCCGCCCTCAACCAGAGGTGCGCCAATCTTGATGTTGTCGCCGTCTGCAACTAACAACACCTCGTTAAAATCGATACTTTCTCCGGTAGGAACTTCCAGCTTCTCCAGGCGAAGGTATTCCCCTTCCTGTACCCGGTGCTGTTTGCCACCGCTTTTAATGACTGCGTACATATAATGCTCCGTAATCGCTCATGCCTGTTCTAAGCCGGAAGAACGATTTCTCCACGGCCGGTTTTGCGAGGGCGGCAATTCTAAGTGAAAGTGATATCTATCGCAATAGGCAAATGCCCAGAAACAGGCCTTTGGCGGCTCTTCACTTGACAGTTTTAACAGCGCTAACTAGGATGCCATCGCACCTTTTTAGCGAGCAGCCATTACCTATCCCGCCCCGATAATCAACTGAAAAACAAGGCTCCGGCATGCTGCCATTTCACGAAGTGGTCAAATCCCAGTTTGACCAGGTCAACGAACTCATTGTCAACCAGCTGTATTCTGACGTGGGGCTGGTGGAAAACATCGGTCAATACATCATCGATGCCGGCGGCAAAAGACTGCGCCCACTACTTGTTCTACTGGCAGCCAATAGCTGTGGCTATAAGGGTGACAAACACATCGCCCTGGCTGCCATCATCGAATTTATCCATACGGCCACGCTGCTCCACGATGATGTGGTCGACACCTCTGACCTGCGTCGCGGTCGTGCCACAGCCAATGCCCGCTTTGGCAATGCGCCCAGTGTGCTGGTAGGTGATTTTCTC
Source organism: Porticoccus sp. (assembly GCA_023261185.1). Lineage (GTDB taxonomy): Bacteria > Pseudomonadota > Gammaproteobacteria > Pseudomonadales > Porticoccaceae > Porticoccus > Porticoccus litoralis. The sequence continues at coordinate 2,387 of JALRJN010000031.1, forward strand.
TATTCCCGCGCTTTCCAGATGCTAGTCGCCATTGGCAATATGGAGATCATGCGTATCATCGCCGACACTACCAACATCATTTCCGAGGGCGAAGTCCAGCAACTGATCAATGCGGGCAACCCGGATACCACTGAACAGGCCTACGAAGAAGTCATTCGCAAAAAAACCGCCCAATTGTTTGAAGCAGCAGCCCATACAGGAGCGGTTCTGGCTGGAGCTGATGAGCATATTTGCGAAGCCATGCGCCGCTATGGCTATCATCTCGGCATGGCGTTTCAGCTGGTTGACGACGCACTGGACTACAACGGCACAACGGAAGCATTGGGCAAGAACGTCGGCGATGACCTGGCAGAAGGGAAGCCCACCCTGCCCCTGATTTATGCAATGCAGAATGGCTCAGTTGAAGAAGCTGAACTGATTCGTACGGCCATCAGCGAAGGCGGTCTAGAACACCTCGATGCGATTATCCAAACCATACAGCGCTGTGGTGCCCTTGATTACACCATGCAACGTGCAAAACACCACGCAGATGAAGCTAAACGCTGTTTGTCAGGCCTACCGGTTTCTGCCGAATTGAACGCCATGGACGAGCTGGCCGACTTTTCTCTGAGCCGCTCTTTTTGATTCTTGGGCCTAATCTCAGTCAAGTATTCTGACGTCACTCTGGACTCCATCATCGCCACCTCACCAAAAGATGAGACCTATGTAGGACCCGGTTCTTCTGGACTTAGCAGGGATATCGGCTAAAATTCGCCCCTCGAAGGGAAACCAACCACACAGTAAAGGCAATACATCTTATGACCATTTTTGTTCCACAATCGCAAAATGCCTATACCCGCGAAGAAATCGTGGCGTGCAGCAACGGCGATCTCTTCGGTGAAGGCAATGCCAAACTGCCGGCCGACAATATGCTGATGGTGGACAGAATCACCCGTATTCATGCCGGCGAAGGCGAATACGGAAAAGGTCTGATTAAAGCTGAACTGGATAT
>JALRJN010000057.1 GCA_023261185.1 Porticoccus sp.
CTGACTGGATGCAGATGGAGAAGGAGCGGGGCATCTCGGTGACTTCGTCGGTGATGCAGTTTCCCTACAAGGACGCCATGGTGAATCTGCTGGATACCCCTGGGCACGAGGACTTCTCCGAGGATACCTACCGCACTTTAACGGCGGTGGATTCTGCGCTGATGGTGATCGACGGTGCCAAGGGCGTAGAGGATCGCACCATCAAACTGATGGATGTGTGCCGCCTTCGTGACACGCCGATCATTTCATTCGTCAACAAGATGGACCGGGATATTCGCGACCCCATCGAGCTGCTGGACGAAATCGAATCGGTGCTGAAAATTGCCGGGGCCCCCATTAACTGGCCGATTGGCATGGGGCATGACTTCAAAGGCGTCTACAACCTGTATACCGATACGATCCATGTCTTCAAGCCTGGTCAGGGACACACCATTCCCGAAGATATTCAGGTTGCGGGAATTGATTCCGAAGAGGCGACCGAGCTGCTGGGTTACTACGTTGACGATATCCGTGAGGAAATCGAACTGGTGCGTGGCGCCACCCACCAGTTCGACCTGGAACTGTTTCTGGCCGGGCAACTGACGCCGGTATTTTTTGGTACGGCACTGTCGAATTTTGGAGTGCGGGAAATGCTCGACCACTTCGTGCAATGGGCGCCTGCGCCGCAACCGCGCCTGGCTGTGGAGCGGGAAGTAACCCCCGGAGAAGAGCAGTTCAGCGGTTTCGTCTTCAAGATTCAGGCGAACATGGACCCGAAACATCGGGACCGCATCGCCTTTATGCGGGTCTGTTCCGGTCGCTACCAGCAGGGTATGAAGATGCACCATGTGCGTATCGGTAAGGATATCCGCATTGCCGATGCTGTGGGCTTCAAGGCCGGTGATCGTGTAGCGGTGGAGGAGGCTGTGGCCGGTGATATTATCGGCCTGCACAACCACGGTACCATCCAGATTGGCGATACCTTTACCGGGGGCGAGGATCTGAAGTTTACCGGTATTCCTCACTTTGCTCCGGAACTTTTTCGTCGAATTCGCCTTAAAGACCCATTAAAAACCAAGCAGTTACAGAAGGGTCTTCAACAACTTTCTGAAGAGGGAAGCACCCAGGTATTCTTTCCCCTCAACAACAATGACATTGTCGTGGGTGCCGTGGGGCAGTTGCAGTTTGACGTGGTGGCCTACCGCCTCAAGGATGAATACGGGGTCGAAGCGGTCTACGAGCCGGTGAATGTTTACACTGCTCGCTGGATAGAATCGGACGACAACAAGAAAATCGAAGAGTTGAAACGCAAGGTGCCAGATGGCGTCGCCGTCGACGGAGGCGGGCATCTTACCTACCTGGCCTCCACGAGGGTCAATCTGGCCCTCACTGAGGAGCGCTACCCGGAACTGCAGTTCCGAGCCACCCGGGAGTTATAAACCCGGTTACCGGGTTCACTATAATCCCTGTAGGTCATTTTCTGCGGAGTGAGCAATGGACCCGGTATTTCCCCGCCTCACACATATTGCGCTTCATGTGGAAGACATGGATGCCTGTGTCGCGTTTTATCAATACTACTGCGATATGGAGATCTGCCATGCTCGTAACAACGGACAACAGCGCATTGTCTGGCTGGCAGAATCCGGGCGTGAAAAGGATTTAATCTTTGTATTGATGGACGGTGGCCGCAATCTGGCGCTGCCGGATGATGACTACCGTCATTTTGGGTTTGCCATGCCCAGCCGGGAAGCGGTGGATGACTTGGCGGAACGGGCCAATGCCCGAGGAGAACTGGTTTGGCCGCCCCGTGAGGAACCTTTCCCGGTCGGTTACTATTGTGGGCTGCAGGACCCCAATGGCAACTATGTGGAATTCAGCTATGGTCAGCCTTTGGGGCCTGGTGCCGGGTAATAATCGTTTGCCCGTTAGCGGCTGTTGTAATAGTCTGACCTCACCTGCCTGGTGGAGAAAATCATGGATAACCGACGCAAAACGGTCGTTGTTAACGGTCGATTTCAATATCAGTATGCGCTGGTTGCCGCAGCAGCTTCGGTGCTGTTGATCAATCTGTTTATCATCGTCAATACCCTGTTACCCGATTACCGGGGATTCCTGCTCAACGGTTGGCACACACTCATTGTGGCGGTGGTGGAGATTTTCCTGATCGGTGGCGTCTGGTGGGGCAGTCTGATCGCCAGCCACCGAATTGCCGGCCCGCTCTATGTGATGGTGCGGGAAATAGAGTCCATCTCGGAGGGGGACTTCACCGCCCGGGTAAACCTGCGTCGCTATGACATGTTTCAGCCCGAAGCCGAAGCTATCAACCAGAGTATGGAAATTCTTCAAAAGCGCATTGACCGTATCAAAAGTATTGTCGATGAAATCGAGAAACAGCCCGGTGGTTATGCCCCGGCGACCCCCGACCATCTTGCTCGCCTGAGAGCAGAGCTTGAACAGTTCAAAACCACTTAAGTTGTTATTACCGGGCAGGGCTGTAAAGGTTGCGGTGCTGCACTAGTCACGGGTTTTACTCCTTTGCCTGATCCCGCTGTTTTTGTATTACTCGTTGTTATCGCCTTTGCCGCGGGATTTATTTCATCCATCGCCGGGGCTGGAGGCGTGCTGACCTTGCCGGCACTGCTTTGGGCCGGATTGCCACCCATCACCGCACTGGCCACCAATAAGGTGCAGAGCACCTTGGGCACGCTTTCCTCCACCTGGAATTTTTTCCGCAAAGGGCATCTCGACCTCAAACCGTTGCTGCCGTCTATGGCAACGGCGCTGATCGGTTCATGCCTGGGCACCTGGGTGGTGCAACGGGTGGGTAATGAAGTGCTGGCGACATTGATTCCCGCCCTGTTGATCGCCATCGGCCTTTACTTTCTGGTGTCCCCGCGCATCAGTGATGATCACCGAGAGCCGCGAATTTCCAGTCTGCAGTTCGCCATGACCGCGGCACCGTTGATGGGATTCTACGGCGGTTTTTTTGGTCCTGGCATGGGTTCCATTTTTCCGTTTCTGATGGTCTGGCTGATGGGGTATGGACTGCGTAAAGCCACAGCTCAAACGAAGGCTATGGTACTGTCGGTGAACGGCGTATCTGCCGCGATTTTTATTCTCGGTGGACACGTGATCTGGTCGCTGGCCATCGCCATGTCGCTGGCACAGATAGTTGGCGCCAGGCTGGGCTCAAACCTGGTGATCAGTCGCGGTGGTGCACTGGTGCAGCCGGTGATTATTGTCGTTACCCTGGTGGTTGCCCTGAAACTGTTGATTGCGCCATGACTTTTCTGCTGACCCTATTGCTGACGTTTATCGTCGTGCTTGTCGCGATCGTTGTTTTCGTACGTGTGGGTACTCCGGTCTACCAGTTGAAAAAGCATAACGTCGAGACCTTGCTGGCCATGGTGGTGGCGGGGGAGGCGACGGAAAATGACTGGCAAGTATTTTTGGGCGTGCCGATCAGACATAATGAGCAGCTTGAGGCCCTGCGGCTGGCCTGTTGTGAGATCAGCGAGCGCGAGTACATGGGCGGGTCTGGTCCGCTACTTACGGCAAAAGGTATCGATGAAGTTCGACAATTGCTGGAGCAATTGCAAGGAGACGAGGAATGACAAGGGAATCATCACCTATGGTCCGTGGGATCATTATTGCGGCTGCGTTCGTCGTGGTCGTGGCAGGGCTGAAAGCGGCAGAAACTCTCCTGGTGCCGTTTCTGTTATCGGTATTTATTGCCCTGATTTTTTCCCCGCTTCTCGCCAAACTGAAACAGCTGCGGGTACCCGGTGGGCTGGCCATCTGTCTGATCATTGGCCTGGTGGTTCTGGTGGGGTGGCTGATTGGCATTTTAGTGGGTGCCTCCATCAATGATTTTCGCCAGAATCTGCCCCAGTACCAGGAACGTTTGCAAACCATGAGTGTGGGGGTGCTTAACTGGATGAATGAACGGGGCATTACCCTCGACATGGAACAGATGCGACAAAGTTTCGACCCGGGCAAGGTGATGCAACTGGCGGGAAACACCCTGAGTTCCTTTGGCAATGTTATGACCAATGCCTTCATGATTTTGCTGACGGTGGTTTTTATCCTCGCAGAGGAAATGGGCTTCAGTGAAAAGCTGCAGTCGGCTCGCAAGGACAATGGTTCTACCGGCGAGGCGTTGCAGCGTTTCACCCAGAGCGTCAATAGTTACCTGGGTATCAAATCGCTGCTCAGCCTCCTTACCGGGGTGCTGGTGATGATCTGGCTGTGGTTCCTGGATGTGGACTACCCGGTGATGTGGGGGCTGCTCGCATTCCTGCTCAATTTTGTCCCGACCATCGGTTCCATTATTGCCGCCGTCCCGGCCGTGCTGCTGGCGCTGATTCAGTTGGGCCCGCTGGTGGCGGGATTGACGGCTGCCGGTTATCTGGTGGTCAACGTGGTGGTGGGCAATGGCCTGGAACCGAAATTGATGGGCAAGGGGCTTAACCTGTCACCACTGGTGGTGTTCCTGTCCTTGGTGTTCTGGGGTTGGGTGCTTGGCCCGGTGGGTATGCTGTTATCCATTCCTCTGACCATCATGGTCAAAATTGCCCTGGAGAATCACGAAGAAACCTACTGGCTGGGGATAATGCTGGGGGCCGGTGTTCGACCGCAGCCTACAGTTGTCGATGACGAGGATTCTTCTGAATCCCCACAACCTCAGGACAGCTGACCTACTTCCGGTCGATGTGGGTTCGTCATTCGCCGACAGGAGGACGACATGTCTAGTCAGACGATTAATCTCAGTCCTGATCTGTACCGCTATATGCTGGATATCTCCCTGCGTGAGGCAGAGGTGTTGAAGGCCCTGCGGGAGGAAACCGCCCGCTTGCCCAACGCCAATATGCAGATTGCCCCTGAGCAGGGCCAGTTTATGGCGATGCTGGTACAACTGAGCGGTGCACGTCGGGTGATCGAGGTGGGTGTCTATACCGGATACAGCTCACTGGCGGTGGCTGCCGCACTGCCAGATGACGGTTATCTGCTGGCCTGTGATATCAGCGAGGAATACACCGATATTGCCCGGCGCTACTGGCAGCAGGCGGGTATCGGCCACAAGATCGATCTGCACCTGGCTCCGGCTGTCGACACGTTGCAGTCGTTGATCGACAGGGGGCATCCTGCAGACTTCGATTTTGCTTTTATCGATGCCGACAAGGAAAACTATGAGGCCTATTACGAGCGTTGCCTGCAGTTGTTAAGGCCGGAGGGACTGATTGCTGTCGACAATGTACTCTGGAATGGATCAGTGATTAATCCCGAAAAGCAGGATACAGATACCCGTGCTATTCGAGCCTTTAATCAGAAGTTATTATCGGATGAGCGCGTGGATATCAGCCTGGTGCCCATTGGTGATGGACTGACCCTGGCGAGAAAGCGCTAGGCGTCCGTATGCTCCAGTGGGGCTGCTGTGATGACTAGATACTCATCCCTTTCGCGTTGACCCGCTCCAGGCGATAGCCGAAGCCGTGCACAGTGGTGATCTGCCAGCCGTGTTCGGGTATCAATTGCATTTTCCGGCGCAGCTTGCCGATATGCGCATCCACTGTACGGGTGTCGATGTCATTGGCAACACCCCACACGGACTCCAGTAACGCCTTGCGGCAAAAAAGGCTACCATTATGGCTGAACAGCTGCAGGGCAAGCTGGTATTCCTTGAGCGTCAGGCTGATCGGTTGGTCGAGAAAATAGGCCTGTTGATTGGTTTCGTCAAACCTGTAGGGCGAGTAATCGTTCTGCGGTTCGTGCTGCATTTCGGCATACAGGAGGCTGGTTCGTCTCAGAACGGCAGAACAGCGGGCCATGAACACCTGCTTCTGAAAGGGTTTCACTATGTAGTCGTCAGCCCCCATCAACAACGCATTGGCGATGTTGGCGTCCTCATCCAGCCCGGTAACGATAATGATGGGGACGTTCAGGCGCAGTTGCTCACGACACTGCTTGATCAAAGAGTCTCCACTGCCGTCCGGCAATGTCCAATCGAGAATGATCAGGTCGAATGTATTGCCGGTCAGTTCCTGGCGTGCCTCATCGAGCGAATAAACTCCCTGGTAGTCATAGCCCGCATGCTCAATCAGTTGACGGTAGACTCGTTGTAGCGAGTCGTCATCTTCGACCACGCAAACCCGTGGACGCTCAAGATGTTTTTCCTTTCCGGGCATGAACAAAGCTCACAACACAATCTGAATTTACAAAAATTTTACAGCGGCGCTTCACCTGTCTCGCTAGTATCTGTAGTATCTATACGTGTTTAGATAGCAGCTGAATGCGGCTAAAGCCTAATACTATGCTGAATTAACCGATGTAAGAAAAGGTTTTTTATCTACAGGTACTTGCATGCTGCCCCTCCCAGCGAAGACGTTTACCGCTCTTCGGAAAAGGTATGTCATCAGTCGGTAATCTGTTTGGGCAATATAAACGTATAGCTGAGGAAATAGCTCAAATGGATAGTAATAACATGCGAGTGCTTCCTGGCAAGAAGAAAGCGTTTCTGGCCGCACTACTTACCTTCTGTTCCATCAATCTCATCATGCTTGCCTACCTGATCCATCAAGAGGGTCAAAACCTTGGTCTAAAATCTCTAATCGTGGACCAATGGTATAGTGATGTTGCCGATATATACGAGGCCAAGCTTGAACGGCAAAAATATCTAGCCGGTTTCTTTTTGGCCTCTGTGCATGTGACGGAGACAGAGTTCGACTCCTTCGCCAGATCTGATCGGGATAGTGGGCCTTATGATCAGGTGCTCGGCTGGGTGCCATTTTCAGCATCAGAGGACAGCGACGCTCGGTCTGCTTCGGCTTTAGCCGCTAGCGCGATGAAAGTTCAATACCTGTCTGTATCCTCGCAATTCAATATTCTCCGCGACAAGGATTTCAACCAGCTTTTCCCTGCCTGTGCCGGTCTTATAGAGAAAATGATGATTTCGGGTAAGTCGGCTGCCTGTATCCCGCACCAGTCTTCACTGCCGCCGTTCATGGATCAAAGTTACAGTGATGCATTGCTGGTCACTACACCAGTATCGACAATAGGGAAATCTGAGCCCATTGGTATGGTTTTCGGAATGTATGCCCTTGGCCATGCATTACTGAAAGCCGCCCCAGAAAATGATTTAGGGGTCTATGCTCACCTTTTTGTGAGGGACAACACGGGCTATCGAAATGTGTACCGCTATGGTCATCACGTTGCAAATATAGATGTGCCTCCGCGTTCACTGGGCCATATCAAGGCACTGCAGTTTCACCATATAAGCACTCTGCGCGTGGCTGATGTGCCCCTGGTGTTTGCCTTTTCCACCGGAGCCCGACCACTACTGTTGACAGACGGGTTTGATTGGTTGGCTTTTTTTATCCTGCTTATTTCAATTTTCGGTGCTGTAGCGGCGTATTACATCATCATTGCCATTCAGCGCCGGCTGGTCGATCAGAAAATAGCCCAGGAAAATGCCGATCACCTAAATCAGTTGATCAATGGCTCCGTTGATGCCCTGGTAGAGACTGACACTGAAGGGCTGGTGACGACCTGGAGTCCGGCGGCGGAATGCATTTTTGGCTGGACTGAAGGCGAGGCTAAAGGCCGATTACTGACCGGCATGATTATTCCCCCGGAGCATCGGGAGCCCCACGACATAGGGTTAAAACACCACTTGGAAACGGGGAAAACCGAAATACTCGGTCGGCTGATGGAGTTCAAGGCTCTGACCAAAGAAGGTTCCCTCCGGGATGTGGAGATATTTATCGAGAAAGTGGAGCTGGGTGAACACATCTATTTCGCTTGGTTCCTTCGCGATGTGAGCGAACGGAAATTGAACGAGTCGAAAAGTAATGCGTTGCTGGAAAATATTCCGGATATGGCCTGGTTCAAGGATGTTTATGGTTGCTTTGTCGCAGTCAATGAAGCCTTCTGTCATGCCGCAGGGCGCACACGTGAAGAATTGCTTGGAAAAACCGATTGCGAGATATGGCCCCATGACCTTGCGCAAGACTATATTAATGATGATATGAAAGTTATTGCCAGCAAGGAGGTACACGAGGTGACCGAAATGCTGTACCACTGCGACGGCACAAAACGCTGGATCGACACCATTAAGCGGCCGGTACTGGATAACTATGGCAATGTAATCGGAACGGTTGGTATTGGACGCGATGTGACAGAGTCGCAGCAGAACCAGGCCCAATTGAAAGCCCTAACTCTTAAGCTGCAGGCCATTTTTGATGCTGCGCCGATCGGCATCTTATTTACGAAAAAAGACAATCTTGATCAGAGCGTTATTATCCGGTGTAACAGGCGAGTAAGGGAGCTGTTCGGCTTTGCTGAGGATGAATTGGTTGGTTTATGCCCAGATGTGCTGTTTGCCATAGAGGAGGAATTCGAACAATTTTCTAAGGGCTTTTCGCACATGCCGTTGGAAGAAAATATTACTTTGGAAGCACGATTAAAACGTAAGAACGGCGGCTCGTTATTTTGGGGGCGCTTGACTGGCAGGCCTCTTGTGGGTGACAGGCCTGAGAACGGCTATGTCTGGCTGATAGATGATGTCACCAACGAACGTGATACTCAGGAGCATTTGATACGCGCCCAACGCATGGAAGTGATTGGTCAGTTGACCGGCGGTTTGGCTCACGATTTCAACAACCTGCTCGGCATTATCGTCGCCAACCTGGATCTTGCCAGAGAAATGCTAGGTGATGATTCGACCATCAACAACTTCATGGATGTCGCCCTGGAAGCGTCACTGCGTGGGGCAGGTTTGACTAAAAAACTCATGTCGATCGCCAGGAAGCAGAACCTTAGTGCAGTTGAAGTGGACATCAACCAGACGCTAACAGAAATGCAGAACCTACTGCGGGCCTCAACCGGCAGGGGTATTGCTTTTGAAATGAGCCTGGTTGATGGAAACACCACTTGCATGCTGGATGTTTCCGGTTTTGAAACTGCCGTGATCAATCTGGTAATCAATGCCAGAGATGCCCTGCTGGAAACGTCGAGAACGGATGGTGTTATCAGGATAACCACCAGCATTGTTAACTTCGATGAAGGTGACTGCTTTTTCGGCAGAATGACTCCCGGCCCCTATGTCTCCATTCGTGTTTCGGATAACGGCCCCGGAATGTCGAAAGAAGTGCTCGGTTCTGCGATGGAAGCTTTTTTCACCACCAAGCCCCTTGGTAGTGGCACCGGCCTTGGTTTGCCCATGGTTCAGTCATTCGTAGACCATGCCAAGGGGAGCATCAAATTATACTCTGAAGAGGGGTTTGGCACGACGGTTTCGATCTCCGTTCCCACCTGTGATGGTGACCTCGGCAAATCTGAGCCCATGTGGAAGACCGATGACTTTAAGGGGACAGGACGAATTCTGCTGGTTGAGGACGAGGAAGCACTGTTGCTGGCGACTAGTACCTGGCTGCAAAGCCTGGGTTATGAAGTGGTGGCAGCTGTGTGCGGCGAGGACGCCCTAGAGTTGCTCCGGGCACCCGGCGCACATTTTGATTTGCTGCTCACGGATGTGGTGATGCCTGGCGAAGTGAACGGTATTCAATTGGCTAAAAAGGCCAAAAAACACGATCCCAAAATGCAGGTGATCTATATGAGCGGCTTCACTGGGCTGGTTGCGTCCGAAACCATTTTTACTCCGGAAAACTTGCTGATAAAGCCCTTTAGAAAGCGGGACCTCGGAAAAATAATTAAAATAAATTTCAACTCTAATGGAGTGAAAAACGATGTACTTGAGAAATAAAAAGTCATCTCCCAAACTTCTGATCATCGACGACAACCGGTACTATGCCGCTACCCTCTGCACAGTGGCCGCCTACTTGGGCTTTAATGCAAATGCGATCATGCCTGGTCCGTCTGTTGTTTGGAGTATTTTAAACGCTGACTTGTTGGTGCTTGATCTGGACATGCCGGGGATGAACGGCATTGATGTGTTGCATGAAATGGCTATAGAGAAAGTTCCCACAAAAGTGCTTTTGCTGAGCGGGGTATGCCCCGACTTGCTTCAGCAGAGTAAAGACCAAGCCCGGGAGTGGGGTATTGACGTGGTGGGTTGCCTCTCAAAACCGGTACGGGTTAATGAATTAAAAGATTTTTTAAAACGATCGTACGAGAATAGGTAAGAAATAATGAATTCTTTACAAATGTCAACTACGGCCTCGCCCTGGGTTGCCATCATTGATGATGAAGAGCTGGTTGCTGAGACTATGGCTACGGCAGCTGCGCAGCTGGGTTGTCGCGTGAACACGATGACATCTGTGGAGGAACTGCTAGAGGGCGATCACCTTTCATACGATGTCATCGTGCTCGACCTCAACATGCCCAAGGTCGATGGTATTCAGTGTCTTCGGCGACTGGCTCAGCGGGGTTGTGGCGCGCGGATAATCCTCACCAGTGGGTACGACTCACGGTTGCTTGAGACCGCTGTCCAGTATGGGCAGGGGCTAGAACTGGATATGCTGGGAGCTATTGAGAAGCCCTTCAGGATATCTGTATTTCGCAATCTACTCTCCATAGAACATGAAGCGAAGAAAAAGGCTGTGGAGAGGGAATACCCAGTATCACTTGATGATGTGTTACGGGCCATGGATGAAGGGGAATTTGAAATGCATTACCAGCCGCTGGTGAGCCTGGCAACGGGCCAACTGTCCGGTCTGGAGGCCCTTATCCGTTGGGAAAACCCCGAGCTGGGTATGGTGCCGCCAAATGCATTTCTGCCCATTGTGGAAGAGCACAATCTGTCACTACCTTTATTCAAGTACGTTACCGATAGGGTGCTGAGTGGCTGCAGTGTCCTGAAACATTACTTGCCGGAATGTATCCAGCTCGCCATTAACTTGCCGCCTTCAGCCCTTTCCGAATCAGAGTTCCCGGATCAAATTGTCGCACTGGCTGGTAAAATGGGATGCCCGGCCGACCGGATAAAGTTTGAACTCACGGAGACCACGGTTTTCGAGAATTTTTCCAAAGCCTACGAGATTATCTCCCGGCTGAGGCTTAAAGGTTATGGCGTATCCATGGATGATTTTGGCACTGGCTACTCGTCCCTGGCTCAGTTCAGTAAGCTTCCATTCTCCCAAGTCAAAATTGACATGCATTTTATCCAGACGGCGATGACCTGTGCGGCCTCCAGGGCGATTGTGGAAAATACCGTACAAATGGCGAAACAACTGAAAATCAATGTTGTCGCCGAAGGGGTGGAGGATTATGAGACCTATGTCTGGCTCAGAGAGATTGGCTGCGATGAGGCACAGGGATGGTTCATTGCCAAGGCTATGCCTCCACGTGCCTTGCTGCTGTGGCTTAATGAGCTGGCTAACCGTAGCGACTTGAAGCCACTTGAAAATTTCAGTGATTTTAATCGCCAGAGTACTTGACCACTCTATATATCAGACGTCAATTATTTGCGCACTTTCGGAAATTGAAATTCTTAAAGTATTTTTGAAATTCATAGGAAAGAATAATTAAAAGTATATGAGTGGTCCGTTTGGACGGTGTTGGCAATTGCTTATCAACCAAATACACAATGCGCTGCATCTGAGAAAAGCAAAACTATTCAGATGGTGTGGTGTTTTTTTCATCGCGTGCACATTTTTTATTGCAGAAATTTGCATTGCAGGACCATGGCGCATACAGGATAGCATTGATAGTGACACATTTCGCCTAAGTGGTAAAAGCTTAACCCGGTACGAGTCCCTAGATGGGCAATATCGTGGTGGGCGTGGTGATAGCGATCAGGTAGTTGTATTCAGAAACCAGTTGAAAGCCCAGTTTGTTTTTGAGGGGTTTTCATTGGTTGGTGAGTTTATGGATGCTCGTCAGGATAGGGCTGATAGTGGCTCGCCTATTTCCACCGCTGTCGTTAATACATCTGAGCTTATACAAAGCTACCTAGCTTATACAGCCAGGAATATTTTTGGTGAAGGAGACGAGTTGTCATTTCAGTTGGGTCGGCAAACGATGGATATGGGCAGTCGCAGGTTGATTGCCAGCACCCGTTTTCGCGCAACTGAGAATACGTTTACGGGCCTCAGGTCTGATTGGCGGTCTGATCATTTCAATGCAACTTTTTTTTATTTTTTGCCAGTAACCCGATTGCCCTCGGATCCCGAATCATTGCTGGATAATGAACACCAGACAGATGTGGAGACTAGCCATATCAGATTCTTCGGTGGAACTCTCTCAACACCTTCAATGCTGAAGGGTTGGACAACTGAACTCACTGCGCTGAAACTGATAGAAAAGGACAGTGCCCTAGTACCCACTTCAAATTTCAATATAACTACGGTAGGGGGGCGCATCTTCAATGCTCCCCAAAAGGGCAGCTTTTATGGCGAGGTTGAAACATACTATCAATGGGGCAGTTCTCATAGCAGCCCATTAGATAGTGATACCAGGTCGTTAGATCATGAGGCCTGGTACGGCCACCTGGGATTGGGGTATAGCTTTGATGTGGCTATGAATCCAAGGCTTGAGCTTTTGTTCGACTACGCAAGTGGTGACAGGAATCCGACGGACGGAGATAACAATCGCTTCCATTCCTTGTACGGGGTTACTGCCTTTGAGTTCGGCCCCACAGGAATATACGGTGCATTTGCCAGAGAGAATCTGAAGTCTCCTGGGGTTGGGCTTACTCTTGCACCAGCTAAAGATATCTCCATGGAAGTAACCATGAGGCACATGTCCCTCGCATCAAGCAAGGATGCATGGACAAAGGCCAAATTACGAGATACCAGTGGCGGTTCTGGTACAGATCTTGGCGATCAACTTGAGGCCAAGGTTGTCTGGGATGTTTTGCCTGGAAATTTAAAATTCATGGTCGGTTTTACCAATCTCTTTGCAGGTGATTTCAGTGAAAATGTTTCAGGCGATAAATTTGATACACACTATGGATATCTGCAAACAGTTATAAGTTTCTAGGTGAAAGAATGTATTTTCAGAGTAAGTTTACTAACGGCTATCAATCTTTTTCTTTGCTCAAAATTGAGCGTGCTTTTTATCGCCTCGCAGTATTGTTGGTTGCCGTAGTTCTACTCGCGCCTTCTATCGTTGGCTCAGCTATAGCCGCAGAATTTACTGTAGGTGTTGTTCCTCAGTTTGAAGCAAAAAAGCTGCACTCAACATGGCAGCCTATACTCGATGCGCTGTCTTTGAAAACGGGTCATACATTCAAATTGATGGGAAGTAAAACTATCCCAGAATTTGAGTCGTCGCTCCAAAAAGGTGAGTTCGATATTATTTATGCCAACCCATGGCACGCCGTAATTGCAAATGAAACGCAAGGGTATGTGCCCATAATCAAAGATGGCAAGAAGAAACTTAAAGGTATTCTTGTTGTAAGAAAAGATAGTGGTATCAACGAAGTAAGCCAGCTTGATGGACAAGAAGTCGCTTTTCCTGCCCCAAACGCTCTTGGGGCATCTTTGCTAATGAGGGCGGATCTGCAAAACCTTTTCGGTGTTCAGGTAGTGCCCATCTACGTGAAGACGCACACTTCGGTGTACCTAAATGTAGTTCTTGGTGATGCTTCAGCAGGTGGCGGCGTGAGGGGGACATTCATGGAACTACCCAATAAGATGTCTGATGTCTTGCGTGTTCTTTATGAAACAAGGCCAATGAATCCCCATCCAATATGCGTTCATCCTCGATTATCAGATGAGGACCGAGTGACGATACAAAGAGCGTTCTTGGACCTTGGTGAAGATCTGGCGACAAATAGCCTATTTTCAGAAGTCCCAATAGATCTTCCGGAGCGGGCTAGTATTGACGATTATTTAATACTGAAGAGTTGGGGGTTAAGAGATTTTTATGTCTCGGAATAGGAGTAAGTTAAGGTCGGTTAGTTCCACCGTAGCCCTTGGATTGATGGGGCTGGCCTTGTTTATTCTATCCCTGAGAATATTTGTTTTCATGCCGCTGGAAGAGTCGACCATTCGCCAATCCCTCGTTGATGCCCACAAAGGTACACTTAATCAACTGGGGTCAGTAGTGATCACGCCAATGCTACAGCGTGACTACTCGACTATGTTCGAATTGCTCGAGTCTCAAGAGGCCAGGGACGGTTGGAAACGTATTCGCGTCATAAGGGACAATGGAAAGCAATTGTACCCGCTGGATCCATGGGAACCCATGATTCAGAAAAATGAAATACTTCTAACACAACGGTTATTATTCCTGGACAAGAGCGTTGGGGAACTTCAACTTGTTTTAGATCTAGATCATGACCTGTTATCAATTTCAGAATTTGGCTACCAGATAGAGGCTTTGAATTTAGGGCTTTTTTCTGCAGGCTTGTTCTTTATGTTCCTATATTTCAGGCTGAATATCGGTGTTCCTCTGGAAAGGCTATCAGATGCGATGACAGCGCTTACAAGAGGGGACTTTGAATACCCCCTGCCAAAGGTAAAGCATGCTGAATTAGACGGGTTACTTACAGATTTTAAATGGTCTCGAGAAAATATTCGTCAGCATCAGGAGAAGTTGGTTGCCCTGCGGGAAGAAGCGAACGAGGCAAACAGGGCCAAGTCGAATTTTCTATCGCATATGAGTCATGAACTGAGGACCCCGCTTTACGCCATCATAGGTATTTCTGATTTTGTTATTTCTGAACAGAAAGCGCCCCAGGAGCTTATTAAAAAGGTAAAAACAATAAGCACTTCAGGGCAGCACCTGTTATCGCTAGTAAATGATATGTTGGATTTGCCAAGGCTGGAGGCTGGGGCTATAGATTTGTTTCTAGAGCCTCTCTCGATTAGCAAAACCTTTAAGGACGTTTCAGGTGTTGTCCAGAAAATAGCAGAAGAAAAAGGAAAGAAAATAAAATTCACTGTCAGAGAGAACCCTGCAATCGTTGTTGCAGATAATACACGTCTATCACAGGTGCTATTCAATCTGATTTCTAATGCCTGCAAATATAGCCCTGAAGGCTCTGAAATAAATGTCTATTACCAAGGATTGTCTGGTGATCGAGGGGCGATTCTGGTTTGTAATACAGGCAGAGAACTGTCGGAAGAAGAGAAGGCCCGTATTTTCAGCCCATTTGAGCGACTTGATATTCATAAAAGCCTTGTAGACGGGGCAGGCATCGGCCTTGCTATCTCAAAACGATTGGTAGAGCTAATGGGGGGGGCACTATCTGTCCGCTCTGATTCAGAGCATGAAATAGTATTTGCTGTCGAGCTGCCTATCACTGATCAGGAACCAAAATACAGAGATAAGCTCGATTATGATGTCGAGTCAGAGGTTCAAGTAGGGGGTGTTGATGTGGCTGATGACGCTAAATTTGTGTTGGTTGTAGAGGATGACAAGACAAATCAAATGGTCCTGGCGGCTCAGCTGGAACATCTTGGCTATAAGTTCATCATGGCTGACAGTGCGAAGGATGCTATAGAAAGGCTTAAGCAGTTAACAAATATTGATCTGGTTCTTACTGATGTTCGAATGCCGGGAATGAGTGGTATAGAGTTAACCCGTTATATTCGAGATCAATTAGAAAAGAGCAATAGTCATATCAAAATTGTCGGCATATCAGCCTATGCAATGGACGAAGATATCAGCAAAGGGATAGCAGCTGGTATGGATGCTTATCTGAGCAAACCATTTAGGCTTGATGATCTTCGTAAAACCCTTTCTCGTATTTTTTTATAGACATCCGGTCAATATCAACGCGACCTCCATAAACTTTTTGCCAGAGAGAGGAGTGATGAGAGTGGCTGAAAATTAGGAATCCATCAAATCGGGGCATTGCATCTATACCAGTTCTAAAAAATAACAATGTGACAGAGATGCTTTGTATCCTGTCATTAAAAGTTAGACTAACTAGTCTGCATGTCTGAGGGATGTTTTTTTTCGAGTCCAACACATTGTTGTCAATATGCTTTGGCGGAGAGAAGCACTTGAAGAGTTGCAGAGACTTTTTTCTTCCACCGTCTGTTGCCAGTAGGCGATCGATAATGCCCACTTGCGGACAATGGCCGCTGCCATGATAAATATCATGGAAACCCTATGCTGGGGCTCTTCATATGAACTGGTTAATGGGGTTGATGGCTGTTTGTTGTGGTCGTTATGAGTGATTTCGTTAGACATTGGGCAGGCGTGAGATGACTTTCTTTCCAATCCTGTGAGAGCTTGATTACCATAGCTGCAGTGATGTGGGGAAACCCGCGTACTGTCAGCCACTGTTTGGCGGAGAACTGATTTGAATGCCAATGTAAAAATCGCGCTGGTGACCCTGGTGCTCGTCATTAGCTGGTTTCTCAGTGGTGCGCTCACCAATGGTGAGGAGGAAGCCTCCCAACAACCTCAAACCGAAACGTCTGACCTGGCTAAAGTGAGGGTGGTTTGGAGCGAAGCTCAGGAATACTCCCGACAGGTTCTGGCTCGGGGAAGAACGTCTCCCAACCGTGAAGTCATCCTTAAAGCCGAAATCAGTGGCCGTGTAGTCGCGGTGCCGGTGGCCAAAGGCCAGGCAGTTGCCGAGGGAGATGTGGTTTGCGAACTCGCTGAGGAAGACCGACCACAGCGGGTGGTCGAAGCGGAAGCAACCGTGGCTCAGGCGGAAATCGATTACCAGGGGGCCTTAAAGCTCAAGCAGAAGGGTTATCAGTCTGAATCGGCTATTGCCCAGGCCAAGGCGCGTCTGGAGAGTGCCAAAGCCACTCTGGCACAAACCCGGGTTAATCTTGCCAACACCCGAATTGTCGCGCCATTTTCCGGTTTTGTGGATGACCGCCCGGTTGAGGTGGGTGATTACATGGACCGCACCAATATTTGTGCGGAACTGGTGGAGATCAATCCGTTAAAGGTCGTTGCCAGGTTATCGGAGCGTGAAGTGGTGCAGATCTCCGCCGGCAGTGAGGCGAGTGTCAAACTGGCTACTGGCGAGCAAGTGACCGGTGAGGTGGTCTACCTTAGCCATCTCGCAGATCCTCAAACCCGCACCTACGAAATGGAAATTTTGTTGCCTAACCCGGATTTTCGACTGCGCGCGGGTGTGGCCAGCCATATCCAGGTGTCTGCAGACCAGGTGATGGCCCATCGTATCCCCGCAGCGTTGCTGGCTTTGGGTGATGCCGGTGAAGCCGGCGTGAAGATTGTCGATGACCAGGATCGGGTACAGTTTGTCGAGCTGAATCTGGTGGGCGATGACGGTGAAGGGGTCTGGATTACCGGCCTGCCGGAAAAAGTGAGGCTAATTACCGTGGGCCAGGAATATGTCTCCAGTGGTGAACAGGTGATGGCTGAGGAAGATACCTGGACCATAGCGGACCAGCGCCCCCTATGAATTTTCTCGAACGCGCTATCAGTCACTCCCGGGCGACCGTCTCGCTACTTCTGTTTGTGCTGATTGCTGGCGTGTTTGCCCGCTCCTGGATTAGTGTTGATCTCAACCCTAATGTCAGTGTGCCTTATGTGATGGTGATGGTGACCCATCAGGGCATTTCCCCGGAAGATGCCAATCGCCTGCTGGTGAAACCTCTGGAAACGGAGTTGAAATCCCTTGATGGGGTAGAAGAATTGACTGCACAGGCCAGGGAGGGATCGGCCTTTGCTATCGTCGAATTTGAGCCGGAGATTGACGTGGATGCGGCTCTGGCCGATGTCCGCGAGGCGGTCAGCCGTGCCAAGGCAGAATTCCCCGATGATACCGATGAGCCCCTGGTCAAGGAGATGTCGGCCTCTCCTGAACCTACGGTAGTGATTACGTTTTCCGGCGATCAGCTCACCGAGCGGGAGCTGTTTCATATTGTCAGGCAGTTGCGTCAGGATGTTGAGGCGCTGCCGGAAATTCTCGAGGCCAATCTTTCCGGTGATCGCGAAGAGGTGGTGGAAGTGCTGCTCGACCCCTCCCGTCTGGAGCACTACAACCTCACCGCAGAGGAGCTCCTGAAGAGCGTATCTGCCAATAATCTGCTGATTCCCAGCGGGGAGTACGACACCGCGCGTGGGCGCTTTGGCGTCAAGGTGCCGGGCCTGATTGAAGACCGGGAAGATGTGATCAACCTGCCGGTGAAATTTAATGCGGATGGTGTGGTGACTCTGTCCGATGTGACGGATATACGCCGTACCTTTAAAGATCGTTCCGGTTTCAGCCATATCAACGGCCGAAGGGCCATGGCGATTGAAGTCTTCAAGCGCAATAAGGCCAACGCCATTCTGGCCGTGGATGCAGTCAAGCAGGTGGTTGATGCCGCCTCTCCCCGGATGCCTCAGGGTGTGCAGATCGATTATATTTTTGATGCCTCGGACTTTGCCTTGCAGATGGTGAATGAGCTGCAGGGTAATATTCTCACGGCAATCGCGCTGGTGATGGTGGTGGTACTGGCCGCACTGGGTCTGCGCTCGGCACTGTTGGTGGGGATGGGTATCCCGTTCTCTCTGCTGGGTGCCACCATCATTGTTTATCTGCTGGGCTACAGTTTTAACTTTATGGTGATTTTCGGGCTGCTGCTGGCACTGGGGATGTTGATCGATGGCGCCATCGTGGTGGTGGAATATGCGGATCAGCAGTCACTGGCCGGATATCCCGCCAGGGAGGCCTATGTGGCGGCAGTGCGCCGCATGTTTCTGCCCGTGGTGGCATCTACCGCGACCACGCTGGCGGTGTTTTTACCCCTGATGATGTGGCCGGGAGTAGTCGGGGAGTTCATGGCTTACCTGCCCATCACCGTATTTGCTGTTCTCAGCTGGTCACTCCTGTATGCCCTGTTTTTTGTGCCTGTGCTGGGGGTGTTATTTGCACGTGGACTGAAGCCCAGTGGTAAGGCTGACAGCAGCCGTGAACCGGAAAAAGATGCCAACCTGGGTATTCTGGGGCGGGCCTATGGCCGCTTTATCAGCAAGGCGCTTGCAAGCCCGGTATTGACGGTGAGTGCCGTACTCTCGCTACTGTTGCTGATTTTTGTGCTCTACGGTGCCTTTGGTCGAGGTGTGTCATTTTTTGTGGATACCGAAGACCGTTACGGCATTGTGTCCGTGCGGGCCCAGGGCAACCTGCCGGTGGCGGAAATGTCCCGCCTGTCCACCGAAGTAGAACAGCGGGTGATGGCTATCCCCCATGTGAAAGCGGTCTATGCCGCCAGCCAGGGCAATGGTATCGGCTCTAACCTGGAACGGGCCAAGGATCAGATCAGTAATATTCTGGTGGAGCTGGATCGGGCCAGTGACCGGGATGTAAGCAGTCATCAGGTGTTTGCAGAAATACGCAAAGCCACCACGGACATGGCGGGCATCATCGTGTCGGCTGAGCCGGTACAGGGCGGACCGCCGGTGGGCAAGGATATCCAGTTACAGCTGTCTTCCAATGACCGTCAGGCGATGCGCGAGACCGC
Source organism: Porticoccus sp. (assembly GCA_023261185.1). Taxonomy (GTDB): domain Bacteria; phylum Pseudomonadota; class Gammaproteobacteria; order Pseudomonadales; family Porticoccaceae; genus Porticoccus; species Porticoccus litoralis. The sequence goes on from JALRJN010000057.1 coordinate 19,326, forward strand.
ACAACGGATTCGCTATTACCTGGAGCATGGGGTCAGCGGCTTGCTGGATGTGGATGACACCCTGCCGCTGCCAGGTATCGAGTGGGAACTGGTGGTCGACAGGGCCGAAGCGGCAATGCTCGGTGTTGATACCCTGCAGGTCGGCAATATGGTGCAGTTGGTTACCAACGGCATCAAGATCGGTGAATTTCGTCCGGATGATGCGGAAGACGAAGTGGAGATTCGGGTGCGTTACCCGGCGTCGGAGCGTGGGTTGTTTGCCCTGGATGAGCTGCGTGTAACTACTCCTAACGGCGCCGTACCGGTGAGTTCTTTCGTCATCCGAATCGCCAGGCCGAGGGTCGACAGTATTCAGCGCATTGATCGCGAGGAAGTACTGATGGTGCGTGCCAATACCGAAGATGGCGTATTGCCGGACGACAAAGTCAGGGAAATACGGGAGTGGTTGAAAAGTGCAGAAATTCCAGTATCAGTAAAGATCGATTTTCGTGGTGCCAACGAGGAGCAGGAGGATTCCATCGCGTTTCTCGGCGTCGCATTCCTGATGGCGCTGTTCCTGATGTTGATATTGATGGTGATGCAATTTAACAGTTTCTATCAGGCGTTCCTGATCCTGTCATCCGTGGTGATGTCTACGGCGGGAGTGATGCTGGGTCTGCTGGTGATGCAACAGCCCCTGAGTGTCCTGATGTCCGGTATTGGCATTGTCGCTCTGGCCGGAATTGTTGTGAACAACAATATTGTCCTGATTGATACCTATAACCACCTGCGCCGTGAATCTATTCATATGTCGGCGTTGGATGCAGCGAGAATGGCGGCCATGACACGGTTGCGCCCGGTGCTGTTGACCACTGTGACCACCGCTGTTGGATTATTGCCATTGGCGTGTAATGTCAGCCTGGATTTTGTTCACCGCCAGATTGAAGTTGGGGGCGAGTTGGCCTCATGGTGGCAACAACTGGCGGCGGCCATCGTCAATGGCCTGATGTTTTCGACCATCCTGACCCTGCTGGTAACCCCGGCGATGCTGGTGTTGCCGGAGTATCTGCGGCGAGGTATCAGTAAGGGGCTGGATGCCCTGTCGCCTGGTCAGCCCGGCGCATGAGCTCCGTGTTAAAGCGCGTCTGTTCGTATTTGTTTCTTGCCTGGATGTTGGCTTCCACTGCCATCGCATTAGTGGCGCTGTTGCGTGAGTTTGCTTTGCCGTGGCTGGGAATTCTGCTTTCTGCAGCCGCTCCGCTGGTGAACCGAGTCTTGCCATTCGACCGTGGTTTTTCCATGAACATGAAAGTCAAAATGCCGCTGGTGTCGCTGTTCGTCATGCTGGGTGTTGCCTGGGTATTGCTGACAGTTCCGGAGCGCAGTTGGCCACTGTGGTTAGTGCTCGGCACTCTGGGCAGCCTTCTTCTCGATACCTACTGGGCCAGCCAGGACGATGGCAACGTCTGATATTCCTCTGCAAAATCTCCTTGAAGAGGTGCGCTCCTGCGAGCGCTGTGAGGATCTGCCTCTCGGATCGAGGCCGGTGGTGAGGGCAGCCTCCACAGCCTCTGTGCTGATTATCGGACAGGCGCCGGGCACAAGGGTGCATGCCAGTGGTATCCCCTGGGACGACCCCAGTGGAGAACGGCTGCGAAACTGGATGGGTTTAACTTCCGAACAATTCTACGACACCTCACGTATCGCCATTATGCCGATGGGATTTTGTTACCCGGGGAAAGGGCGCAGCGGTGATCTGCCGCCCAGACCTGAGTGTGCACCCCTCTGGCACGAAGCCATTCTTGAGTCCCTGCCCAACCTCGGTTTAACGCTCTTGATCGGTCAATATGCCCAGTCCTACTACCTCGCCGACCATCACCGCAACCTCACTGAGCGTGTAAAGCGCTGGCGGGATTACTTGCCCCGATTTTTGCCCCTGGTTCATCCATCACCGCGGAATCGTCGCTGGCTGGCCCAGAATCCCTGGTTTGAGAAAGAACTGGTACCGTTCCTCCGAATGGAAGTTGCTCGTCGCATCAGCTGAGTATTTTGAGGAAAGAGTAATAAAAATAGGCCTATGAAGGCGCTATACTTCATCGCTGTTGCCAAGGAAGTCTGAATGAGCAATCCATTTATTGACCGATCTAATCTGATACGGGTGCCTGTTTCCGGTATCAAGCTCGGCATGTTTGTCGCTGAGCTGGATCGCCCTTGGCTGGAAACTCCCTTCCTGTTGCAGGGCTTTGTGGTCAGACATATGTCTGAAATCCGCAAGTTGCAGGAGTACTGTGACTACGTTTATGTGGAAAAACAGGGCCGCACCTGGGGGGACAAAAAAGATCCGTTCAGAGCCAACTTTGGTTTGCCCAAACGCCATGCCGATGGTTCCGGTGAAAGTGGCATGCAAAAGCGGGCCAAAAGCTCCATCACAAAAAAATCACCGCTCGAAGTGATGATGACCTCTTCCCCGCACCCTGTTTCAGAGTCCGTTGAAGCGGAACATCCGGTAGCCCGACAGGCCTATGAAAGTGCAAATAAAACGGTGGGGCAGTTGCTTGAGCAGGCCCGAATGGGTAATGCCGTAGATACCGAAGCCGCCAAGGAGGTGGTCACCGACTGCGTCGACAGTATCTTACGAAACCCCCATGCACTGTTGTGGATGGCCAAAATCAAACACGTGGATCACTACACCATGGAGCACTGCCTGAATGTCTGCATTCTCGCGGTAGCTTTTGGTCGCCACTTACGGCTACCCAAAGAAGACCTGGTGAAACTGGGTGTTGGTGGTATGTTGCATGATATCGGCAAGATGCGAGTGCCGCCTGAGATCCTCAACAAGCCTGACAAACTGACCGACGAAGAGTTTGAAATTATCAAAACCCACACGGAAGAGGGGCGCAAACTGCTGATGAAATCCGAAGGCTCTCTCAGCAGTGCCATCGACGTGGCCATCAACCACCATGAGCGTGTTGATGGCAAGGGTTACCCCAGAGGACTGTTTGCCTATGAACTGTCCAGTTATTCCCGAATTATTGCCATCGTGGATGCCTTTGACGCCATGACCAGCGACCGCTGTTATGATCAGGCACGTTCTACGCTGGATGCCTTGAAAGAAATTTATCGGCACCGTGGTACGCACTTTGACGAAGATTATTCACTGGAGTTTATCCAGCTGATGGGGCCATACCCCCCGGGTACCATTGTTGAATTGATCAATGGTTATGTGGCTATCGTTCTGTCTTCCATGGAGAAAAAGCGACACTTGCCATTGGTTAAACTGGTGCTGGATCAGGATAAACAGCCTATTGGTGAGGAATTTATCGACCTGCAGGATGTTCAGCGGGGTACGCTCACAAGAGAGTGGCTGATACGAAAAGTCCTCAAGGACGGTGAAAATGGTGTATTGCTGGAAAACTGTCCGGTGAGGATGGCCGTGTCGGCGTTTAATGTTTCTGATAGCACAGCTCAGCCCGGGGAAAGCGAATAGGCCACAGATCGATCTGCCAGGAAAGCCACTGATTGGAAGTGCAATGTTATGGATAATAAATTTCTCGACAAATCTGCCTATATTCGCATACCCGCCTCCGAGGTCAAGCTCGGTATGTTTGTGGCGGAGCTGGATCGTCCCTGGTTGGGGACGCCGTTTCTGACCCAGGGTTTCACCATCAGCAGCCTGTCTGAAATCAAAAAAATCCGTGAATTGTGCAACCATGTGTACGTGGAAAAAGAGGGGCGCTTATGGGCAGGGAAAAAAGATCCATTCGCCAAAACAAACCTTAACGCCAACGCCTTTACGACAAAACAAAACCAGACCGGCATTTTTAGCCAGGCCCAGAATCAAAAGCCCTCTCTTGCCGTAACGATTAACGAGCGACCGCTACATGTCCTGACTTCAACCTTCTACGAAGAGTTGCCCCAGGCTCGCCGAGTTTACTTGGCAGCTCGTAATAGCGTTGCACAATTGCTTGCCCAGGCACGTAGTGAAAACCAGGTTGACATGGTGCTGGCCAAAAAGGTGGTGGGCAGTATGATTCGCAGTGTGTTGCGTCACCCCGATCCGATGCTCTGGTTGACCAATGCCAAGGACAAGGAAGCGTACCTGCTCAATCATTGTTTGCACGTCTCTATTCTGGCAGTGAACTTTGGTCGCCTGTTGCGCCTAAACACCAAGGATATCCTCAGGCTGGGTTTGCACGGTCTATTTGCAGATATGGGCATGATGCGCCTGCCACTTGAGCTGTTGTCGAAAGTGGAGCCACTGACGCCGGAAGAGCAGGAACTGATGAATACCCATCCTTCCTTGGGGCGCAAACTGCTGATGAACAGTGAAGACGGTTCCCGCTTTGCCTCCGATGCGGTCATCAACCACCATGAGCGCCTTGATAGCAAGGGTTATCCCCGGGGCCTTAACGCCAAAACCCTGCCGCAATTTTCACGGATTATCAGCATCATTGATGCTTACGATGCCATGACTAGCCCTAGGGTGTACGCGGAAGAAAAAACACCCCTGCAGGCGCTGCAACAGGTGTATCGCAATCGGGGGAAACAGTTCGATGAAGATTTCGCCCTGGAATTTATCCACGCCATCGGACCCTATCCACCGGGCACGCTGGTTGAACTGAAAAATGGTTGTGTCGCGGTGGTGCTGACCAGCTCCCCGAAACAGAGGCAGCTCCCGGTTATAAGCCTGATCCTTGACACTGACAAACAGGCGCTTACAAGGGGCCAAGTGATCGACTTGTCTGCCTTGGATAAAGCTGGAGAGGTCAGTGACTATCTGATTCAGCGGGTCTTGCGTCATGGGGATTTCGATATTGATATTTTGAAGTTGCCGCTGGATTCTCTGGTTACACCTCCGATAGCCGATGAAGGTGAGGGGAACACCGTCGATCCTTAAGGGAGTTCGTAGATCACCTCCACGATAATGTAGCTCGTCTGCTTACCTTCGATGGTCAGTAGAACCTGGTCATCCAGACGCTTGCCCAGCAGCTGTTTCGCCAAGGGCGAATCGATGCTGATTTTCTTCTCTGCGGGATTAATTTCATCGGCGCCGACAATGCGGTAACGTAATTCCTCGCCATTGTCGTCTTCCAGTGTCACCCAGGCACCAAAAAACACCTTGTCTTTATCCGCAGGCAATCTATCCACAATGGTAACTTCATCCAGACGTTTGCTGAGATAGCGGACTCTGCGGTCAATTTCCCGCAAGCGTCGCTTGCCGTAGATGTAATCGCCATTCTCCGAGCGGTCGCCATTTTTTGCAGCCTCATGCACGGCGGCTGTCACGGCAGGGCGCTCCACTTTCCACAGCTGCTGCAGCTCTTCTCGAAGGGATTTGGCACCCTCCGGAGTAATGTAGGGAGCGCTTCTGGGGGCTGGTGGACGATACCTTCCCACCGGATTACAGGCCAATATTGAAAATAGGGGTGATTGGCAACTGGTCGGCGGGTTTGAAGCGAAACACGCGGCCGTAAAAATACAGTTCCGCTTCGAGAGCCGTTTTGATGGTTTCGGCCTTGCGGAAGCCGTGGCTTTCTCCTTCAAACGGCAGATAGGCGACGGCCATCTGTTTCTGACGCAGGGCCTTGACCATGGTCAGTGCTTGTTCCGGGGGAACAACTCGGTCATCCAGCCCTTGAAAGAAAATCACCGGGCAATCAAAGCGATCAACATGGTGAATAGGCGAGCGCGCCCTATAGGTTTCCTGCTGTTCCGGGTAGGGGCCGACCAGCCTTTCCAGATAGTGGGATTCAAACTTGTGGGTGTCACGGGCGAGGGTTTCCAGGTCACCAATGCCATATAGGCAGGCGCCGGCGCGGAAGATATCTTCAAAGCACAGTGCTGCCAGTACCGTGTAACCGCCGGCGCTGCTGCCGCGAATGGCCACTTTCTTCCGGTCCACCAGCTGTTGATCTATCAGATAGCGGGTGCCTGCCACTACATCTTCCACATCGACGATTCCCCACTGGCCATCCAACGCATGCCGGTAGTCGCGACCGTAGCCGGTGCTACCGCGGTAATTGACGTCCAGAACAGCGAAGCCCCGACTGGTCCAATATTGCAGTTTAAGGTTCAGGCTGGTGCCCGTAGCGCCAGTGGGTCCGCCGTGACAGACGACGATCAGGGGTGGTTTGCTGTTTTCAGGTGCAGTGTAATCGGGGTTGGACGGTGGGTAGTAAAACCCGTGGGCAACGGCATTGTCCCCCGACGGGAAACTGATGGGCTGGGGGCGGGAAAGAAACCCGTCATCGATACCCAGGGGTTCCCCCCGAGCCACGGTTGTCAGATTGCGATCATCTGTTGTCCATTGCGCCAGCTCTGCAGAAAGTTGTGGTGCCGCGCCCACCAGCCAGCCACACTCACCTTGGCAATAAATATCGGAAATCTGGGTGTACAGGGTTTCCACGGGTTTCAGGGTTTGGCTATCCGGTGACAGTGTTGCCAGGAACCAGCTGCCGTCTGCGGTATAGCTGCAAAGGATGGCGCCATCACCTAAAAAGTCGTAGTTGGACATACCCAGTGTCCACAGCGGGGTGGCAAACTCCGCCGACATGGGAAGCAATGCTTCAATCTGGTGTGTGTCCCCAAGGCGATAGAGGTTCCACCAGTTGTTGGCCCACCACCAACAAACGGTAGTCGGTGCCGGGCAAGTAGCGTTCCACCATCACTTCATCGCGAAATTCCAGTGCGGTGTGGTACGCCGCCATCACCTGCTCACGGGTATGAATGTTGACGGTAACCCCCTTGCCTTGGTTGCCATCGCGGGGTTTGACCACCACAGCCCCGCCAATTTCTTGGGCTGCGGCCCACGCATCTTCTGCACTGTCCACTGGGCGGCCCAACGGTACAGGAACGCCAGCGGCATGCAGCAGTTTCTTGGTCAATTCTTTGTCTTGGGCAATGCCTTCGGCAATCGCGCTGGTGGTGTCGCATTCAGCGGCTTGGATGCGACGCTGTTTGCTGCCCCAGCCAAATTGCACCAAACTGCCTTGGGTTAAGCGCCGGTAAGGGATGTTGCGTGCCACCGCCGCATCCACAATCGCACCCGTCGAAGGCCCCAAGCGCACGTCTTCGTCCAGATCGCGCAGTTGCGCCACCGCGGTCGCCACATCAAAAGATGTAC
>JALRJN010000101.1 GCA_023261185.1 Porticoccus sp.
GGAACTGGTATCACTGTTGAAGCGCAACAACTGCAGCAAGGCCTTGGAAATAGCCCGGCTCAGCCGTGACATGTTGGGGGGCAATGGCATCTCCGAGGAATTCCCGGTGATGCGTCACCTGCTCAATCTTGAAGTGGTCAATACCTATGAGGGCACCAGCGACATCCACGCCCTGATACTGGGTCGTGCCCAAACGGGCATCCAGTCGTTTAACTGAGGTGTTTTATAGACATTAGCTCAGCACCACCACCATGGGCGGTGGAAAGCCGTTAAAACGTGTCGCACAACTGCTGGTATAGGCGCCGGTGAAGGGCAGAAACAACAGATCGCCCGACTGCATAGACTCAGGCAAAAGCTGGTTCCTGAGACAGATATCCAGGGAATCACAGGTGGGGCCAGCCAATGTCCAGCTGACCATTTCCCCTACCCTCTCGCTGATCACCGGATAGCGAAAACGGTCATTCAACTCCATCAATCCCCCGTAGATGCCGGTATCGAGATACAACCAGCGCTGACCGTTGCGAATCGCCGTCCCCACTACACGGGTTACCAGGCAGCCCGCCGACGCCACCAGGTTGCGCCCCGGTTCTGCAATCACGGTAAAGCCGTTATCCAGGTTGGCGAGTTCGTCATTAATACGTTTGCCAATGTCACTAATGGAAGGCACATCTGCGTGCATCTGCACCGGGAATCCGCCCCCCAAGTTCAGCAATCGCGGCCGGTAACCACGCTGCCTCATGGCACCAAAGGTACGTTGAGCGGCTCGAATCCCCTCCACCCAGTTATTGGAGTTAAGACACTGGGACCCCACATGGAACGTCACCCCCGCAAGGTCCATGCCGTATTGCATGCAGGCATCCATTACCGCTTCTGCCTCCCGGCCAATAACACCGAACTTGCCTTCAAGTGGCCAGGCAGCACCACGGTTACTGACGCTGATCCGTAGATATAGACTGGCCTGTGGGGCATGGCGGTGCATTTTTTCCACTTCAGCCACCGAGTCCACCGCATACCAGCGCACGCCGTGACTCACGGCATAGTGGATGTAGTCATCGGGTTTGATCGGGTTTGAGTAAAAGATGTTGTCCGGGTCCACTCCCATGTCCAGTAACACGGCAAGCTCTGATCGGGAAGCCACTTCAAAGTGGATGCCCTCTTCGTGCAGCACATCAAGAATACGCCGGTCGGGGTTGGATTTAACTGCGAAATGCGGACGCACCCTGGGCATCGCTGCCCGGAAACAGCGTGCATTGATTCTCAGCTGTTCGCTACTAACATACAGCAGAGGCTGCTGATACCCCATGATGGCAACCCGGTTTCTGGCCGTAGTCAACACAGCGGGCAGTGCCACCGGCAAGGGACGATCATCACGCCTCGCCTGTTTATTTGACATGGGTTCTTACCACTTAATGATACTTATTTTCAGTTTAGGTGGCGGGATGAAGGCTTGGTATGTGCAAGACCGACAGTTACGTCAACATGATCTATCCTTTTGATAAGAACACTGTCCAATGTGATCAAATCGCGGCATAGCCGAAGGGGTTCTGTGTATGGCTCCGGACCTGGATCAACGCCTGCTGGATCTACTCAGAAACAACAGTAGAGAAAGTATCGCCAACCTGGCGATTAAGCTGGGCGTCAGTCGCGCAACCGTAAAACAGCATATGGACACCCTCGAGCGGCGCAAAATCATCGAAGGCTATACCATCCGCTACCACCCGCAGCACCTGCAACAGATCAGTGCGTACCTGATGATAGAAATCGCCCCCAAACTCGCCGGTAATATCGTGCGCAGGATGGAAAAAATGCCCGCGGTAGAATCCCTGTTCAGCATCAGCGGCAATTACGACCTGCTGGCAGTGGTCAGTTGCGCCAACACCCGGGAGCTGGACCAGGCCATCGACATGATTGCCAGTCTTGATGGTGTAGAGAAAACCCTCACCAGTATCGTGCTGGGGGCAAAATTCCAGCGCTAGATCACGCCTTCCCGGCGCAGGGCCTGACGCTGCTCCTCATCTAGCCCCAGCAATTCTCCCAGCACCTCGTCGTTATGGCTGGCGACATCGGGACCCGGCCAACGGGTTTCCCCCGGGGTATCGCATAAACGCGGCAGCATGGCCGGGATTTTTAAGGGTTCACCGTTGATCTGTACCTGTTCATAGAGACCCCGCGCATTGAAATGGGGGTCTTCCAGCATATCTGACACATTGTAAATGGGCCCTGCGGGAACGCGTCCTTCATCGAGCCGGGATAACACTTCTGCACTGGGCAGGCTGCCACACCAGGCCGCCAGAGCCGCATCAATTTCCTGCTCATGTTTTACCCGGCCCACGTTATCCGCCAGTCGTGGATCATCTGCCATTTCGGGGCGGTTGGCTGCCCGCATCAGGCGCTTGAAAATGGAGTCACCATTTCCGCCAATTACCACGTATTTATTGTCCGCACAGCGGTAGGTATTGGTGGGAACAATGCCCGTCACCGTGGTACCAGAGGGCTCACGTACCACCCCGGCACCATCGAACTCGGGAATCACCCCCTCGAGCAGGTTGAACATGGCTTCGTAGAGCGCCACATCGATGACCTGGCCGGTACCGCTGGACTGCCGCGACAACAGTGCCAGTGTCACCCCAAAGGCAGCATGCAAGCCTGCGATACTATCCCCCAGGCTGAGATTGGGCCTGACCGGGGCCTCACCGGGAAATCCATTCAGGTAACGGAAACCGCTGATGCCTTCGCACACCGAGGCAAAACCCGGCTTACTGGCATAGGGGCCGTCCTGGCCATAGCCTGAAATGCGGGTATAGACCAGACCCGGGTTTGTGGTTTTAAAACGCTCTGGCCCCAGGCCCCATTCCTCCATTACGCCGGGACGAAAGTTTTCAACCAGCACATCCGCACCATCAATCAGCCGGGCTGCCAACTCCTGCCCCTTGGCGGATTTAAGGTCCAGGGTAATGCACTTCTTGTTGCGACCCAGACTGCGCCACCATAGCGATGTACCGTCCTTTAGCTGCCGCCAGTTACGCAGGGGGTCACCACCACCGGGGGGTTCCACCTTGATAACTTCGGCACCGAAATAGGCCAACAACGAACCGGCAAACGGCCCGGCCAACAGCTGGCCCAGTTCGATGACCCGATAACCACTCAACGGTTTAGCGGTGTTCATAGTTACGTTCCCTTATATCAGGATAGCCAGCAATAGCGGCACGACCACCAGCGCCATGACGGTCGACGCCACGACAATCCCGGCCACCGCTGCGGGTTCCCGGTCATATTTGAGTGCCAGCAGGTAGTTAAACACGGCTGCGGGCATAATGGCCTGCAGCAAAACCACATTGCGCGCCGGGCCACTCATCCCCATCCAGGTCACGGCCAGCCAGGCAAAGGCCAGACCGCCAACAATCCGCAACAGGGATAGTCCCATACTTCGCCACCAACCGGTTGTGGATAAGGTGGAAAGAGAGACACCCAGCGTCAGTAACATCAATGGAATGGTGAAGTCACCCAACAGTTTCAGGGTGCTATCGATCCAGACAGGCAACTGCACATCGCTCGCCAGCATTATTAAGGCAATCGCAATGGCATGGATAAGGGGTTGTTGTAACAATCCCCTGAGCGTCGCCCAAAGCCCGGTACCCGACCGCGACATCAGCGCCACACCAAAAGTCATCAGCGTCGTCATCTGCACCATAAAAAACGCTACCGCCAGCGCCAGCCCTTCCTCACCAAAAGCGAACAGGCACAGGGGCAACCCCATATTGCCGGTATTGGGAAATACAATGGGCGACAGCAGTGCACGCAGGTCACCGCCCATCAGCCGAATCACAATAGCGCCCAGCAAGGCAGTCCCCGCCAGCACCACGCTGGCAGCTATAGCCACCTGGGCAAACCCCTCCCCTGAGATATCCGCTTGGCTAATGGCTGACACGACCAGGCAGGGCGCGCCAATATTCATCACCGCCCGAGTGACAAACTCCGAAGCATAGGGCACCCGGGAACGTCCCCAGCAAAAACCGAGACCGATGACAATCAGCACTGGCGCCATGACATTCCAGAGTTGCACTAGCATTATTTTTTTCGACTCCACGATTTTTTAAAAACGACAGCGTTATACTGGCCCTCGCCGCCAGTACTTGTGTCACCCCATATGGCGACATAACAGATCATTGATCATGATGGCGCAGGCACTTGACGGGACCGGGAACGGGGAACGATCTACCGTTCACCTTCTCTAAGAAGACGATCAACCGACAGGCTTCCAAGCTATGGGTTTTACCCTGAAAACATCAGGTTTTTTTCTTTTACTGCTCCTGCTTAGCGGTGTGGCGATGAGCGCCACGCCCGAGGCAGCCCATCAGGAGGTGAAGGATAACGCACCCGCTGATAACGGTGAACTGCAGAGTACCGACAGCGAAGTCCTGCCCCGTCTCGAAACCGCGCTGGATCGCACCATTGCCAACTACCAGGCTGCCATTGCGGAACGCGAAGCCAACTACGGCCCCTTCGATCAGGAGCTGTCAGAAATGAGTTACGGTCTTGGCAACACCCTGTTTCTCAGCCTGCGTTTTCCGGAAGCAATGATGGCCTACCAGCGCGCCATGCACCTGGACCGAGTTAATCAGGGTGTCTACAGCCTGGGGCAGGAACCGATGTTGCGGGGTATTATCGCCACCCAGCAAGCGATGGGTGAACCCGATGCCACCTCGGAAACCTATTTGCAGTTGCTCTGGCTTTACAGCAAGGCCTACGGTGACACTGACCCCCGCATGATCCCCATACTCGATGAAGCCAGCCGCTGGCACATGCAGGCCTACAGCGCCAGTGGCATGCGCGACGATGTCTTCCATCTGCACATGGCCAGGGGTTTTTCCACCCATGCCATCAATATCGCCACGGAACACTTCGGAGAGTCTGACCTGAGACTGGTGGGACTGCTTCAAAACACCGCGCTGGCCAATTATTACCTCGAACAGCACCAGAAAAGTTATCCCGGCGTCGCCGGCTGGGAAGACACTGAAGCCATGTTCGACCGCCTGCCAAACATTGAGTGGATACCCCAGGAATTGTACTGGCGAAGAAATTTTTCGCGGGAAGGCCGCAAAGCCTGTAAAAAAATGATCAGTATTCTGGAAAACAACCCAGCAGCATCCCCCCAGGACAAGGCCCGGGGCTATGTCGCCAATGGCGACATGCTGTTGCTGTTAAACAAACCGAAGTCAGCCATCAAATCTTACCAACGGGCCCAATTGCTGCTGGAACAGGAAGCGCAAGATAAGCCCATGATTGAAGAACTGTTCGGGGCACCGAAAATGCTGCCGCAACCCCGATCTGCACCAATACCCTCAGTGCCGGAAAACATCAGCCAGCCCGTTGACGATGATACAAAGCTATCTTTTGCCGACTTTGTGGGAGAGAGTGTTGACCCCTTGCCCCTGCCGACCCCAAAAGAATATGTGATGGTCGCTGTGGATGTGTCGGAAAAAGGCACACCCGATAACATCAATATTGTTAGCATACACGCCGACGAAACCGAGGGAATGGAAAAGCGCGCTCGCAGGGCCATCACCGGCAGCCGCTTTCGCCCTCGCTTTGAGAATGGTTCCCCGGTCACGACCCAGGCATTGCCGGTCAAGGTCTTGATGAATTAGGCTAATCCGCATGAAATATCTTTACCCATGGCTGCTGCTGTCTGTGCTCCTGTTGACCGGCTGCCCCACCACACCCTCTTCCAGCAGCAGCTCTCAGAGCTCATCGTCGAGCTCCTCCAGCTCGCAGAGTTCCAGTAGCCAAAGTGCCAGCGAAAGCGAGGAAAGTGAGGAAAGTACAGAAGCTGCTGCTTCACAGGCAGAAAGCAGTACGGCTGCGGGAGCAGAAACACAAAGTGAGCAAACTGAAGCATCGGAACCGGAGAGCGCTGCGGCAGCCAGTGCTCGCGGCGCTGGCTCACCAGAAGATGAAGGCAGCCCTCAACTGCCAGAGCCTCCCGGCGGTGGACAACCAGGCTCCGCAGGAGGCCAGCTGCCCCCCGCTGGCGGCGACATCCTCACCGAGGAAGAAAAAATTTCCACCCTGGACGCACAACTGGATGCCTCTCTGGTGGGCTTCGACTCCATGCTGGGCGGTGAGCGAACCAGCTCAGGCAGCCAAATGGCAGAAGACGGTGAAGATGCCGGTTCTGCGGGCAGCGCAGGCGGTCCACTTTCAGGGGAAGGTGAACTGGCCGGCGAACCCGGCGGTGGCGCTGTAGGCGGTGCCGGCGAAGAAGGTAGCGACGAGCAACCCTACGGCGGTTGGGGCAACAGTGATACCAACACCGAAGGCAAAGCAACCACGATTTATGGCCGGGATGGCGGCGTGGCAGGCACCTTGCCCGGCAGCCAACTGCCCACCAACATCCCCAATGGCAGCGATGATGACATCGTCGCTCGCCAGATCCGTGAGGCTGCCATGCGAGAGCCGGACCCGGTGCTACGCGAAAAGCTTTGGGATGAATACCGCAAATATAAAGAAGGGCAATAACCGTGCTAGCTTTCCCGGTTTATAGGTCGCGTGCTGTGACAGCCTTGTGCTTTCGTGTAAAAGCCCTTGGCCTATTACTCGTATTGCTAACTCTGGCCGGTTGCGCCAACACCAACCGTGTCACCACCACGGTGATCACCCCACTTGAGCAGCCAGACGCCATCGCCAATGAATCCCTGCTGCTCGATTTGGCAGTGCTGCCCTTCGATCCGGGCCTGGAAAATATCAAGGCTGACGATACAACGGTATCACCCACCGTGCGTAGTGCCGAAGCCCAGTACCTTCCCAACCAACTGGCAGAAACCATTCAGAAAACGGCAGCTTGGGGCGCGGTACGTCAGGTTCCCAGCCACAATACCGTGGTCGATGTCTATGTCGCTGGAAAAATTGTTGAGTCCACCGGCGAGACTCTGACCCTGAAAATTGATGTCAGCGATGCCAGCAATCGCCACTGGTACAGTAAAACCTACACGGAAACCGTTGGCAGTTACGCCTACGATCAGCAGAACCGGACACAGCAGGACCCTTTCCAGGGGCTGTTCAACCGTATCGCCAATGATTTGCTGGAGTACCGTCAACAACTTCCACCGCAACAGATCACCAACCTGCGGGCAGTATCCAACCTCAGATTTGCCAAGGACTTTTCCCCGGAAGCCTTCAGCAATCACATCACCGAAGCACCGGATGGCCAACTGCAAATAACCCGTCTACCGGCGGCTAACGATCCCATCCTGCAACGGATACAACGCATTCGTGAACGGGACTACCTGTTCATCGATACCATGCAGGAACATTACGATACTTTTTCCCGGCAAATGGACACCCCCTACCAGGAATGGCGGGCTGCGAGCTACGATGAAATGGTCGCCGTGCAGGAGCTGAAACGCCAATCCCGCACCCGCACCATTGGCGGTATTGCGGCGGTGATCGGCGGTATTATCGCCTCCGGCAGCAACAGTGGTTCAGGGCGCGCTGCGGGTGCAGTGGCCATCGGCACCGGCGCCATGATGGTCAAAAGCGGCCTATCCAAGCGTGGCGAGCTGAAAATTCACGAGGATGCCCTGACCGAAATGGCCCAGTCCCTCGAGGCGGAAGTCGCCCCCCAGGTCATCCAGCTTGAAGATCGCACCATTACCCTGACGGGCAATGTGGAAGCCCAGTACCAACAATGGAAAACGTTGCTGCGTGAAATCTACCAGGCAGAACGCGGCGGAATCTGAAGTCATGGCAGACAGTAACGATTTTGAGCCCATTAAACCGGCCGAATTTCCCCTGACCCAAAACACCCTGCAACCCGGCGAACCTGTGCCCTGGCAGCAACGTCGTTCTACCTGGGTGGCGCTGGCCATTTGCGTGCTACTGGCGTTGCTGGTCATTTTTGTACTACCGGCCCTGGTGCCGACACCGAAAGGCCCGCCGGTGGCCATTGAAACGGGTAACAGCCAGGCTCCCGCCCTGTCCGAGTCCCCGTTTCGGGATGCTCAACTGGGCAATGCCCGCCGCGCCGCACAGGATGTACTGGCCAAAATTCTCGAGAAGAAATCATTTCTGGAACAAAAGAATATCCAGCAGTGGGGAGCTTCCGCCATGACGGACGCCCTGAAGGCCGCCACGGAGGGCGACCGGTTTTATCAGCAGCGCGATTTTCCCCAGGCACAAGCCCGCTATGAAGAAACACTGTCTAACCTTCAGGCCCTGGAGGACAGTATTCCACAACGCCTGGCCGCTGCGCTGACTACCGGCAACACGTTCCTCAGTGAAAGCCATGCCCTCAAGGCACAAGAGCAGTTTGAACTGGCACTGGCGATTGATCCCGACAATCGCGAGGCCGAAATCGGTCTCTCCCGAGCCACAGTGCTCGACCAGGTTACCGACTTGCTAAACCAGGCGGATCTGGCGGTGCAAAACAGCGAACTTGAGCGTGCCCGCCAGCTATTCAACCAGGTCATTTCCCTCGATGCGTTGAGTAACAGAGCAAGAGACGGTCTGCAGCAGGTTACACAACAGATCAGCCAGCAGGCTTTTAATGAGGCCATGAGCCGGGGATTTAACGCCCTGGAAAGCAACCAGCTCACGAAGGCTAGAACGGCATTCAACGAGGCCCTGAAGATACAGCCGGACAGTGATGCCGCCCGCAAAGGCCTGGCGCAAACCGGAAACCGTAGCACTCAACAATCGATTCAGTCGCTGATGACCAAAGCAGAACAACAGGAGGCTGACGAGCAATGGCACTCGGCCAGAGACAGCTACGCCAAAACCCTGACCATCGACAGTTCGCTGATGGCTGCACGTCTGGGCCAGCTGCGTAGCGGCGCACGGGCAGACCTTGAAGATCGCATCATGAAAATACTCAACGACCCGTTGCGGCTTTCCACAGCCTCAGTGCGCAAACAGGCGACACAGGTATTGCAGGATGCCCGGGGCATCAAGAATCCCGGTCCCAGGCTGCGCGAGCAGATCTCCCGCCTGCAGAAAACCATCCAGACTGCCGTCACACCGTTGACCATCGAATTTCTATCTGACAACGACACCCATGTCACCCTCTACAAGGTGGGCGAGTTGGGACAGTTCAATCGCAAACAACTCGAACTGATTCCCGGAAACTATGTGGCAGTTGGCAGTCGCTCTGGCTACCGGGATGTGCGCGTGGAGTTTCAGATCACAGCAACAAGCCGTGACAAGCCGGTGATTATCGTCTGTACGGAGCCGGTGTCATGAACGAACAGAAAAATGATCATGAGGCTATCCAGCCGCTGGCGTTCACGCCCTTGGCAGAAAATACCGGTGCGAAACGCTTTCGGTTAAAGCCCCTGCCAATGTTGCTGGGTCTGGCCCTGATTGCCAGTCTACTGGTTATGGCCTTTCTGCTCAGCGCCCGCTCGGTGGTGGTCAAAATCACTCCCGACAATGCCCGTATCGATATCAGTGGCGGCATCAGTTTTGCCCTGGCCGATCACTACCTGATGCGGCCGGGTGATTACCAGCTTGAAGCAGAAGCAGAAGGTTTTGAAGTACTACAGTTACCGTTCACGGTCGGCAAGGATGATCATCAATTGCTTCAGTTGGAGATGCAGAAGCTGCCAGGTCATCTGGCCCTTACCACCGAGCCGCCGGGAGCCGAAGTCAGTATCAATGATGAGGCTGTGGGTGCCGCGCCGCTCACTATTTCTGATCTGACGCCAGGTGACCATACCCTGACTATCTCTGCACAGCGTTACCTTCCGGTAACCCGTGAGATCAACATTGAAGGCATGGACACCACCCAGTCACTGTCCGTGCAACTGGAACCCGCCTGGGGCCAGGTATCCCTGACCTCCTCACCACCCGGGGCAACCGTCAGTGTCGGCGATGAGGATCGGGGTGTCACACCCCTCACCACCGAACTGCTGGCCGAAGGCGAAGTGATCAAAGTGGCTTTACCCGGTTATAAAACCTGGCAGCAAAGCCTGAGTGTCGCCATTGGTGAAACCCTGGCGGTTGATGATATCCAGCTAGAGCCGGCAGACGGGCTTCTGCAACTCAGCTCCACCCCCAGCGGTGCCACAGTTACACTTAACGGCGCTTACCAGGGCACAACCCCACTGGATATCGAATTAACGCCACAACAAACCCACCAGTTGACCCTGTTTTTCAATGGTTACAAAACGGCAAAACGCAGCCTGACCCTCTCCGCAGGCGAACAGCAAAGTATGTCAGTACAGCTCCAGGCTAACCTGGGAGAAGTCCAAGTCGTGGCCAGCCCGGCCGATGCCTCGGTATGGATTGACGGTGTGATGCGCGGGACACAGGGGCAAACCTTCACCCTGCCCGCCAGGCAGCACCGGATTGAACTGCGCAGAGCTGGCTATGCCACAGCCACACGCACGGTCACCCCGCAACCGGGCCTCGACCAGGTGGTGAAAGTCACTTTGCTCACTGAGCAACAGGCTCGCTGGGCATCGGTACCCGAGAAAATCACTACCGCCAACGGTGCCACCCTGCTGCTATTCAAACCACGGAAACCCTTCACCATGGGTGCACCCCGCCGGGAAAGTGGCCGACGGGCCAACGAAGTGCGGCGCGAGGTGCTGTTGACTCGCCCCTTCTACCTGGCCAGCCATGAAGTCACCAATCGGCAGTTCAAACAGTTTGCCCGTACTCACAGCTCCAGCCACGCGGGTGGTATTACCCTGGACCAGCCGACCCAGCCCGTGGTGCGGATCAGCTGGGAGCAGGCAGCTCGCTACTGCAACTGGCTCAGCGGCAAGGACAACCTGACACCGTTCTACCGGGAAGAAAACGGCAAGATCAAAGGCTTTGCCCCCTCTGCCAACGGATATCGTTTGCCCACAGAAGCAGAGTGGGCCTGGGCAGCAAGGGCCACAAGTGGGGGCGAAAAACGTTTTTCCTGGGGCCAGCAATATCCGCCCGCCAACCGCTCGGGAAATTTTGCCGACACCAGTGCCGGTCGCCTGGTCACCGAACCCATCAAGGGGTATACCGATGGCTTTGCTGTCTCGGCACCGGTGGGGAGCTTCCGCCCCAATCACCGCCAGCTGTATGACCTGGAGGGAAATGTGTCAGAGTGGGTAAACGACTACTACGGCATTGAGCTGGGCCTTGGCAGCAGAGCTGAAAAGGACCCGATGGGGCCCGCCACGGGAGATTTGCGCGTAATACGTGGCGCCAGTTGGCGACATGGCAACATCACAGAGCTACGCTTGTCCTATCGTGATTACGGTGAACAACCCCGGGATGACCTGGGTTTTCGCATTGCCCGGTACGTGGAGTAGACACCCATGTGGAGATTCGTGAAATACTGGTTACTGGCGGCTACGCTCCTACTTGCCGGATTACCGACAATGGCAGAGGAACCTGCCTCCCCGCCACCGGAACCCACCGAGGCAACCCGTGTAAAAACCAACAGCAATAATAATGACACCACGGAAAACAGTACCCCTAGCCCGAGAACTAAGGCACCTGAATTTGATCCGAGTGAACAAATTTCCGAGGATTTATCGGTTCCGTTCCCGGTGGATATATAGTGGTAGGGTTGAACACAATCAACATCGGCACCTGACCTGTTGCAGCTAAAGGAAACACCATGCGCAATAACACCTCATCGGAATTCCTCTACCAGTTATTTGCTCTGATACTGGCACTGATTCTGGTGCACACGGTTTATGTCACACTGATTCGACCCAACGCCAACCTGGTACTGGAACAACAACTCGCCCGGGAAGCCGCCGGGGAAAGCTACGTGGCCGAAAGATCTTTTTATGTGGTTGTGAAGGATTACGAACAGGAAGCCTGTTTCATTCTGATGCTCTGGGCCTGTGCGATCATGGGTTACAAAGCGCGCCGCAGCCTCAATGAGCGCAAGCTGCTCACACAACCATTACTAACCGTGCCCGATGGCAGCCGCGTTTTACCTGAAGATGCACGCCAGCTGTCACGGCCCATCCAGGCATTGCCTGCCGTACAACAGGGTTATCTGTTGCCGCGCACACTGTTAGCGGCCTTACAGCGCTTTGGCTCCACGCGGAATATCCAGGATGTCTCCCACGCAGTGGGAGAAGTATTGGACACAGAGTCCGACCGGCTCGACTCGGAACTCTCCATGGTGCGCTACATTGCGTGGGCCATTCCCTCGATCGGGTTTATCGGCACCGTGCGGGGGATTGGCGAGGCACTCAGTCAGGCCCACAAGGCGGTACAGGGTGATATCGCCGGTGTCACCGCCAGTCTCGGCGTGGCATTCAACTCTACTTTCATCGCCCTGGTCATCAGCATTGCACTGATGTTCCTGCTGCACCAATTACAGCTTCTGCAGGAACGGCTGGTGCTGGATACCCACAGTTACTGTGACACCAATTTAATGCGTCACCTGAAAACCGATTAAGTCGGGCTCCCAGACTATGCCTACCGCCATTTTTGAATTGAACGACAGCGGCCTGTGCTGTGCCACCAGCCCGGACAATCTCATTGTCAGTCCCGGCTATGCCCTTCTCACTGATAACGGTATTACCACGGGCCAGGAAGCCCTGGAAAAAGCCTATCTGGAGCCCCGACAGAGCTTCAGCCAATACTGGCGCCAGTTAAACCTGTCGCCCCTACCAATCAACAGCAGAGTCGCCAGACATCACGCTGATCTGGCCTATGCCCAACTGCTGCAGTTATACCGGGATACCGGCAGCCCCGAGCGAGTCATTTTTGCGGCACCGGGAAACTTTGACCGGGAACAGCTGGCTATCCTGCTGGGATTGGCCAACGCATCCCCCTTCGAAGCTGCGGGGCTGGTGGACGCCTCCGTGGCCGCCGCCTCTCAAGCCCAGACCCGCGGCGATTCACTGCATGTGGACATCCAGTTACACCAGACGGTCATTACCCGTCTACAGGCGGACCAACAGATTTCCCGAACTGCGGTTGAAATTTTGCCTGAGCTGGGCATCAAGAGCTTCTATGACGCCTGGGCACAGCTTATCGCCGACCAGTTTATTCGCCAGTACCGCTTTGACCCCCTCCATACCGCAGCCGGTGAACAGCAGCTGTATAACCAGTTGCCGGGCTGGCTCCAACAGATGGAGACCCAGACAGAAATCGGTGTCGAGCTGGACAGCCCTCAGGGCCGTTACCGCATCAACCTCAGTCGGACCCAGCTTCTGGACAGCACCGCCACACGCAACCAGCAATTTCAACGCCGCCTGATTGAACTCCGGAAGTCCAATGAAACCCTGCTCTACAGTCACCGCATGGCGCTGCTGCCGGGGCTGGTCATAGAAGATGCACCCACCCAGGTGTTGTCAGCAGACTCAGTAATTCAAGGCTGTCTACAAAACCTGGACCTGATCTGCGGCTCCGGTGACCTACCTTTTATCACCCGCCTACCCCTGTCCAAATCACCACAGCGGAATACAACGCCGGGCAAGAGCGACCCGCAGGCAGCAACAACCCCATCCCCGGGCAACACCCCCAGCCACGTGCTCTACCGGCACCGGGCCTATGCCATCCACCCGGGTATGGGAGTGGCCATAAACGGCGACACACTGCTGATCGACTGTGAGACTGATGTGGCTTTCCGCTTTACCCTCGAAGACGGAATCCTGGCGCTGGAAGGCGACCGGTCACAGATCCAGTGCTACGGAGACGTGAACAACCTGATCACTGGAGACAGCCTACTGATCGGCAACCAACGTCTGGACCTTATCGAGGTGGACTGAGTTGCGGAAGAGCAAGCACCGTGTAAGCGCCTTCAGTCTTTCTTTTCTGGACATCATGGCCTGTGGCTTTGGTGCCGTTACCCTGCTGTTTCTGATCCTTAAACACGATGCCAATGCCATCGCCACCGCCCAACCCGATCAGGCAGCCGAGGTTAACCTGTTGCAGGTGGATATTCGTGAAGGCGAAGCTGAACTGGTGGCCCTGAACAACAGCCTCGCTGAAATGGAAAAGCGCCTAGTGGAAGCCCAGGGGCTCTCAAGCCGGGTGCTCAAAGAGATTGACGATACCCGGCGCGAACTCAGTATCCAGAAGGACCCTGAACAGGATATTTCACTGCTACGCAAGCAGGTGGAAGAGCTGGAGCAGGAAAATGCCAAGCTGCTGGAAGAAGGCAATGCCAACAATGTGCGGCGCTTTGTGGGCCAGGGTCAACGACAGTACCTGACCGGACTGAAGCTGGGGGGCAAGCGCGTACTTATTCTGGTGGATGGATCGGCCAGTATGCTGTCCGACTCGCTGATCAATGTCATCCGCACCCGAAATATGAATGATACCGCCAAGCGCAATGCCGATAAGTGGCGTCGCGCGGTGCGCACCACCGAGTGGCTGGTAGCGCAGCTGCCACCCGACAGCCGCTACCAGGTGTACGTTTTCAATACCGAGGCCAAGGCGCTGTCCGGCGATACTGGCCAGTGGCGCGATACCGCAGACCGCCAGGGTCTGGATAAAGTCATGCAACAGCTCAGCCGGCACGTGCCCACTGGCGGCACCAGCCTCATCAACGCCTTTGATGCAGCCAACGGCTTCTCGGGCAAACCCGACAACCTGTTTCTGATCACAGACGGTTTACCCACCCAGGGGCGCAAACCTTCCGGAGATCGCATTATTTCCGGCCGCGATCGCCTCAAACTGTTTGCCAAGGCCGTTGAGGTCATACCAAAGCGTATGCCGGTGAACGTCCTGCTATTTCCCATGGAAGGCGATCCCTTCGCCGCCGCCAGCTTCTGGCAGTTGGCACTGAACACAGAGGGCTCCCTGTTGAGCCCATCGCGAGACTGGCCATGAACCGCGGTCGCCGTCGTGAACGGGGGCAAACCCCAGAAATTAGCATCTCCTTTCTGGATGTCATCAGCTGTGGGTTTGGCGCCATTGTGTTGCTGCTGCTGATTGCCAAAACAGTGGAGTCTACAGCCTTCGAAGAAACCGATGTTTCCCTGAATGGCAGCGTAGCGGAGTTACAACAGCAATTGTTTGAAATTCGTGGTGAAGTCAGCGTACTCAACCGCGACCTGAACTCCAGGGAAGAACAGCTTTCAGAGATCCAGCTGCGCATCGCCCGCCTGCAGTCTGAGCTGGCGAGCGTACGCCGTCAGCGGGACGCCATTGCACAGGTTGATACCACCGAACAGGACAAGCTGACACTGGCCCTGCAGACACTCACCGAAGAAATGAAGCGTTTGCAGGCTCTGCAGAATCGTTCCGACAAAGAACTGATCGGTGGAATACCCGTAGACAGCGAGTACATTGTGTTTATCGTCGACACCTCGGGCAGTATGTTCAATTTCGCCTGGCCCAGGCTGCGACAGGAAATGATTCATATCCTCGATATCTACCCCAAGGTAAAGGGAATCCAGGTCATGAACGATATGGGAGGCTATATGTTTTCCAGCTATCGGGGTAAATGGATTCCGGACACGCCTGCCCGGCGCAGGGCAATCATTGAACGTCTTGCTCACTGGACACCTTTCAGTAACTCCAGTCCGGTGGAGGGCGTGCAGCATGCCATTCGCAGCTTCTACGCTCCCAACCGCAAGATCAGCCTCTATGTTCTAGGCGATGACTTTACCGGCGACTCCATCGATAACGTACTGGATACCGTGGCAAAAATTAACCGCGAGGGCCGCAGCGGCGAACGTCTGGTTCGAATCCACACCATCGGCTTTCCGGTTCATTTCCTGGTACGCGGTGGCAACCTGCAGACTGCATCAAGATTCGCTGCATTGATGCGAGAACTGAGCTATCGTAACGGCGGAACCTTTGTCGCACTGAACGGCCTTAAACCCGAATGATGCCAATGAACAAGAATCCGGCCACACGCCTTGTTTCATCCCTGTTGCTTCTGACCATTGTGCTGCTGAGCGGCTGCTCGACCAATGTGACGGTGAATGGCGACTACCCCAGTGCCCTGGCACGCAAACAGCCCCTCCACGTCGGCCTGGTCATGGACGATCAATTCAGCCACTACCAGTTTGAAAGTACTGATGACAAGCAACTGCCGGTCACCATGGCGCTGGGAGAATCCCAGGTTAAACTGTTCAGCCGCGTATTCGCCGACATGTTTATCAGCACAACAACCTATAACAGCCCGCCGGCAAAGAACCCTGCCCTGGACCTGTTGATCGTGCCAGTGGTGGAAGAAGTCCAGCTCGCTACCCCGTTTGAAACCAAGCTCAACGTCTACGAGGTTTGGATTAAATACAGCCTCAAAGTGCTGGACGGCAACGGACAGCCCATCGCCGACTGGCTGATGAGTTCCTATGGCAAGACCCAGAGCCGTTTTCTGAAATCTGACGAGGAGGCGCTCAACCAGGCCACGATCTCGGCACTGAGAGATGCAGGAGCACGCCTGGTTCTGGAATTCCACAGGGTTCCGGAAGTGAAGCGCTGGCTGGCCAGTCGTCAGGCGGATACACAGCTCAGCAGGAGCGATATCCCTTGAGAGCGCTTCTGTTTCTACTTGTCTCAGCCATCTCCTTGCTGCTGACCGCCTGCGGCACCTCAACCCATGTTGACGAATACCGTGTGTCCGAGTCCCGCCTGCCGGTCAAAGCCAGTGAAAAAATCGTCATTATGGGGCGGCGTCACGCCGGTGAGTACGAAACCGAACCGGATTTTATCGACTGTATTGGCAATAAACTGGTCACCGGCGGCCAGGTGGCGGTCATGCCAGAGCAGCAGTTTCTCGACAGTCTGTATCCCTGGTTCGAACCGCGCACGGCTCCCCTGGGGCTCAAGCGCATGGGCGGCATGATGAGAGACCCCCTTATTGCCACACGCATTCGCAAGCTGGGTATCCGCTACATGATCTGGGTGGACGGCAACACCGAAACCACGGAGAAAAACGGCGGCTTCAGTTGTGGCCTGGCCCCCGGGGGCGGCGGCTGTTTTGGTTTTGCCTCCTGGGATAAAAACTCCAACTATGAAGCCATTATCTGGGATCTGTCGAAGCTCGATGAAAAAGGGCGCGTCAAAGTAGACAGCAAGGGCTCATCCTATCTACTGGCCATAGGCGCCCCCATTCCTTTTATAGCCCAGGTTCAGGGTGAAGCCTGCGAAGGAATTGGCACAAGACTACAAAGCTTTTTTTCATCGGCAAGCCAAAGCCGGGAATAATGATCTCTTCCAGCACCCGACACCGTTGGCATCCGCTTTACTATATCTATCCTGCCCTTAGCGCCAAAAATCGATACCGCCACAACCTCCTATAATGCCTCCCTTGGTGGGCTATCCAGCACTTCAAACCTACAGGTCAAGGCCAGGGTGAGGATCAAGTCTAATCACCAACCAGTTTAAGTTGGCCGAGGAACCAAAAACAGGGCAGCGAATCTAATTGGTCCACGCAAAATGCCAAACAGACTGTCCAAAAAATAATTCGCCATCCCGCGGTCATATTTGGTCTATATTTTATGCTTGATACCAGGAGGGAGTGCGCTGTGAAACTGATTCACAACGATAATAAGACGACAACACTGGTAACTGCCGATGACCTTAAAGCGGTCAAGAGTCTTGATGCTAACCAGGCGCAAAAACCATTGAGCAAGGATATACACAATTTCAGACAGACAGCCGTATATCTTGATGAGATCGTTCTGAAAAGCGACCTTGACTGGTTTTAAACTTCAGCAGATAAAAATTTAGTATGCTCGGCGGGGCAATATTGTACTGGGCGTTCAACTATAGATAGAATAAAAAACCCCAGGGGTCGAAAGACTTGATCTCCCGACACCATAATAACGATTAAAAACAATCTAAAAACAACTTAAAAACAAGAAGATGTGGAGTAGGCAGGCATTGCTTTACCCATCCAAATCATAAGACTCCAAGGAGATAGTTCTATGGCAGCAACTGAAGGCCAGCTACCCAGCACCCAGATCACCACCGAATACCTGATGAGCTATGTCGCACCACTGGATCCTCCTGTGCCGATTGATGACAGCCTACTCATCGTTAACGTACGTCCAGGTGGTTGGGTCAAGGGACCTAAGATCGATGGCCAATTCGTTGCGCCTGGCGCAGATTGGTTGCGTATCATGCCTTCCGGCGCCATGCGCCTGGATGTGCGTGGCCTGATCGAAACCGATGACGGCGCACACATCTATATCTCCTATAACGGCATTATCAAAAGTACCCCAGAAGTCATGGAGAGACTCAATAACGGGGATGTTCTCACCGACCGTGACATTCCCTACTTCATCGCCGCCCCCACCTTTCAGACCGCCTCCGAACAATACGGCTGGCTCAATGACATTCAAACCATTAACAAAATGACGGAAATTCAGTTTGGTCCGGAAGGCTATGTCAAATATGATGTTTTTCTGGTCCGCTGATTGATTAAAAATCACGAATAATAAGTACTCACAGGAGAGTAGGTATGACTGAAACAAACCGCGTCTGGCGTTTGAGAAAACGCCCCGTTGGCGACATCACTGACGATGTTCTGAGTCTTGAAAATGAAGCTATTCCTGAGCCAGGGGAAGGTGAAATTCTGTTTCGCCTGAACTATCTGTCACTGGACCCAACCAACCGCATCTGGATGAGCGACATGGAGCAGTACATGGAGCCAGTGGCCCTGGACGCACCCATGCGTGGCGTTGTCTGTGGCACAGTGATTAAAAGCAACACCCCCGAATTCAAGGAAGGCGATATCGTCAGCGGCATTGGCACTTGGGCTGACTATCAGATCGGCTCCTCGGCCAGCGTCGGTCTACTAGGTGACACGGGTGATGTCCCAGTCATCGATGCTTTCGGCACCCTGGCACTGGTCGGGCCAACAGCCTATTTCTGTCTGCTGGACATTGGCGACCCCAAGCCAGGTGAAACGGTTGTGGTCTCCACCGCTGCCGGTGCCGTGGGCGCACTGGTGGGCCAGATCGCCAAAATCAAAGGCTGTCGTGCTGTCGGCCTGACCGGCTCCGATGAAAAATGCCGCTGGATCACCGAAGAGCTGGGCTATGACGTGGCTATCAATTACAAGACCCAGGATGTGGGCAAAGCGCTGGCTGAAGCCTGCCCCAACGGCATCGACGTCTACTACGACAACGTCGGCGGGAAGATTCTCGACGAGTGTCTGAAACTGATGAACCTGCACGGGCGTATCCCCACCTGTGGCCTGATCTCCCAGTACAATGCCACTGAACCGGTGCCCGGTCCCTACAACTATGACCTGATCCTGATGCACCGCCTGAAAATCCAGGGGTTCATCATTCTCGACTACATGGACCGCTACCCGGAAGCCCTTGAGGCCCTGAGCGGCTGGATGAAAGAAGGCAAGCTGAAAGCACGCCTGGATGTAACCGACGGACTGGAAAATGCCTTACAGGCCGTTAAGAAGCTCTATACAGGCGACAACATGGGCAAACTGATGGTGCGCGTCAAAGACGTCTGACAACCAAGCATTTTTGTGCCGCGGCAAAGGGCGGTTCCGGGCAACCGGGACCGCCCTTATTAATGGTTTTTGAAATGAATTACTGGCTGTTTAAATCCGAACCGGATGTTTATGGCATTGACCACCTGGCAGCCGAACCCCTGCAGCAGTGCCGCTGGGATGGCATTCGTAATTACCAGGCGCGCAACTTTTTGCGGGATAAAGTACAGGTCGGGGACCAGGTGCTATTTTATCACTCCAGCTGCCCACGCCCCGGTATGGCGGGCGTTATGGAAGTGGTGAAAGCGGCGTACCCTGATCCCGCCCAGTTCGATCTTGAAAGTGATTATTTTGACCCCAAGGCAACGCAGGATAAGCCTCAGTGGTATGCGGTGGATGTAAAGCTGCGTAAAAAATTTGCCCGACATCTGCCCCTCTCTGCGCTGAAAGCTCACCCCGACCTGAAGGACATGATGTTATTTCGGCAGGGACGGCTCTCAGTGGTGCCAGTGACTATGGCAGAATGGCAAACCATTGAGAGCATGGTCAAGGGTTAACTAAACGGCGCCCACGGAACTGGCAAAAATCCAGGCGGCACCACCTAAGGCAGCCACCACAATCCACCACAGAAACAACAGACTAAAACGAAACGGCTTTCGCTCCACGGAATGGATACCGGAATTCACGACACCACGTATCCGCTCCAGATCCTCTTCGGAATACTCTTCTTCACTTCTCATACCCATACGATTTCTACCCCTAAGTTTAATTCACTACTGCAACAACTGATCGATTGCCACATGAGTTGCTGCCTGTTCTACACAATTATCAGCCAGAAATGGCAATTCGGCGATCAATGGACAATCTAACCTCTGTTGTAAACAAGCCATATTGTCTTCGTAACAATCCATTTCAGGCGTGACCGAATTGGCTACCCAACCTGCCAGCTCCAGGCCATCACGACGGATTGCCTCGGCGGTCAATAGGGCGTGATTAATACAGCCCAATTCCATTCCGACCACCAAGATGACCGGCAGTTGCAGGATTTTAACCAAATCTGCAAAAGTTTCCCGCTCATTTAATGGCACTCGCCACCCCCCTGCCCCTTCAACCAGCAGCAGATCTGAGGGCAGCATCATAGAGCCGCGACAAAAACCTGCCAAGCGATCAGCGCTGAGGCGGCGGTTTTCTCTGGCAGCGGCAATATGCGGAGCAATGGCCGGGGCCAGCGCCACCGGGTTGATCTGCGCATAACTCAGCGGCAAAGACGACTGTGCCTGTAGTGCCAGGGCATCCTCATTGCACAACCCCTTTTCAGTCAACTCACAACCTGCGGCCACGGGCTTCAAACCGATGGTCCGCAGCCCCTGTTGCCTGGCTGCACACAACAGGGCTGACGTCACCAGTGTTTTGCCGACACCGGTATTGGTGCCCGTGACAAAAAATTGCTTAGCCATCTTTTCTCGCGACCCCATAAATCACTTCCCAGGTCGCGGGCAGTTGGCCATCGCTGTCACGGAATCGTTCGTAAGCCGCCATTAAACGGCGAATTGGATCGCGCCCGGTCATTTTTGGGTTACGGCCCTGATTGACATTGTGCGCGCCCAATCCTTTCAGTTCCGACGTCAGGTGACGTAAGTCTCTGTACTGTAATACCTCAGGCTCTACCGTGAAATGTTCGAAGCAGAAACCTGCCTGGGCGAAAACTTCATGCCAATGTTGCGCCGACTGAAAGCGATTGACATGCACATACCCATCCACGGTTGCCCAGGCATTGCGCAACTCATACAGGGTCTGTTCCCCCAACGAAGTAAACGCAACAGCGCCACCGGGCTTCAACACTCGCGCCAGTTCCGCAGCCAGTTGTGGCAACCGTTCACACCACTGGAAAGCCAGGTTGGAAAAAACCAGATCCACACTCTGATCCGGCAAAGACAGTGACTCCGCATCATCACAAAGCCACATGGCACAGTCACCGTGTTGCTGCTGAGCGTAGTCAAGCATCCCCTGAGCAAGATCAATGCCTTTCAGGGAAGCAGGTGAATAACGTTCTGCCAGCCGAGTGGTGAAGTATCCCGTCCCGCAGCCCAGATCCACAATCGACAACAGCTCCATAGTGGGAGACAGCTGTTCCAGCAACTGCTGCCCTACCTGACGCTGCAGTCGGGCCACACTGTCATAGCTGTTGGCCGCCCGGCTGAACGATTGCGCGATGTGGGTCTTATCCAGCCGGTAGCGGTCGGTCTGAATAAAATGGATTATCTCCTCTGCCAAACGTTGGGGACAGCTGAGAAGGGGAATATGAGCAGTCCCATCCAATACAACCGACTGCTGAGCAGGGTTCAGTGCCTGTAGTGCCGCGGCCGTTGCGCTGGGAACCAGTTGATCAGCCCCCCCGAATATATGCAGGCCGGGGACTGACAGGCTGGCCAGCGCCGCGCGGTTATCCAGTAACTGCAGCAAGTCCAGGCCGCGTCGCCAGGCGGCTTCCTGGGAATGAGAAGGCACCCCGGACACACCACGAAGTTGTATGATCAGCTCACGTTCGTGGTCATCTCCCCGGCACTGCAAGCCCTGGAAACGTTTCAGGCAGAGCGCCGGTTGTTGTCGAAAAGATTCATTGAAGTCAGCAAACTCAGCACTGGTCATGGCCGAAGACCAGCCATCTGTTTGCACAAACACAGGGTTACTGGCGATGGTCAACAGATGGACGATACGGTCCGGATAACGGCTGGCCAGTGCAGTCGCCAGCATGCCCCCCAGTGACCACCCCACCAGGCTGCACCGTTCTGGCAGTATCGCCAGCAGGGCCGCCATATAATCGTCTGGATCATCGTTATTCAGCGCCGGGCTTTCACCGAAACCCGGCAAATCGACCAGCAGTACATGAAAGTGCGGCGTCAGCAGGGGTAGCATTTCCTGCCAGATGTGGCTGTCACTCCCCCACCCGTGTAATAACACCAAAGGCTCTTCCTGGATCGGAGTTCCTTCACAGGCATGGTGATACACGGCGACTGAGCCATCTGGGAGATTTTTCAGGGGTGCCGCCATCACAGTCCTTCCTTTTGCAGCTCGGTAAGACTGCTATCGATGGCATCCACCAGGGCATCAACCTGCTCCTCCGTGTGCTCAGCACACAGGGTTACCCGCAGCCGAGCACTGCCCACAGGCACCGTGGGCGGGCGAATCGCCCCCACCAGAAAGCCTTTCTCGCGGAGCCTTTCTCCCACTTTCTGGCAAAGCGCGTCATTTTTCAGAAGCACTGGCTGGATCGGGGTCGATGAGTCCATGAGTTCCAGTCCCAGATCGGCAATGCCCTGTCTAAAGCGTGAAACGAGACTTTGCAGCTTTTCACGCCGCCAACTTTCACGGCGCAGAATTTTCAGGCTGATACGGGTAGCCGCTGCCACTGATGGTGGCAGCGCCGTGGTGTAAATATAGGTACGCGCATACTGAATCAGGGTATCGACTAAGGCTTCAGAGCCGGCCACAAAAGCGCCGAAGGTACCGAAGCCCTTGCCCAGTGTGCCCATCAGGATGGGCAGCTCTTCCACGTCCAGCTGGCACTGTTCCGCCAGGCCACCACCGTTCTCACCCAGTACGCCAAAGCCGTGGGCGTCATCCACCATCAACCAGCCATCGTACTGACGGCAGACAGCAGCCATCTCCACCAGCGGAGCAACATCGCCATCCATACTGAAGACACCATCGGTGACCACCAGCTTGCGCCCGCCTTCGGTTTTCGCCAGGCGCCGGGCGAGATCACTGACATCGAGGTGCTTATACCGTTGGCAACGGGCATTGCTCGCCAGGCCACCATCGAGCAGGGAAGCGTGATTGAGGCGATCCTCAAACACATGGTCACCCTTGTCCACCAGGGCGCGAATAGTCCCCAGGTTGGCCATATAGCCAGTGGAAAACAACAGTGCTCTCGGGCGTCCGGTAAAGGCTGCCAGTTCCTCTTCCAGGGCGTGGTGTTCCTGGGAATGGCCGTAAATAAGATGGGAGGCACCGCTGCCGACACCGTAAGTCTCGACACCACGGCGCAGACTGTCGATGACTGCCGGGTGGCTGGCGAGGCCTAGGTAATCATTGCTGCAGAAGGCCACACAGGTCTTGCCGTCCACCTGCACAATGCTGTTCTGCGCAGACTGTAACAGGTGTCGCTGGCGGTAGAGGTTATCTGCCCGGCGCTGCGCCAACCGCTTCTGCAGTTGCTGATCCATGGATAGGGACATATGAACTCCCGGGTGACCAGCAGACA
>JALRJN010000023.1 GCA_023261185.1 Porticoccus sp.
AGCTGGCGGCACACATGGATTACACGCCGGAGGCTCTAGAGACCGTCGCCGAATTCTGGCAAACCGACAATCTGAGCCAGCAGCCGGGGCTAAAAGCCGTGGATCTGTTTGATGCCGTGGCTGAAGGCAAAATCAAGGCTATCTGGATCATGGGTACCAACCCGGTGGTGAGCCTGCCCAATGCGGACAAGGTCAGGGCAGCACTGCAGGCTTGCGATACCGTCATTGTCTCGGACTGTATAGCCGAAACCGACACCACCGCCACAGCCAACATTCTGCTGCCCGCCACCAGTTGGGGCGAAAAGTCCGGCACTGTGACCAACTCGGAACGGCGAATATCACGGCAACGCTCCCTCGCAACGCCACCGGGAGAAGCCCGTCACGACTGGTGGATACTCACCCTGGTAGCGCACAAACTCGGCTTTACCCACGCCTTCGCTTATGAATCCCCCCGTGATGTATTTGTCGAGCACGCAGCTCTCAGTGGTTTCCGCAACGGGGGCAAGCGGGCCTTCGATATCAGCGCCTTGAGTACCCTCACCCAGCAACAATACGATGATCTGAAACCCGTGCAATGGCCCGTGAATGCCACCAATCCTGAGGGCACCAAGCGCCTGTTCAGTGATGGGCGCTTCGTCACGCCCAGTGGCAGAGCGCAATTTATCCCGTTGCAGCCACAGGGCCCGCGGCAGGAGCCATCCGCCACCTATCCACTGATTCTCAACACCGGTCGCATCCGCGACCAGTGGCACACCATGACCCGAACCGGACGTTCCCAACGGCTGCTCAATCACATTGATGCGCCGTTTGTACTGATCAACCCCAGCACCGCTGCTGACAACAACCTGGCCGAAGGTGACCTGGCTGAAATTTCCACCCGCTACGGCTCCATACAGGTACAGGTCACCCTGGATGAAGGCATGGCAGAACGTCAGATCTTCGTCCCCATTCACTGGAACGATCAGTACGCCAGCAGAGCCCAGGTCGACAGCCTGGTAGCACCGCTAACCGACCCGGTTTCGGGCCAGCCTGAATTCAAATACAACCCGGCTGCCATTAAAAAAGTGGAAACACCACAGTGGGCTGCGCTGATTTGCGCCGAGCCCCTGGATTGCAGCGATTTCATCTACTGGAGCATGGCCCCCGTGGCCGACGGCCAGGGCTACTGCTACCGAGTCGCCACGGCAGAAAATTTTGACTGGCAGAGCTACCTGAACCGGGTTCAGGAAAGCGACGGATGCGCCCACTACAGCGATCCGGCAATGGGAGATGAACGCTTTATCTGTTACCGGCAATCGCAATTGACCCTGGGTATTTTCACCCACAGGGATCAGAAAGCCTTGCCTTCCCCCGACTGGTTAAAAGACATCATCAACAAACCCATTGAAGGCTCACCCTGGCTACTTTTAGCAGGCCGGGACATGGCCAAGAGTGATAAGGGCAGACTGATCTGCTCCTGTTTCGAAGTGGGTGAAAAACAGATTATTCAAGCCATCGTCGATGGCGCCTGCTCGGTAAAACATCTGGGCGAACAACTGAAATGCGGCACCAACTGCGGCTCCTGTCTACCGGAACTTAACCACTTGGTAAACCAGACCCTGAAAATCGACGCCGCATAGCAGTCTGTTGAACGATGCAGAAGCCAAACAGATAGTTTTTCAATGGGCTTCGCGACAACAGGGTGAAAGAACAAGAACCTGTGGCACTTGTCGTACCCAAGTGCAACCTGGCCATGGCCGCTTCTCCCTATGGTCAGGTTGCACGAGGGTTTTTTGAACATTTCTGAATCCGCTCACGCAGCCCCGAAGAAACAAGTTTACTCGGCATAAGCACAGCCGATGCCATACGAGCGCGCGCGTATAACTCAGGGGAAAAAGGGTTGGAAATCTGGTGGCTTCCCCTGCCAGCCACACCCCGGCACACGATGTCACTGCTACCGTTGCTCCCTTCCGGGCCTGGCGGGGTTCGCAGCTGATCGTTGCGAGGGGACCAACAGGGGTCACCATAAAGAATGGCTTTAACAGCCGTGCTGGTCTAACCAGCGACGGTGGGCATTATGGTCGCTTCAATGATGCATTTCAACCGCAATCCGGGCTAGTATCAGGTGCTGTCCTTCCCTAACATAGGGAGCTTCTTTACTAAACTGGCCCGTGCATGATCGCGACTTTTAACGCCACTGTGAAAGCCTCTGTGAAAGCCTCTGTGAAAGCCACTACGAAAGCCACTGGCAAAGCAATTGGGAATGCCGTCACCCTCGCCCTGCTCTGTTGCCTGTTGTTGGCCTGCAGCGGTGGAGAAAGCAATGTCGCCACCGGCAACCGGGAGGGCATCCTGCATCTGGGCAACGGCACCGATCCCCAGGAGCTGGACCCCCATATCGTCACCGGCATCCCCGAACACAATATCCTCACCGCCCTGCTGGAAGGACTGGTCGCTAAAGACCCCGCCACACTGGAACCCATCCCCGCTGTCGCCGAACGTTGGGACGTGAGTGAGGACGGCAAAAACTACCGCTTTTACCTGCGCCACAACGCCCGCTGGTCCAATGGCGACCCGTTGACCGCCAATGACTTTGCCTGGTCCTGGTGGCGCGCCCTGCAACCGGCGCTGGGCAACCAGTACGCCTACATGCTGTTTGCCATTAAGGGCGCCGAGGCCTACTACAAGGGCGAACTGACAGACTTCGACGAGGTGGGCGTGAAAGTCATTGATGACTACACCCTGGATGTCACCCTGACCAATCCCACGCCCTATTTCCTGCAACTGCTGGATCACTACAGTTACTACCCGGTACACCGCGCCACCATCGAAAAATTTGGCGCCCCCGACGAGCGCGGCAGTCAGTGGACGCGGCCCGGCAACTTTGTCGGCAACGGCCCCTACAATCTCAGCGAATGGCGGCTGTTCAAACGGGTGGTGGTGAGCAAAAACCCCTATTATTGGGATGCCGACACCGTCAGCATCAACGCCATCCACTTCCACCCCACCGAAAACGTCACCACCGAAGAGCGCATTTTCCGCTCCGGTCAGTTGCACCGCACTGCCAGCATTCCCATCGACAAGGTGGCCACCTACCGCAAAAATCACCCGGAACTGCTCTACACCCAGGCCTATCTGGGCAACTATTTCTACCGTTTTAACACCAAGGTGCCACAACTCAGCGACAAGCGTGTGCGCCAGGCCCTGGCCATGACCATCGACCGTGATGCCATCGTCAAACAGGTCACCAAGGGCGATGAGCTGCCCGCCTACACCTTCACCCCGCCGGACACCCTCGGCTACACCGCCCCGGATGCCTTCCGCTACGACCCGGAAAAAGCCCGGCAGCTTATGGCAGAGGCTGGGTATCCCGGTGGTGAGGGCTTCCCCGTCACCGAACTGCTCTACAACACCTCCGAGGGCCATCGCAAAATCGCCGTGGCCATCCAGCAAATGTGGAACAAGGAACTGGGCATCAAGATCGTGCTCAACAATCAGGACTGGAAGGTTTACCTGAATTCCGTCGACACCGGCGACTACGCTATCGCACGGGCCGGCTGGATCGGCGACTACGTGGATCCCAACACCTTTCTCGATATGTGGCTCACCGATGGCGGCAACAACCGCACCGGCTGGTCCAACCCCCGCTACGACGAGCTGATCATCAAGCTGGCGCCCGAGGCCAGCGACCGCGAAGAACGCTATCGGTTGATGCGCGAAGCGGAAGCCCTGCTGTTAAAGGATATGCCGGTGATCCCCATTTACATCTACACCAGCAAGAGCCTGGTGCATCCAAGCCTCAAGGGCCTTAAACCCAACCTGCTGAATTACACCCTCTACAAACAACTGTCACTGGACGCCAGCGTCCCCGCCGAGGTCATGCACTGATGGGCCGCTTTATTCTCAGCCGTTTGTTACAGGCCATCCCGGTGCTGCTGGTGGTGATTACCGCCACCTTCTTTCTGGTGCGCACCGCCCCCGGTGGTCCGTTCAGTGCCGAAAAGGCTGTGCCGCCGGAAGTGGTGAAAGCACTGGAGGCCCGCTACAAGCTGGACCAGCCCATGTGGCAGCAATACCTCAGCTACCTGGACGACCTGGTGCACGGGGAGTTTGGCCCCTCGTTCCGCTATCCCGGCCGCTCCGTCAATGAATTGATTCTCGG
Source organism: Porticoccus sp. (assembly GCA_023261185.1). Classification (GTDB taxonomy): domain Bacteria; phylum Pseudomonadota; class Gammaproteobacteria; order Pseudomonadales; family Porticoccaceae; genus Porticoccus; species Porticoccus litoralis. Next base: position 4,142 of record JALRJN010000023.1, read on the forward strand.
CGGCCTGCCCACCACCGCCGAACTGGCTTTCTACGCCATGCTGGTGGCGATCTTCATCGGTGTCTGCGCCGGGGTGATGGCAGCGCTAAAGCCCAACACGCCACAGGACTACATCCCCATGTCCGCCGCCATGCTCGGTATCTGTATGCCGTCATTTCTGATGGGGCCGTTATTGGTACTGATCTTTGGCATCTGGTTTGAGTGGCTGCCGGTCTCCGGCTGGGGCGACCTGCCTGGCGACAAAATTCTGCCCGCCATCACCCTCGGCACCGGCTACGCGGCTTATATTGCCCGCCTCAGTCGCGGCGGCATGCTTGAAGTGATGTCACAGGACTACATTCGCACCGCCCGCGCCAAGGGACTGCCGGAATGGGTGGTGGTGCTGAAACACGGCCTGCGCGGTGGACTGATTCCGGTGGTAGCGTTTCTCGGCCCCGCCTTTGCCGGGCTGTTGAGCGGTTCCTTCGTGGTGGAAACCATTTTCCAGATTCCCGGCCTCGGTCGCTTTTACGTGCAGGCAGCGTTTAACCGCGACTACACCATGATTCTAGGCACCACGGTGTTCTTCGCCGCCCTGATTGTGCTGTTTAACCTGCTGTCAGACATCATTGCGGTATGGATCAACCCGAAACTTCGCCACCAGTTGCGGGAGGGACGCTAATGACCGACGCAACGGTGATTACCGACCTGAATGAAGCCGAGGAAGGCACCTCCCTGTGGAAAGATGCCTGGATACGACTGCGCAAGAACCACCTGGCGCTGTTCGGCCTCGGTGTGATGCTGTTTCTCTGCACCATCGCCCTGCTGACCCCCTGGATCGCCCCCTACGGCTACGAGACCCAGAACCTGCAACTGGGCGCGTCGCCGCCCTCCTGGGAGCATTGGCTCGGCACCGACATCTTTGGCCGCGACATGCTCACCCGCATCATGTATGGCAGCCGGGTATCGCTGGCGGTGGGCTTTATCGCCACCGGTGTGGCGCTGCTGATCGGCGTGCTCTACGGCACCGTGGCGGGCTACGCCGGCGGCCGGGTGGACGCGGTGATGATGCGTCTCGTCGACATTCTCTACGCCCTGCCCTTTATGATCTTTATCGTGCTGCTGATGGTGGTGTTCGGCCGCAATATCCTGCTGCTGTTCCTCGCCATCGGCGCGGTGGAATGGCTGACCATGGCGCGCATTGTGCGCGGCCAGGTGCAGTCCCTGCGCCGCCAGGAATTTATCGAGGCCGCCATCTCTCTGGGGCTGTCCCGCTGGACCATTATCCGCCGCCACCTGATCCCCAACACCTTGGGGCCGGTGATCGTCTACACCACCCTCACCATACCCAGCGTGATGCTGCTGGAAGCCTTCCTCAGCTTCCTGGGGCTTGGCATCCAGCCGCCCCAGAGTTCCTGGGGGCTGCTGATTTCCTACGGGGTAGAGACCATGGAGGAATACCCCTGGCTGTTAATCTTCCCGGGGCTCGCGCTGTCCATCACATTATTTGCCCTGAATTTTCTCGGCGATGGTCTGCGTGATGCCCTGGACCCGAGGGCTTCGAAGGATTGAGCAGTGATAACAAAAGTATTATTCAATTATCAATGAGTTACAAATGAAAGTCCGGTATTTCTTTACAAAGTGTATGTGAGAAAAGATAGCCGCTCTGCCACGGAGAGAATGAGTGTACAGAAAAATAAATATTCAGTTTAGCGACATCACTAATAAGTCCTTTAAATTCGAAGGATTACGTGAGCTTGTAAAATTCCTTAAATCTGAAGTCGAGTTCTGGAAAGAACAACGTACCTCTGTTGGTGACAAGAGAAGGCAAATCCATGGTGCGCTAGCTTTTTATTCTACTTTTGAAGGCGCAATCAACACTATAGAAAGCTGGTCTACAGAAATAGAAAGTTGGGATGACAGCCAGCTAATGCAACAGATTGCCAACCTTAATCAACGCTCTCTTTCTCATGCGAGTTCGAGTTGGCTTTGGAGTAGTCACCCTTTTGTCCAACCCTTTATTGAGTGCCATAGAGAATATGATATCGCTGCTGCCGAAGCCTTTCTTAATTACGTTATAAAAAAGCAGACTGGCAACCTAAATACGTATTCCACCTTTCTCGGCGCCATGCTTGGTTACGAATTTGTAAACCAAGATTCTGACCTTGTTAAACGGAGAAATGGAGAAAAACGTTCACTATGGCACCTCCGAAACCAACTTGAAGAAACTACCAAAAACCTTACTGGCGAAGTAGAAAAGTTCAAAGATAGCTTTAACTCATGGGAAATAGAAAGTCGTGAAGGCTGGTCTGATTGGCTGAATCAGTCAGAGAAAGAACATGATACCCAGCAAGCAGAACATAAAGATGAATTTATTGCTTTTATGGATGGTTGCAGAACCCGTATCTCTGACCTTGAAAACACATATCAGGAAAAACTCCGACTTGAAAAGCCAGCAAAATATTGGAAAGACGCGGCAAGAAAATTTGGTATTCAAGGTGGTCTGTGGTCTCTTACCCTTCTAGCATCAGTACTATTGGGTATTGTCTATTTCTCTGACTTTTTCGCTGACTGGTTAACAGGACAACACCTATCTATTCAGATTAATACGGTCCAAGGTATCGTGATCTTTGGAACTGTATTAGCTATCTATGCTTTTATGGTGAAAACTCTATCAAGGCTGACATTTAGCTCATTTCATCTAATGAGAGATGCAGAAGAGCGAGAACAACTAACATATTTGTACCTATCATTGATTAATGATAAAAAAATTGATGAAAGCTCTCGTGACATTGTGCTCCAAGCGTTATTTAGCAGAAGTGAAACAGGGTTACTTGTTGCAGAATCAGGGCCCACTATGCCGGGTGCAGGTGAGATCATGAAGGCTTTTACCAAGCTAAAATGAGCAAATAAAAGTTCTAGAAAATGGCACTACTGACCGTTACTGACCTAACCACCCACTTCCATACCCGCGCCGGGGTGGTGAAGGCCGTGGACGGTGTCAGTTTTTCCGTGGGCCAGGGTGAGACCCTGGCCATTGTTGGCGAGTCCGGTTCCGGCAAATCGGTGGCCTGTTACAGCCTGCTGAAGCTGATTCCCCAGCCGCCCGGCAAGATCGAATCGGGTACGGCGCTGTTCGATGGGCGCGACCTGCTGAGCCTCAGCGAGAAACAACTGCGCAAGGTACGCGGCAACGATATCGCCATTATCTTCCAGGACCCGATGACCTCCCTGAACCCCTACCTCACCGTGGGGGAACAGTTGATCGAGCCCCTGCTCTACCACCGGGATATGGACCGCAAAAAAGCATTGCAGCGCGCGGTGGAAATCCTCGGCGAGGTGGGCATTGTCGATCCGGAGAAGCGCATCGACAGTTACCCCCACGAATTTTCCGGCGGCATGCGCCAGCGGGTGATGATCGCCATGGCGCTAATCGCCGAGCCGAAACTGCTGATCTGCGACGAGCCCACCACGGCGCTGGATGTCACCATTCAGGCGCAGATTCTGAAACTGATTCGCGAGTTACAACAGCGCCGCAATATCGCGGTGATTTTCATCACCCACGATCTGGCGGTGGTGGCGGATATCGCCGACAGCGTGGCGGTGATGAAGGAAGGCAGGATTGTCGAACAGGGCTCGGTGGATGCCATCTTCAATCACACCCAACACGATTACACCAAAAAACTGCTGGCCTCCATTCCCAAGGGCGCCAAGCCCATCCCCGCCCGTATTGAAAACCAACCACTGCTCAGTATTCATGGCCTCACCACCACCTTCCGGGATCACAGCGGCGGTTTCTGGCAAAAAGAACCAAAGCTGGTGCGGGCGGTGGATGATGTGTCGCTGGAGATACAACACGGGGAAATTCTCGGGCTGGTGGGGGAATCCGGCTCCGGCAAGTCCACCCTGGGGCGCTCCATTCTGGGACTGGTGCCCACCTCCGGTGGCAGCGTGGTGTTTGACGGCGTTGACCTGACGAAATTATCTGCCAAGCAGATGACGCCCATGCGCCGCCGCATGCAGATGATCTTCCAGGACCCCTACGCCTCCCTGAATCCACGTATGACGGTATTCGATACCCTAGCGGAACCGCTGCTCTACCACAAACTTACCACTCGCAAGACGGTGACGAAAGAAGTGCTGGCACTGATGGACGACGTGGGGCTGGCACGGGCATCAATCCGCAAATATCCCCACGAATTTTCCGGCGGCCAGCGCCAGCGCATCGCCGTAGGCCGAGCCATCGCCACCAAGCCGGAACTGGTGATTGCCGACGAGCCGGTATCAGCCCTGGACGTGACCATTCAGGCGCAGATACTGAAACTGATTCTGGAGTTAGTGGACAAGCACAACCTGACCATGCTGTTTATTTCCCACGACCTGTCGGTGGTGCGCTATATGTCAGATCGCATCGCCGTAATGCACCACGGCAAGCTGGTGGAAACCGGGGAAACCGAACCCCTGTTCGCCCAGCCCCACCACGACTACACCCGTCGCCTGCTCAGTGCGATTCCTCTATTAGATGGACCGACACCGGCACCGGCCAACTGACCCCATCGACATTCGATTTGCCTGTCAGTCGGCCAGGTAATATTCAACTGTTGAAACCACCCGCACCTTCATGCGGTGTGGGTTGTTGGCATCCCGGGGGCTGATACTGAACTGCCCCTGTGAAGCGCGCTTGATCTTACCCAGACGGCTCTCGGAATCCTCGGCAAATTTCTCCGCCACCTCACGGGCCTTGCGGGTCGCCTCCTCAATCATGTCCGGCTTGACCTCGTTGAGGCGGGTAAACAGGTATTGGGGCTGGCTCTGGTAGCTGTTGCCGGTGAGGACGATGCCCTGTTTGCCCAGTTGCGACAGGGAACCCATCACCCCGCGTACCTCGTCCACCCGAGGGGAATACACGGTGACGGTCTGCTGGGCGGTATAGCGAAACTGGGCGCGCACACCGTTATCGAAATCCCGGGCAGACTTGTCGGTAATGGCAGGCATGGAGGTGGAAATTTCATCGGCACTCAAACCCTGGGCCAGCAGGAACTGGCGTATCTTATCCGTGCCCTGGTCAATGCTGCCGTAGAGTTCTTCCAGGTTATTACTCGCCACCGCGAACTGGATAGGCCAGATCACCACGTTGGCGGGGTATTCCCGCTCCGAGAGGCCCTTCACATTCACCGTGCGCTCATATTCCTTGAAGCGGATGGCGGCATCCGCCAGTTGGTGTCCCAGCAGCGCCAGACCCAGTAGAATTCCCAGACTGAGAATGAGTGAGTTCATGCCGTTCTTACCCGACATCAGCAATCTCCTTTTCGATGTAAACGTGGCAGCAATGTTGAGACAGCAAAACCGCGGATTCGATCAATGGCTATCTTTATCCCGCTCTTTATCGCGAACGACAGCCAGCAACTCGCGCTGGTATCGGGGTCGGTAGACATTGATGAGGTTGCCCCCCAGCATCAACAGGGCTCCCGCCAGCAGCGCCATTTCAAACGGTTCCTGGTAAAACACAATGCCCACCAGGCCGATCAACGGCAGGCGCAGAAAATCCAGTGTGACCACAATTCCCGCTTCAGCGCGTTTCATGGCATTGGTAATGCAGAAGTGCGCGCTCAGGGCCGTGACACCGACAATCACCAGCCAGAACCACAGCCGCGGTTCTTCGGGCAACTGCCAGTGGGGCAGCGCCAGCACCAGGCTGACCGGCATCTGCACCAGGCACATATAAAACAACACGGTGAGAGGATCTTCGGTATGAGCCAGGGACTTGGTGCCCACATAGGCACAGGAAAAGCTCAGCGCCGCCGCCAGCACGATAAGTGACGCAGGCTCGAGGATTTCCACACCGGGCCTGAGAATGACCAGCACGCCAGCCACGCCCAGTGCGATTGCCAGGGATTTTCGAATCGTGAGTCGCTCCCCAAGACAGAGCGCGGCAATCAGGGCAACCCAGAACGGTACGGTGAATTCCAGGGCAAACACCTCCGCCAGCGGCAACAGGCCAATACCCACAAACCAGCCGTACTGACCGCCGAAGTGAAACAGGTTGCGAATAATGTGCATGCCGGGCCGGGAGGTAGCGAACAGCGAACGACCACCTACCCTGGCAATCAGCGCCGAGATGATCAGCAGGCCAATCACACTGCGAATAAACAGCGTCTGGAAGGTGTTGATCTCCCCAGACAGCTCACGGGCACCCACCGCCATCAGCGACAGGGACAGCAATGCACCGAGCATCCACAGCACTACACCCATGATATCCCCTTAAAAAAAGCCACCGGACCCGGCTTATTCTGTTCGTGCCGAGTCTGGTGCCTCGGATGAGACCGTCTCGTCCTGTATATGCTCGTCCGGGTGCATTTCCAGTGCCGTGGGCGTGGTGCGAACCATGGCCACAAACTGGGTCGGATTTTCGGCCTCGTCTACCACTTTTACCGCCAGTTTGCGCCAGGTAAACAGCGCCAACGCCAGCAACATGGTGAAAAAATACAATGGCAGCGCCTGTGGGCCCAGCATCTCCATGAGAAAGCCCGCCAATGCAGGACCAATAGCGGCACCGGTACCATGTATTAATAACAGTGTGCTGCCGCCCGGCAGAATTTCATCCCCTTCCAGGTGATCTACAAGGTGAGCAACTGCCACGGGATAAATGGCAAAGGCCAATCCGCCAAACAGTAGCCCCGCCACCAGCAGCCAGCCACCGGCAAAGGACATGGCCGCTAACAGCATCGCAGCAACGGCGCCCGCCGCACTGATCGCCAGTAATACCTTACGCCGATCATGACTGTCAGAATAACGCCCAAATGGATACTGGAAGACCGCACCACCCAGAATGGCTACCGTGATGAAGGTTGCCACACCCGTACTGTCCAGGCCCACGCGACTGGCAAACACGGCACTCAAGCCCCAGAACGCTCCCATCGCCAGGCCAGAAAAAATGCCCCCAGCCACCGCGACCGGCGCTAGTTGCCAGAGACGGGAAAGTTTCATGCGCGCAACATTGTTCACCTCTGGCTGAAGCATGCGTGTCCAGGTGACGGACGCCACGCTGGTACTGATAAAAATGGCCGCTAACGCGAACAACAGGAACGAATCCGCACCGGCCAGCCTCAGAAACTGCTGGGTAGCGGCCAGCGCCACCAGGTTAACGATCATATACACGGCAAACACTTTGCCCCGCTGGGCAGCAGCGGTCTGGCCATTGAGCCAGCTCTCCACCACTGTGTAGAGAATCACCAGTGTTGTACCAGTTGCCACCCGCAGCAAAAACCACATGACCGGGTGGATATAGACCAGATGCAATAACGCAAAACAGGAGGTAAACGCCGCACAGAATGCAAAGGCGCGAATGTGGCCGATGCGCTTGATTAGGGGCAGCGCCAAAAAGGTACCCACGATAAAACCGACAAAATAGCCGGACATGATCAAGCCCATCACGCTATCGCTGTAGCCTTCCAGCCCACCGCGCAACGCCAGCAGGGTATTCAACAGGCCGGTACCAAGCAGCAGCAGACCAATACCGATTAACAGGGCACAAATAGGAACGATCAATGTCAGCATGAAAAATCCGTTAAAACACTCGAGAAAACACAGGGTATGGATGGCAGGCGTAACTTGCAAATTTCTGTGCGGGATAAATCACCTGTCACAGAAGACTGTTATATTTCCCCTATTGAGTGCTACCGGGATTTCCAGGAGTAAGGCATGACATACCCCCTTCTTAAGGCAGAAGATCTACAACCTCTACTTGAATCCGGGTCCGCGGTCATTTTTGATTGCCGGTTTTCTCTGGCGGATTTTACCCAGGGCAGGAACCAGTACCTGCAGGGCCATATTCCCGGTGCCTACCACCTTGATATGGAATCTGACCTTTCTGGCTCCAAGGGGAGCTACGGGGGTCGTCACCCGCTGCCTAACCCGGTGCTGTTCACTACCCGAATGCGTGAGTGTGGCGTTAATACCGATACACTGGTGATTGCCTATGACGATAACCGCATGGCGGGAGCATCACGCCTTTGGTGGCTGATGAATTATTTTGGTCACAGCAGTGTTCAGGTGCTTAACGGTGGCATCAAGGCATGGGTTCAGCAAGGCGGAAATCTCAACACCGATATTCCTGAGACACAGCACGGCAATTTTTCCGCTTCGCCCAACCCGGCCATGGTAGCGGAAATGGAAAAGCTGAAACGAAATGGCGGCAGGCTGACACTGATAGATGCACGGGAAAAAGCCCGCTACCTGGGCCAGGAAGAACCCATTGATCCGGTCGCCGGACATATTCCCGGGGCAATCAATATGCCGTGGCAGAGCCTCACCAGCGACCAGGGCCGTTTTCTCGCCCCGGAACAGCAACAGCAACAGTGGGCAACCCTCGGCCCGCTTGACAGCCCGGTGGTTTACTGTGGCTCCGGGGTCACCGCCTGTGTGGATTTGTTGTCCCTAACACTGACGGGGGTGCCCGATGCCCGCCTTTACAGCGGCAGCTGGAGCGACTGGTGCAGTTACCCGGATAACCCTGTTGCCACCGGACTGATTGCCTGATGGGAGTCACTTTCCTGGTCTTAGCGATCACGGGCTGTATGGCCTGGTTTATCAGTACCGTGGCCGCCGGTGGTGCTGCTCTACTGATGATTCCGGTGCTTACCTGGCTGGTGGGTCCACAAGTGGTTGCTCCTGCCATCAGTGTCGGCGCCTTTGTCGCCAACCC
>JALRJN010000017.1 GCA_023261185.1 Porticoccus sp.
GTTCATCCAACGCGTAAAGGCGAAGATCAGACCATCATGCTGAAGCGAGAAGGGCGGGTGTTTAGTGGTCCGCTGACGGGTAATCCTGGGACTGGCCGTTGGAACGTTGTGATCGAAGACCCGCTGGCTGGCTGGCGCATGGACGGTGTCTGGGATATTCAAACAAAAACAGGCGTTACGATTTTTGCACGGCCCCAATAATTTTATTTTGTTGATAGAAAGGAGCGCATCATGGCTTGGAAAGAACTGTTCACAACCGATGTTGGTCTCGGTAGTCTCGCTGTTATCGTTTTTGTTGTTGGCATGTCGATCTTCTTCGGTCGCATGTTTAATAAGAAAATGAACGAAAAACCAACCGACGAGTAATTAGTCGCTAGCGGTAAAAAAGCCCGCCAGGAAAATCATCCTGTCGGGCTTAGTTATTTGTAAAGGCGCAATTTTTACCCTGTGTGGGTTGAAAAGACTTGGGGTTTGTCCGCTAGTATCTCATATCGATCGTCTGACTATAGGTTTCTGGTATGGCGAATGCGCATTCATCAAATGACGGCTTGCCAAAGGCCTTGATGTTATTCGATAGCCCGTAACCTTCAATCGGGATCATGCCGAAGCGCTTATTCATCTGGCCATCGTTGTTTTCATCGTGGAATACGATCAGAGCGTATTGGCCAGCGGGTAAATCAGTGAATTTAAGCAACACAATACCTGATTGTGCGGTTGCTGAAGTATGAGCCAGCGCTTTAGCCTCCTTGGGAAAGCCATCTGATGGTCTAAAAATGCCCGCTCGGACTGTTCCCTGATCATCACGAATCCCATTAACGGTGATTTCTAGAGAATTACCTGCGGCTAGTACGCATGTGTTCAACATGAGAAAATTGACGAAAGCAAAAAACCGCTGATAAGTTATATACATTGTATTAATTATTAGGTTTCAAATTAATGGATCAGTAAAGAGCTGATCAAGTCAGCTCTTGTTAATGGATTATTCAAGATACATCTTGGATCGATCGAGTTTGTAGCTCCAGGGTAGTCCGGAGTTCTTCCAGCCGTTGACCTGCCGCCAGTTCTTTTTAGGACCTTCTTTGACGGTGTCCCCTTCAAAGCCATCCACAACAACGTAGACCTGCTTGTAGCTCTTGCCATCTAGTGCCTTGGCACTCGGCGCGCCACGCTCACCCCCTGATCGACACATCAGAACAACTTTGTCATCCTTGCTCAAGCCTCGCTCTTTGAGTGCTTGGGAAATTTTGGATTCAAAGTCTTTATTGGGTTCCATTGCGTAGACATTTTTCTTGTCATTCCATTTGTGTGGATTGCTGATGAGGAATGGAATGTTGATGTCAACTGTGTCTGTAAACCCTGTAAACATGATTTCAATGGGATCGCGGACATCAACGAACAGGACTTTCTGTCCGTCGGCCCCCTTTTTCATCTCGTAGGCTTCCTTGGAATCAACATAGAGTCCCCATGGCGTTTGTCGATCAGGACTCTCTGGTGCTGGTGCAGCTATCGATGAGATCGAAACAGAAAGTAGCATCGCAGTCATCGCTAGTTTGCGAATGGTCATCTGTGCCTCCTAGACTTGGTAAATTTGTAATTGGCTCAATCAGAAACTGAAGACCTTGCGGTTGGGTTCGGTCATCTGCTTTGCCATAGCGTCCGGCTTGGCTGGCGAGATCGATTCCTTCAAGCTGTCAGGTGTATTGCCGCTATTAGGCAGATAGAGCGCGCAGACAGATACTTTTGCGCCTTTTTTCATAGCGCCATCCAACATTTGAGCAGGCGTCGCATTTGCTGGCTTGAGCGCCTTGCCAGCATTCGATTTCAATGCCATGTCACCGGCTTTGTCACACAAGAGAATGTTGACGCTATCGCCTTGCTCAAGCATCTTATTTGCCAGAACCATGGCCATGCCTTGAGTCATCGTGCTTTCTGAATGGACAATCAGTGTGACATTTGAAGTGTCGGCCTGAGCAGTGATTGAGGCAAATATCATCGTGGCAGCAATAATCGATTTTTTCATGAGACTTTCCTTTATGGGTGTATTAAAAAAATTTGAGATGAATCAGAGATGCAAACAGCGTGATAAAACATGCAGTTCCAGAAAAAAGGACCGCTAAAAATCTTGATTGAGGAATGAATCCCACCCCTCGGATAAAACCGCTCGCCATTGCCCAAAAGAGCAGATAAGTTGAAATTTTGTTGACGCCCCCGTGTTGGTTAACCAATACATTTGGATAGATGCTCAGAATCACCATGATGGCAATTGCACATAGCAACGGTAACCAGGCGATCTGGTTAGTGGCTTCGGATATATTTTTTTTATCCACGTCTTTGTGGATCATCTTCATGTTGCGGATGTGCCAGTGCAGCTTTGCGCGCATCAGCATTTTCCATCCACATGGCGTTGAGAATGGCGACGAGAATGGCGAATCCAACGCCGAGAACCCAGGCAAAGTACCACATGGTCTTTTTTCCTTTCCGGATCAGTTCGGCTGTTTTTTACCAGCCAGATAGTTCAAAACAGCAATATCAGGAGTGATATCTGCTACGAGATGCGTTACAACCCCTGCTTTAGCCAGCTTGTTACGAAGTGAGTCTCCGAGATTGGCTGTAATTAGCACATCAATGTCAGCCAGTTTGGCGGGTAAGTGAGATTGCATGGTGTGCAGAGTTTCGTCGATATCAAGTTCTATAAACTGCTTGTCGATATGCGTGCTGTCATCGGGCAGCTCGTAAAGCCAGAATTTTCTGCACCGTCCGGCATGAGCCGTGACCGATTTGGCATTCTGGCTGGTGATGGCGATTTTCATGAACGGATCCTTAATAGGCAGAATGATCGTTTTCTTTGATGTAAGCTAAAGTCACCTTGCCAGCCATGACTTTGTATGCCCAGCTGGTATAGATAATGATGATTGGCATAAAAATTAGTGTGGCAACAAGCATGATGCCGAGAGTCAGCTGGCTGGAGACGCTATCCCAAACCGTCAAGCTCGATCCAAAGTCTGTGGAGGAGGGCATTACAAACGGGAACATGGAGAACCCTGCTGTGCCAATGATGCCTACGATGGCGAGTGAAGAGGCCACAAAAGCTGCTAGGTTTTTTCCACGGCTAACAAGCAGCATGGCAAAAGGTACCATGACGTATACAGTGAGTGGCAAGAGCATAGTAGCTGGGTAGCGCTGGTAATTGGATAACCAGGCACCCGTTTCACGGATGACGCTTTTCCCAAGTGGATTGGGCAGTGCATTCGGATTGATTGATGAATCAATCACATAGCCAGGTATGGCTTGCCACAACCAGATTCCTGCCAGCGTAAACGTCAGAATTAGGAGCGTACCAAACAGGTAAACAGCCCTTTGTGAACGAAATCCAACGGTGCCTTCTGTTCTTAAGGATAGGTACACTCCGCCGTGAAATGTGATCATCGCTGTGGACACCAAGCCACAGAGCAGAGCAAATGGATTGAGAAGCCCCCAGAAACTACCGGTGTAATACGAAGCAAGGTTATTATCAAAATGGAAAGGCACCCCTTGTAGAAGGTTGCCGAATGCAACACCAAAGATCAGCGGCGGTACGGCCCCGCCCACAAAAAGACCCCAGTCCCAAGTCTTACGCCAGGTTGGATTGTCGATCTTGCTGCGATAGTCAAAACCGACTGGCCTGAAGAAGAGCGCCCAGAGCACAGCCAACATGGCCCAGTAAAATCCTGAAAAGGCTGTTGCGTAGACGAGTGGCCATGCGGCAAAAATAGCGCCGCCACCGGTAATAAACCAAACTTGATTGCCATCCCAGTGGGGTCCCACGGTGTTGATAACAACACGACGCTCGTCATCGGTTTTTCCAACGAATGGGAGCAAGGTGCCGACGCCCATGTCGTGTCCATCCATGATGGCGAAGCCCACGAGCAGAACACCAACCAAGAGCCACCAGATTATTTTCAATACGGCATATTCGAACATGACGAGACCTCTTGTTGGTTAGGCGTGTGTTGAGTGCGCAACTTCGTTATCGTAGCGGCCGGTGCCCAGGCTGCCTGGCCCCTGCTTTGCAAATCGGATCATCAGATACATCTCGACAATCAGCAGTAGGGTATAAAAACCGATAAATCCTGCCAGTGAGCCGTACAGGCTTTCGACACTGAGTGTAGAGACTGACATGTGTGTGGGAAGCACACCGAAGATAGTCCACGGCTGGCGACCGTATTCAGCAACAAACCAACCAAGTTCAGCAGCGATCCATGGTGCAGGAAGGAAAATCAAAGCCCAGCGCAACAACCAGGGCTTCTGGTCGAATGTGCCCTTGACGGCGTACCAGGCGGCAAAAGCAAATAGAAGTAACATGGCAAAGCCCAGGCCAACCATGATCCTGAATGACCAGAACATGGGTGTCACCTTAGGTATTGTGTCGCGCGTTGCCTGGTCAATCATGGCATCAGTCGCATCGGAGACATTGGTTGTGTACTTGCGAAGTAATAAGCCGAAACCAAGGTCTTCTTTATGTGCTTCGAACAAAGATTTGGCGTTGGTATTGCTTTCATTTTTACGTAAAGCTTCGAGAGCTGTCACCGCCTTTATGCCTGAGATAATTCGCTCACGGTTTTTGGCCATGATTTCCTTGATGCCTGGAATTTCTTTGTCCAGAGAACGGGTACCAATAAGCCCCATGACATAGGGAATCTCGATAGCATAATCGTTGCGCATTTCCTTTTCATTAGGCAGTGCAAATAGATTGAAGCTGGCTGGTGCAGGCTCTGTTTCCCACATGGCTTCCATGGCTGCCAGTTTTGTCTGCTGGGCTTCTCCAACGGTGTAACCCGATTCATCGCCCAGAACGATGGTGGAAAGGATGGAGGCTAGACCGAATGCAGCCGCGATATTGAAGCTTTTTCGAGCAAACTCAACATTGCGCTTCTTGAGCAGATACCAAGAAGATATTGCTAGAACAAACATGGAGCCTGTGACGTAACCAGCCGAAACCGTGTGAACAAATTTTGCCTGCGCATCAGGGTTAAACAGAACGGCAGCAAAATCGACCATTTCCATCCGCATCGTGATGTAACTGAATTCCGATCCAACAGGATTTTGCATCCAGCCATTGGCAATTAGAATCCACAGTGCTGAAAGATTTGTGCCCACGGCCATGAGCGTGGTGACCAAGAGATGCTGTTGGCGAGAGAGTCGATCCCAGCCAAAAAAGAAGAGGCCGATGAACGTGGACTCTAAAAAAAACGCCATTAAGCCTTCAATGGCCAGAGGCGCACCGAAAATATCGCCCACGTAATGTGAGTAGTAGGCCCAGTTCGTTCCAAACTGGAATTCCATCGTAATACCTGTGGTGACGCCAAGGGCAAAGTTGATGCCAAAGAGCTTGCCCCAGAAGCGGGTCATGTCCTTATAGATGGTTTTTCCGGTCATGACGTAAACGCTTTCCATGATGACCAGAATCCACACCATGCCGAGCGTTAAGGGCACAAAAAGAAAGTGATACAAGGCTGTTGCAGCGAACTGAAGTCGCGATAAGTCTACAAGTTGGTCGCTAATCACAGTGACTCCCCGGTTTTTGAATGCTTGGATGCAGTGGAGGTTTCAGGCCATGCAGCCTCAATGTCAACGTTGGCACGTTGATCCTTGAAAAAGAACCACCAGATCGTCATGAGTATGAGTAGCTTGATGACAACGACCAGCACAAGCTCGTTTCTGAGTTTGACGTCTGGGCTCTTGAGACTCTTTTTCATGCCGGATTTAATGCAATTTATGTGCCAACCGTTGGGCGCGCTGTAACCAACTGTTTTATAGACACATTTGTCATCTTTGTGTCCACTGTCGCAGGGGTTTGTCGTGTAACAGCTGAATATATGGCACGAAATGGCAGAAACTGGCAGAATCTGCAGATGGCACAAACCCGTATCCCCGGCTTGCTGGAACAGGTCATATCCAGTCTGCACGAACCCTATGTCCTGATTGATCAGGACTATGTTGTGCGCTTTGCCAATGAGGCGTACCTGCATCTCCATCAAAAGGGGTCGCTAAACGGGCTGGTAGGAAAACATTGTTATGAAATTTCGCATGGGTACCAGCTACCCTGCGATCAGTCCGGTGAAAGTTGCCCTTTATCACTGAGTAGGGACTCGGGTGCAACCGAGCGAGTCGTGCATATTCACAGGCACGCCGGTATTGATTTGTACGAAACGATTGAACTTACACCGCTAAAAAATCGTGAAGGTGAGACAGCGTACTTTCTTGAGCGGATTCAACCGCTTCATCACTTTAGCCCTTCTAGTCAGCATCAGGGGTTGACGGGTCGTGCACCGACTTTTGTCGCCATGCTTGATCAGTTACAACGTGTTGCGCCCACTGAAACCACCGTGCTGATTCAAGGAGAATCCGGCACAGGAAAAGAGTTGGTGGCACGCGCATTGCATGATTCCAGCAAGCGTTCGCTTAAACCTTACATCACCGTTGACTGCACGGGATTACCCGAAACCTTGATCGAAAGCGAGCTCTTTGGCCATGAAAAAGGTGCGTTTACCGGAGCTTATGCCCTCAAACGTGGTTTGGTAGAAGAGGCCGACGGTGGCACCCTGTTCCTTGACGAGATTGGTGATATTCCTCTGGGGTTGCAAGCCAAGCTTCTACGTTTTTTGGAAACCGGCATGTATCGTCGTGTAGGCTCCAATCAGGTGTTACATGCGGATGTGCGCCTAGTGTCGGCGACGCACCGCATTCTGAAGGACCTAGTCGCAACTAATGAATTCCGTAATGACTTGTATTATCGGGTCAGCGCATTCCCGATCTGGGTACCCAGGTTAACAGAGCGTAAGGAAGACTTGCCGTTACTGGTGGCCTCTTTACTCAAGCGGTTGCCCAAAGGTGACGCCTTTAAACTTGACAAAGCAGCGCTGAATCTTCTGGAAGCCTATCCATTTCCCGGGAATATCCGTGAACTCAAAAACATCCTCGAGCGAGCGGTCATTCTTTGCGATGGTCGCCTTATCACTCCGGCGCATCTGCCGCCGGAGGTCACAGGTTTTGTGGCCGCAGCGCATGACAATGTGTTAGCGAGCGGCAATGTAGCAGGGCGTATCGATGATATCGGGCAATTACTGCAGGAGGGTTTCACCCGGCAGGAAATTGCTGAAAAGCTTCAGGTGAGTGAACGGACAGTGTATCGAATATTAAAAGCACTCAAATAGAATGAGCCACGAAAAACGCCCCGCATAGCAGGGCGTCTCTTGGTCTTTATGAAGCCAGTATTTAATGGGTATGAGAGTGGCCGGATGACTCAGATTCTTCCCAACCAGTGATCATGGCTTTGATGTGTGCGGTCAATGTGTGGCCTGTAGTGGTGAGGTAGACATGGATGAAGAAGAAGGCGGTCATCAAGAAGGCGCCCAGTGTATGGGCGACAGCGACCCATTCTAGTGACAGGTAGTTGCTCAATCCCCAGCTTGTCCAGTCACCGTAAAAGAGATAAAGCAACCCGGATATCCAGATAAGTGGGGATATCATGGCCAGCAAAGCCAGGTAAGCCAGACGTTGTAACGGATTGTGTTTCTGCTGTGCTGTTTTGTGGAATGGATGAGGGGCACCTGTAAAAATACCGATGGTGTAATAGCGAATCATCGCTGTCACATTCTTAAGCGATGGCTTGTATTGTTTCCACTCGCCTGTTGTGAATTGCCAGAAGATTGTAAATGCCCACAACGTTATCAAGGCCCAAGCTGCCATCGTATGAACTTGCACGGCTTTCCCAAAACCTAGTAGCGAATACGTACCGTGGATCTCGAATCCGGTAATCATCATGGCAATAACCAAAAGGGCCTGAGACCAGTGCCAGAATCTCTCGTACCGTTTGTAAATGTAAATTCTGGGTTGTTGATTAGTCATGATTTTTGTCCTTACGGCGACGGCTGATATATCGGACAGTCCCGTGGAATGCCCCTGCACCGATGGATCCTGCAACAGCCAACCAGCCCAGGGTGTCAATAATCGGATTGTAGTCTCTACCTGGAATATAAATATCTTTGATCTCTGCAAGACGGTTGTCAGGGTTCCTCGAGTGACACTCGGCGCACTTCACCACATCTTCCTTCGGTGCAACCATGTGCGTGATGAACCAGTTCATACGCGTTTCTATAAAGCCATATTTGCCGCTGTAAGGTAGCTCGGCATATTCCATACCGGCTTTAATCGATTTGTCGTAGTCGAAGTTTTCCCAGAATGAGGTGTCATCCTTGCCATAGACATGATTCACAATCAATGTCTTGTTGACCACATCGTAAGGTTGTTTGCCGACCATCACCTTAAATGGCCATATCCGTGCCTTGGGATCACTGGCCGAGCCTTCAACGGCATTTAGATCAAGGATTTTCGTGTCATCAATCTTATCTGTGATCGTGACTTGTTTTACGGTGCCGTTGTACCACTTGTAAGTGGGTATGACGTTCTCGCCATACTTAAAATCACCTTTTTCTGCAGAGTAGATCATATGACCATGTTCATCCTTGATGAACAAAGGCTTGCCATCAGCATCACGTTTACCAGCGGTTGACCAGTCCCAAAGGGTTTTTGTACCAATGCCACCGCGGGCAAACGCGGGTATATGGCAGGTTTGGCAGGCAACACGGTTGGTGTGATTGTTAACGACGGTTTCCTTGTGTGGTGCATTGCCGTGACAGGACTCGCAAGTTGCACGGTTTTTGTAATCTCCAATGGGGGTGTCCATTCCATGCGGGTCTTTTGCCTTGGTTGTATAACGGCTGCCAGACACCTGATGCTTGTTAAAGGTGTGGCAATCCGCACAACTCATGTTGGCGCCCTCTGAGGACATGTGGACATCAAGCTTTCTGGAGGGTTTGATCAAAGAAGTGTCAAGATCGCCATGTTTGACAGCATCGCCACCGCCACCATTGAAATGGCAGGCACCGCAATTCTTGCGACCTGGTTTGCCCACGTGTTGGGCAATTTTGGTCAAATCAGGTGGCTGGATAATCTTGCCGCTGCCTTTAGGAAGCTCGCGTGGCTCATACAGAGGGTGTCCGGCATCTGTGGCAATCTTCTTGTAGGTGCCTGTCGTGTCGTGGCAGGCTAGGCAATCTACGTTATCCTGATTGGAAAAGTCGTAATTCTTATCTTTCCAGTTATAGCCGGCATGGCAGCTGGTGCAGCGGGGCTCGTTGGAAAGTATGGATCCACAGAAATTGTTAGCCGCATGCTGCTTACCAAGTTTTCTGCCATCTTGGGGATTTACCGCTTCCCATTTCCAGTGGATGCTTTCCATCACCTGGTGACCCGCCATGTTATGACATTGCAGACAGGCCTTGGTAACTTCTGGACCTGTTTTGAAAGGTCCCTTGAGTGCGGGGAGGGTGCTGTGGTCAGTAGTTGATGCGGGAAGCTTGCTATTGCCTGCAAAAGACACGTCGACACTGTTAGTTGTCGTTAAGGCGGGGGTTGCAATCACGCCAGTGCTACTAGCTAACACGGTTAACGTGACGGCCAAGCCTAATGCGACTCTAAAGATTGGGTATTTCATCACGACCCTACGATATATAAACACATATATCGATTGTACGACAGTATACGTAAATGCATATTGATGTAGATCAATAAATCGGGTGTTTTTTAGAGAACAGGTAGAAACCAGGACAAAGGGTCTGATGCGCGAACCCTCCGCCTTGGTCATCGCGGCTCGTCAAAGACGAGCCATCATTCGAACGATAGTGATTTTGGTGTTTCTGTTGGTAGGCCGCTCGCACACCATGCGTCAAATCCACCGGCAACACTTCTGACATTTGAAAAGCCGAGTTTTTGTAGGGCTTCCGCTGCCAGCGCCGCGCGGCCACTTGTTTTGCAGTAAATGAGAATTTCTCGTTGACGATCCGTCAGGGTAGGTTCCTGGCTCATGCGAAATTCCAGAATGCCTCTTGGAATATTTGTGGCTGATGGCAAGTGGCCAAGTTGGTATTCTTCAGGTTCTCTGACGTCTAGAACCAAGGGTTTTGCAGCTAATGCTGAAAGTGCATCCTCTAATGAAATCTCATAAATATGCTGCTTAGCTTCAAGCACGAGGTCGTGTGCAGTTTTCATGTCTGTTCCTTTTGTTTGATCTACGTCAAAAAATTGCAAAAAAGATTGGGGCTAATAGTATTTCGCCAAACAATATATAAACAACGATAGTAACATCGGCCTACCTAAAATGTGAGGTCAGTAATGAAAATCTATCGTTTGACGGCTTTCTTTGCCGTTTTCATCTTGTACGGGACTGCCAATGCGGCCTCTCCACAGCTTGAAGCAAGCCAGGCAGATCAAGTCAAGCGAGGTGCCTATCTGTCTACCTTGGGTGACTGTGTTGCTTGTCATACAAAAGCTGGTGGTAAACCTATGGCGGGTGGTCTAGAGCTCAAAACCCCTTTCGGTAAACTGTACTCTACAAACATAACCCCGGATAGGAAAACTGGGATCGGGAGTTATTCATTTGAGCAATTTGATCGTGCAATGCGAAATGGGGTTGCAGCAGACGGTCATAATCTCTACCCGGCAATGCCATATCCGTCATACGCAAAGATGTCAGAGGATGATATGCGTGCGCTGTATGTGTACATGATGAAGGGTGTCGAGCCCGTTGAACAGGTGAATCAGGCTAATGATATGAAATGGCCATTCAGCATGCGTTGGGGCCTTTCAATATGGAACAAGTTGTTTTTGGATCAAAGCAAATTTGTGGAAGATCAATCTAAAGGTGAAGCTTGGAACCGTGGTGCGTATATCGTCCAAGGTCTAGGCCATTGCGGCTCCTGTCATACACCGCGTGGTTTGGCGTTCCAGGAGAAGACTATGAGTCAATCCGGCAAAGATGGTCACCTGTTTCTGGCGGGCTCAACGGTGGATGCATGGCATGCAGTTAGTTTAAGAGATATTTGGACAGAGTCTGATATCGTTGAGTTTCTAAAAACTGGTCAAAACAAGCATGCGACAGCATTTGGCACGATGACTGAAGTCATCGGATTAAGTACACAGCATTTTACGGATACTGATCTTAAGGCGATTGCAACATATCTCAAGTCGTTGCCATCAAATACTAAAAAGGAAAGCCTGGCGGCTAAACCTGCTTTTGTGGCTCAGGCCGTTGGGGATAAACTGTACAAGACGCCTGGCGGTCTTGGTTATGACCAATTTTGCGCGACTTGCCATCGTAAAGACGGCTTGGGGGTGCCAGGATTGTTCCCACCGCTTGCCGGAAACCGGTCAATTCTGTCTGATGATCCTACGTCAGCAATCCACGTCACTATTAGCGGATGGAAATCGGCATCTACGAAAGATAAACCACGAGTTGTTGGAATGCCGGAATTTGGTCAACTGACGGATGAAGAGCTTGCAGACATCATCACATTCATGAGAACAACATGGGGTAATCAGGCATCGCACGTTAATGCTAGTCAGGTAAAGAAAGTGCGTGATCAACTTGATTTGTCGAAGCCGGAACAGACTAAGTTTTCAACGCCAAGGTTTTCATCAATGTTGGAAACTGCAAATGCTGATCAGGTTATTTATGGCATGCGTCTAATGACCGAAACCAAAGCATTACTGCCGGACAATGTTGGTAATGGGCTTAATTGTAGTAGCTGTCATCTGAATGGAGGGACAGTCGCCAAAGCCTCACCGTTTGTTGGCGTTGCAGCTCAGTTTCCACGCTATGCTGCCCGTGCGGGGCGCGAAATTGATTTGCAAGATCGAATTAATGGCTGCTTTAAACGTTCCATGAACGGGAAGCCCGTGCCTAAAAAATCCAAAGAAATGCAGGCTATGGTTGCTTATTTTAAGTGGATGAACAACGGGTACAAGATGGACGAAAAAATACCGGGTCGGGGTATTGGCAAGATTGATAACTCGATCATTCCCGATCCGAAAAATGGCAAGAAAATCTATGAGGCACAATGTGCTGTTTGCCATGGTAGTAATGGGCAAGGCGTTCAGAAGCCTGATGGTTCGTATATCTTCCCAGCGGTATGGGGAGAGGACTCTTTCAACATCGGCGCAGGTATGGCACGTACCTACACAGCAGCGGCTTTCATAAAGAGCAATATGCCAATGGGGCACTCAACTAAATTCCCTTTAGGTCACGGAGGCCTTTCGGATCAGGAAGCTGTTGATGTTGCTGAGTATTTCTCACATATTAAGCGACCTGACTTTCCTGAAAAAGTAAACGATTGGCCAAACGGTGAAAAACCCAAAGATGCCCGCTATTAACGTGATGCATTAGGAATGAAAAGCCCGGCCAGTTGAAACTGAGCCGGGCTTTTTCGTTATGCGTGTTGTGTATTAGCGATAGACGAGTACCGGGATTTTCGAGTGTGTCAGTACCTTCTGGGTTTCGCTACCAAGTAACAGCCCGGTGATTCCCCGACGGCCATGTGAAGCCATAAAAATCAGATCGCACTGTTTTTGCTCGGCCGTGCTGATGATTACGTCATAAGGCACATCGCTGGTTTCCGTCACCGTTGTGGTGGTAATACCGGCAGCGGCACAGATTTCTTCAGCAGATTTGAGGTTGCGATGGGCAATGGTATTGGTCAGTTTGCTGAATTCTTCTGGGGTGGTGGGGTCAATCATGGCACCGTCACCATAGTAGCTCACGGGATATTCAGGTTTGACGAAGAGCAATGTCACTAAAGCCCGGATCTCGCTGGCGAATTCAGCGCCTTTGCGGACGGCCATCAGCGAAAGTTCTGAGCCATCAATGGGTATGAGCAGATGCTTGAACATGGTATTCATCCTAGTGAGGGTGTTTGCCAGAAGCGATAAGCGCTAGTGCTTCAGGGTTGGTCACGTGAAGGTGGCGCGTTTGAACATCAACGAGGCCATCTTCCTGGAAGCGAGAGAAGAGCCGCGAAACGGTTTCTAATGAGAGCCCCAGATAACTGCCGATTTCTTCCCGTGTCATTCTTAAAACGAATGAGTTAGGGGAGTAACCCAATGCCGCGAATCGTTTACCCAGATCCATCAGAAATGCAGCAAGGCGGGACTCGGAGCGGAGGTTGGCCAGGATCTGGAATGCTGTTTGATCCTGAACAATCCGTTGGCTCATCAGTTTATTGAGATGGGCATGTAGCGTTGGGAGGTTGCTGGCTAATTCATCCACGCTGCCGTAGGGCACCATGCATACCTCGCTGCCTTCCAGCGCGATCGCCTGGCAGGCATGAAAGCCACTGCCAATACCGTCTAGACCAAGAATTTCACCGGTCATTTGAAAGCCGGTAATCTGATCACGTTGCTGTTGGCTGGGCAGCAAGGTCTTGAAAAAACCACTTCGCACAGCATAGATTGCATTGAAAGGTTCGCCCACTTCATAGAGCGCTTCACCCCGCTTGAGTCGGCGTCTGGTCGGGAACCACTGCTCCAGTGATTCCAGCTGCGCTGTGTTCAGCGCGGGCGGATGACAGACGGGGTTCATGTCACAATGCTGGCAATGTGCCTTGGCTTCCGCAACAAGACCCTGCAGATCGTTGCCACACGATGAACTCTGGCAATTCTGTTGTTCTGGCTTTGTAGACATATAATTATGCTATGAACAATTCAACTCATTCTCTGGTGGATCGCGATCTCTGTCGACGTTTTGACATCAGCGGACCACGCTATACATCGTACCCGACGGCTGACCGGTTTGAATCTAATCCCGGCCATCAGTTGCTGGTTGATGCTTTGCAGCAACGCCCCGCGTCTGATCAGCCGCTTTCATTATATGTCCATCTCCCGTTCTGTAGCACGGTCTGCTACTACTGCGGGTGTAACAAGGTCATCACCAAGGATCACAACAAATCCTCGCGCTATCTGGATTATCTGGAGCGTGAAGTTGATATGCAGCTGGCATCGTTGGCTGGTTCGAGGCAGGTCGCCCAGTTGCACTGGGGGGGAGGTACCCCAACCTTCCTCTCCGATGAGGAAATGATGCGATTGATGGGGATTCTGCGTAGCCGCTTCGAGTTTTTGCCGGATGGTGAGTATTCGATCGAGATTGATCCTCGCTCCGTGGATCCTCGGCGCGCCCATCTGCTGGCTGAACTGGGCTTTAACCGGATGAGTCTCGGGATTCAGGATTTTGATCCGCAGGTTCAAGAGGCCGTGAACCGGCATCAGACGTTCGAGCAAACGCGTGATGTGCTGCTTGCTGCCCGTGATGCGGGTTTTAAGTCTGTATCGGTTGATCTGATCTACGGGCTGCCACGTCAGACCCTGGAAGGTTTTCGAGCAACGCTGGAGAAAACGCTCAGCCTTTTGCCCGACCGGATTGCGTTGTACAGCTATGCGCACCTGCCTCAAATCTTTATGCCACAACGCAGGATTCATGAGACCGAGCTGCCTAAAGCCGAAGAGAAACTGTCCCTTATGGCCATGGCAATTGAAACGCTGGTTGACGCCGGTTACGTCTTCATCGGGATGGATCACTTTGCCCGACCGGATGACGAACTGGCGTTGGCGCAACAGGCCGGAAAACTGCATCGCAACTTCCAGGGCTATTCGACACATGCCGAACTTGATCTGCTGGCCTTTGGCGTATCGGCCATTGCCAAGGTCGGCCCGGTGTATGCACAAAACGCAAAAACTTTGGATGACTATTATGGTGATCTGGACGCGGGGCATCTCCCCGTGCGTCGTGGTTACCGGATGAATGACGACGACGCACTACGCCGCGCCGTGATTCAGGAGCTGATGTGCCACTTCGGCCTTGATTTCGCCAAGGTCTCCCAGTCGTGGTCCATCGATTTTGCCAGTTACTTTGCCGATGCACTCGAACAGCTACAGCCACTGGCCGAGGCGGGCCTTTTGCAGATCAGCGCACAGCGTATTGACGTAATGCCCAAGGGCCGTTTGCTTGTGCGCATCCTTGCGATGGCTTTTGATGCATATCTCCAGGCAGACCGGAAAAAAGCCCCGGAAGGGCGGCAACGTTATTCGCGCGTGATCTAACACGGCAATGCCTGAATTAACACTTCTCTCTGCGATTGCTATTGGGTGGCTGGGAGGCGTGCATTGTTTAGGTATGTGCGGCGGCATCGTTAGTGCTTTGACACTTTCCGCACCGGAGGCGAGTCGTTCATCCATCTTACTGGCATATAACTTCGGTCGGTGTCTCACCTACATCGCTCTTGGTCTGCTCGCCGGTTCGCTAGGTCAATTGGGACTCCGGGCTTTGGGCGTTGCGCCCTCGTTGCTCTATGCCTTGGCGAATCTGTTGCTGATTGGGATGGGATTGTATCTACTCGGTTTGCCCTGGCTAGTCCGACCGCTCGAGCGTGGTGGTCAACACCTCTGGCGCCATGTCGAACCGTTGAGTCGTCGGCTCTTTCCTGTGAACACCGTGCCGCGTGCGTTTGGTATTGGCCTGCTCTGGGGGTTGTTGCCCTGTGGCCTGGTTTATAGCGCTCTTGCCACGGCTTTTGCCATCGGCTCACCCGTGCAGGGTGGGGTGTGGATGGCCGCGTTTGCGCTGGGTACGTTACCCAATCTTCTGTTGGCAGGTTGGGTTGGTGCCGGTACGTTGCAGCAACTGCGACAATCATCCGTGCGTTGGCTGGCTGGCTTGCTCGTAGCGGCTTGGGGGGCGTATGGTTTGTTCCTGCTGATTGCCCCGCAACTGAAGACCGTGAGTGCCTGAGGATGGGCATGACCGAACACCTCTTCAAAATCACCGGCCTACGTTGTGCCAACTGTGCCAATACGGCACGCAAAGCCCTCGAGCAGATCCGTGATGTGTCTGCCGAAGTGAACTTTGCGACGGAAGAAGCCATTGTTCGCGCGCCGGACCATGTGGGGGTTGCGCAGATCATCGAAGCCATCAAAGCGGCGGGCTACGGTGCTACGGAAATTCGTGATGACCTTGATGTTGCCGCCGCTGAAACCGATACGCTCGGTCGTGCCCGCTTCTGGCTAGCCGTGGTCTGTGCGTTGCCCCTGGTGTTGCAAATGCCGCTTGGTTTACTGGGCATGCACGACCATTTGTCTGCGACTTGGCAGTTGATCTTGGCTACACCGGTGCAAGTATGGGTCGCCTGGCCATTTTACCGGGGCGCCTGGCATGCGCTCAAGCTGCGCACATCCAATATGGATGTGCTGATCAGCCTAGGCACCCTGGCGGCCTATTCATATTCCCTGGTCCTCTGGTGGACCGATAGCCCAGGTGATGTGTACTTCGAAGCCTCGGTCGTTGTCATTACGCTGGTCATGGCGGGGAAGATTCTGGAGCATCGCGCGAAGCAATCCAGCGCATCGGCGATCACACGGTTGTTGCATCTGGCACCGAAGACGGCGTGGCAGCTCACAGCCTCCGGCGAGTTTGTGAGTGTGCCGCTTGCTGATGTTCGTCCCGGCGATCAGGTGCGCATTATGAGTGGCGAATCCGTACCTGTGGATGGCATCGTGGTCACAGGGCAATCCGCTGTGAGTGAAGCCATGCTCACAGGTGAGCCCGCGCCTGTCGAGAAGGCCGAAGGCGATAAAGTCTACGCCGGCACCCTCAATGGCGATGGCACGCTCATCTGCCGTGTTACGGGCGTAGGGCGCTCGACGGTGCTGGCGGGCATTGCCCGGCTGGTTTCACAGGCGCAGGGTTCACGCGCCCCGGTTCAAGCATTGGTTGATCGCGTCTCGGCCTGGTTCGTGCCGATGGTCGTGTTGATCGCGCTTCTAACTTTGCTTTATGGGGGGCTGCTTCTGACCGACTGGCAGACGGGGCTGGTGCGCGCCGTCGCCGTGCTTGTTATCTCATGCCCTTGTGCACTGGGTCTGGCAACGCCGACGGCGATTATGGTAGGCATCGGTGAGGGTGCCCGCCAGGGAATTCTGGTTCGTGATGCCGATGCTTTACAACGTGCAGCCTCGGCGGCGGTTGTGGTTTTCGACAAGACGGGCACGCTCACGCAAGGCCAGGTGCGGCTCACTGACGTGGTTAATGTGTCAGCGGGTCCTTTCGATCGAATGCAGGCGCTTGCTCTTGCGGCAGCGCTCGAAGCAGGCTCGGCGCACCCCATCGCGCATGCCGTGCGTGCCGCTGCCGATGAGTCAGCTATCAGCGCTTTGCCATCCGTAAGTAACTTCCGCACTGAAGCCGGCGTCGGCGTCTTCGGCCAGATCGACGGTGTGTGCTATGGCCTAGAGCGCTGGACCAATCAATTTGTGCAAGGTGGTGCAGACACCATCACTACGACCACCTCAGAGTTGATGGGCGAGGGCAAGAGTCTCTCGGTACTCACGTATGACGGACTACCGGCGGCGTTGCTGGCCTTTTCCGACACGCTGCGCCCTGATGCGATCGAAGCCATCAAGCGACTCAATCGACAGGGGCTGACGCCGGTGATGCTGACGGGTGATCAGCCCGAGGCAGCACGGGTTGTGGCAGCACAACTCGGTATCGACGACGTTCACGCAGGCATTATGCCGGCCGGTAAGGCGGGTGTGGTCAGCCAGCTCATGATGGCGCATCCGGCAGGTGCGATTATGGTAGGTGATGGCATCAATGATGCGCCAGCATTAGCATCGGCCTCTGTTGGGGTGGCGATGGGGAGCGGTATGGATATCGCCATGGAAAGTGCTGGCATCGTGCTCATGCATAACCGGCTGACCGGCGTGCCCGAAGCCGTCAGTCTGTCACGTCGTACACTGTCGAAAATCCGTCAGAATCTATTTTTAGCTTTTATTTACAATGTGTTGGCGATTCCACTGGCGGTGAGTGGTGCGCTCAGCCCCGTGATTGCCGGTGCTGCGATGGCGTGCTCGTCGATTTCTGTCGTCGGAAATTCACTCTTATTGCGTCGCAAGCAGCAAAAAGACTGATCAGAGGCTATAATTTTCGGGTTTGTAGCAATTCTGGGCGTGTACAACCGCACGTTCATACAACCACACCAAAAAGGGAGAAGACATGAACATCGATAACATTTCCATCGGCAAGGATGTCCCGAACGATTTCAACGTCGTTATCGAGATCTCGGCCAACGCCCCCGGCATCAAGTACGAACTGGACAAGGATTCCGGTGCTGTATTCGTTGACCGCTTCATCGCCACGCCGATGCACTATCCCTGCAACTATGGCTTTATTCCGTCGACCCTGTCGGAAGATGGTGACCCCGTAGATGTGCTGGTTGTTTCGCCGTACCCGCTGCCCCCGGGCGTGGTGATCCGCTGCCGCGCTATCGGCATGCTGGCCATGGAAGACGAAGCCGGTGAAGACGCCAAACTGGTCGCCGTCCCTGTTTCAAAGCTGACGGGTATCTATGACAAGGTTCAGAGCACAGACGATCTGCCAGAATTGCTGATCAAACAGATTACCCACTTCTTCGAGCACTACAAAGATCTGGAAGCTGGTAAGTGGGTTAAGGTCAAGGGTTGGAAAGATGCCGCTGCCGCCAAGGCCGAGATCACCTCGGGCGT
>JALRJN010000066.1 GCA_023261185.1 Porticoccus sp.
CCTCCAAACTCATCGCACCCAGCCCCAGACACGGCATCAACCACCCTGCCGTTTCCACCGACCTGACTGCCGGGCTGGTATAAAACCGTTTCAGAGAGACCGGTTGCATCTGCAAACGTCGACCCATTTCCGGGGCACTGACACGACCCCGCCGATTAAGGGGCCGGTCAAGGTCGGGCAACGTGCTGTCTTTCCAGCACGACTTGGCATGTCGAATCAAGGCAATGGTTTTCATGGCAGTCTCCCGTGATTGCATCTCCCAAGTTTGCTATCCTTCGCGGCGGCTTTAAGGCGACGGGCCTATTGGTAGTTAATAGCAACAATTCATGACAACTGCGTGACGACCTATGACTGACACTGTTCTCTACGGCATCAAAAACTGCGACACAGTCAAGAAAGCCCGGCGCTGGCTGGACGAACACGAAATTGCCTACCGCTTTCACGATGTCCGCGCCGATGGACTCGATCTGTCAATGATCGATTCCTGGATCGCTGCTGTCGGTTGGCAAAAGGTACTCAACAAAGCGGGAACCACCTGGCGAAAACTCGACCCCGAGGTCCAACAACAGGTGTCAGCAGACAACGTTGCGACTTTGCTTCTGGAATACCCTGCCATGATCAAACGTCCGGTTCTGGTTACCAATGGCAACATCACCATCGGTTTCAAACCCGACATTTACGCAACCTGCTTTAACAAGTAATAACACGTAATTTTGGAGACTGAACAAAAAATGACTGCACTTTACAGCTTCGGATTGGGCATCGGCACCCAGAACAACCATGGTGACTGGCTGGAAGTTTATTACCCCAGGCCTCTGCTCAACCCCGGGAAGGAAGTCAGCGACATTCTGCAATCTGTGCTGGACTACCAGGGCGGCAATCAGGCCATGGGCCTGTCCACCGAACAGTTGTCCAAACTAGCCGGCGCATTTGCCAGCAGCGGTGATGCGGATCAGGCCGCCATTGCAAAACAGTTACAGGAAAGTTCCCGTCCGGCCGTAGCCACTGTTCTAGCTAATGATGATGCGCCGGGTTCTGTCCCCGAGGGTTATCTGAAGCTGCACCTTCTCTCCCATCGCCTGGTCAAACCCAACTCGACCAACCTCACCGGCCTGTTTGGTGTATTACGCAACGTGGCATGGACCAGCGAAGGCGCTATTGATCTTGAGGAACTCCCTGCACGGCAACTGCAAGCACGACTCACCGGCAACAGCCTGTCTGTCGACAGTATCGACAAGTTCCCGAAAATGGTCGATTACGTAGTCCCCGCGGGTGTTCGTATTGCCGACACAGCCCGAGTACGTCTTGGTGCCTATATTGGTGAAGGCACAACCATCATGCACGAAGGTTTTGTCAATTTTAATGCTGGAACTGAAAGCACCAGCATGGTGGAAGGGCGTATTTCTCAAGGCGTATTTGTTAAATCGGGGTCTGACCTCGGCGGCGGCAGCTCAACCATGGGCACATTGTCCGGAGGCGGCAATATCATTATCACCATTGGTGAAAAATGCCTACTGGGCGCCAACTCCGGTCTTGGCATCCCGCTCGGCGACCGCTGCACCATCGAAGCTGGCCTTTACATCACATCTGGAACCAAAGTTACTCTACTGGATGACCAGAACAAGGCGGTCGACCAGGTAAAAGCCCGTGATCTGGCCGGCAAGGACGATTTGCTGTTCCGCCGCAACTCGAGTACCGGTGCTGTGGAATGCCTGACCAACAAATCTGCGGTGGAACTCAATGAAGCCTTACACGCTTCTAACTAGCTTCTATGACTGAAAAAACCCGGTCCATTTGCCGGGTTTTTTATTTCCAGAAAACCCTCACAATGCCAATGGCACAGAAATTTCTGTTTAAGATAATGCTTCATTCTGGTTAATTTATTGCCAGAAAAAAGCAGGAGATTCCATGGATTATTCAGAATACGGCCCTTTGGCCAACCTCATCGGCATCTGGAAAGGTGACACGGGTATGGACGTGGCTCCTGAGTCGGATGGTACCGAGCAGAACCC
Organism: Porticoccus sp.; assembly: GCA_023261185.1. Lineage (GTDB taxonomy): Bacteria > Pseudomonadota > Gammaproteobacteria > Pseudomonadales > Porticoccaceae > Porticoccus > Porticoccus litoralis. Next base: position 2,013 of record JALRJN010000066.1, read on the forward strand.
CTACTACGAAACGCTGGTTTGTGAAGCCGCCGGAGATGTAAAAAATGCTGAATCACAGCAACTCTGGATCGTGCGATACCATCAGGTGGTTTGTCGCAAATCCAATGATGAGGTCTTCCACGATCAGGTGGGTTACTGGTTGTGGGATCCTGCTGAAAAACAGGTCATCCAGTCTTTGACCATTCCCCGTGCGCTCTGTGTACTTGCTGCCGGCAAAGCCCTGACAACAACCGAAGGCGCAACTCAAATCGACGTCAGTGCCAGCCTCGATGATCCCCACTGGAATATCCTGCAATCTCCCTTTATGGCGAAAAACGCCAAAACGCTGAGTTACCGTCATTCCATTACAGTGAAAGATGACAGCCTGCTCTACAAGGAATCGACCCTTTTGGATATCTACGGCCGTGAATTCGACCATACCGATGGCAATACCCTCCACCGGGTCACCTGATGCTGACAGGCTGCCGCTGAACGGTAGCCTATCCCAGTTCAGCCCGCTAAACTTACGCCCTCGATTTGAGAGCATTTTGTGATGACCACTGAATCCCCCACGCTAGACCTGACCTGCGAACTGATTCGCCGCCGATCCGTCACGCCCCTTGATGATGGCTGCCAGCAGTTAATGATTGAACGGCTTGAAGCACTGGGATTCTGTGTCGTCAGGTTACCTTTCGGAGATGTTGAAAACTTCTGGGCGGTACACGGTAAAAATGGTCCAACCCTGTGCTTTGCCGGGCACACAGATGTTGTTCCTACAGGCCCAGAAAATGACTGGCAACGGCCACCTTTTGAGCCAAAAATAGAGTCCGGCATCCTCTACGGGCGTGGCGCCGCTGATATGAAAGGTTCACTAGCGGCCATGATTACCAGTGTGGAGCGCTTTCTTGCCGACCACCAGGACCATCGGGGACAAATTGCCTTTCTCATTACCAGCGACGAGGAAGGCATCGCTGTGGACGGAACCGTGAAAGTAGTGGAATGGCTGCGAGAACAGGATGCCATTCCCGAGTGGTGTATCGTCGGCGAGCCCTCCAGCTCAAAACAGGTAGGTGATGTCGTCAAGAATGGGCGGCGGGGTTCACTCGGTGCCGAACTGACGGTTAAAGGCATTCAGGGACATGTCGCCTACCCCCACCTGGCAGACAACCCCATCCACAGGATAGCTCCGGCGCTTGCAGAACTGGCCGCGGAAAGCTGGGATAATGGCAATGATTTTTTCCCTGCCACCAGTTTCCAGGTATCCAACATTCAGGGCGGTACCGGTGCCACCAACGTGATTCCCGGCAAAGTCCACGTCGTCTTCAATTTCCGTTTTTCCACTGAAGTCACGTCGGAACAACTCCGCGAACGTACCGGGGCCATCCTGGACAAACACAACCTTGATTACGACATCAAGTGGCATCTGAGCGGACAACCCTTTCTGACAGCAGAAGGCGAACTGGTCGAGGCAACGGTTGCCAGCATCCGCGAAGTTACCGGCCTCAGCACCGAGCTGTCTACAGCGGGAGGCACCTCTGACGGGCGATTTATAGCCCCATTTGGCACGCAGGTCGTAGAGCTTGGCCCTGTCAATGCCACCATTCATAAAGTAGACGAGTGCGCCAGTGTGGCGGACATCGATCAACTGAGCATTATTTACCAGCGAATCCTGGAAAAGCTGCTGGGCTAACAACTACCCTTTCCTGTTTGCTAACAACAACTCATCCAAGCGAAGAAAATTTTCGTACGCAGTTATTTTGATCATTTTAAGGATCACCTTTTTACAAGGAGTCACTTATGCGCTTTCTCACGGCTTTGGCCGCTAGAGCTCTGATCTTTCTATCCTTTACCAGCCAGGTTGCCATGGCTGGGACCATCACCCTGAATAATGGCGATGTTATCCACGGCGAGTTGCAGGCTGTGGATAAAAAACAGGTGATATGGAAGTCAGACAACCTGGGCAAGCTCAGCATTCCCAAAGAAAAAGTGGCTCACTTCACCTCAACCGCAGTCATTCCCGAAGTCAGAACCCCGAATGGCACTGCCCATAACTGCTCCCTCAACCTCGAAGAAGGCGTCCAAGCCAGTTGTGCTGATGGGCTTGTTGAGACTCAGCCCCTGGCGACGCTGGTAGCTATTGAACCCCCACCAGCCTTCAGTGGCGACTCTCGCTTCAGCTTTAACCGAAAAGACGGAAATACAGACTCGTCGGACCTGGACTTCATTGTCAACGCTCAGTGGCTACGGGATCAGTTCCGCCACCAGGTGGAACTGCTGGCGGAGTCAGAGACCAGCGATGGTGACGTGGTGGATGAACGCTACGAAGGAAACTACCAGCTTAACTACGACTTTAACCAACGCTGGTTCAGCTACACACGGCTCGGCTATGAAAAAGATCGGTTTAATGCTATCGACGAGCAATACGAGCTCGGTGCCGGTTTTGGGCAACGCTTTAACCTGGACAATCAGATGAACTTTGATATGCAGTTGGGTGCGGCGTATTTGATTTCACACCATCCGGAGGATGGTTCCGATAACGATCTGGCAGGACGTTGGGGCTTCAAAATGAACTGGCCGGTGCCCGGTAGTAAACTGACCCTGTTCCACCACCATGAACTGCTGTGGGCAATGGATGACATCAACAACAATCAAACGGAAAGCAGCACAGGGGTCAAACTCCCTTTGATGGGCAACCTGTTCAGTGAGCTGCGCTACGATTATGACTATGTCAGCGAACCCTCCGATGAGCAGAAACACGCTGACGAAGAGTGGGTGATCGCGATTGGTTACGAATGGTAAAGGCTGATCAGGGTTAACAGCTTACTTTAAGGGAGCTTTTTCAGGGGATAGATATCAAAACGGGTGGATTTCCCCTTGAGCGAATAGCCCGGCTCACGACCGCTGAGAAAAGGGGCGTGGGCGGGTCGCTTGACCACCACCCGATAGTTGGCCTGCTGCAGTGACAGGGACAAAAGCCTGTCACTATCTTCTGCCGCCTTACCCACCAATTGATGAAATAGCTGCATCTCTTTTTTCACCTTGCCGGACTTATCCCTGGGTGGAAACATCGGATCGAGATAAATCACATCCGGAGACTGGTCCGCAGTTAAATTCTCTAAGAATTCAGAGGACTCACTTTGCACGGCGTGAATTCGATCCAGAATACCCAGTAACTCCCCATCTGCCTCATACTCCGCACTTTCACGGGCGCGGGCCAATCCGTCAGTCAACAAAGCAAACACGATGGGATGTCTCTCTACCATTGTGACCTGGGCTCCGAGGCTCGCGAGAACAAATCCATCCCGTCCCAGACCGGCAGTCAAATCCAGCACCCTCGGTTTAAATCCTTTATGTGCCAGGCCTATTGCCTTGGCAATGTCCTGCCCCTTACCTCCACCATAAAGCCGGCGGTGCCGAGCTGCCCCGCTACTGAAGTCGCAACGCACCGGCCCCGGAGCGTTCGGACCCAGCTGTTGCAGGGCAAGCCCTGCTTCATCGACTACCAGCGCCATGCCCGACATGGAAGCACTTGCTGTGATAGCAAAGCACTGCAGCCCAAGAGTATCGGAAAGTAAACCGGCCCGGCTTTCAAAGCCGGGCCAGTATAGGATGGAAAGACTGTTTGTCATCTTACTGAATGGGAACCAACTCCAACTCCACCCGGCGGTTAGCCTGACGGCCATATTCGGTACTATTGTCAGCAATGGCGTAACGTTCACCATATCCAGTGGTCCAAACCCGACCACTGGCAATGCCCTGGCTGATCAACAGCTGCCCCACACTGGCGGCACGACGCTCACTGAGTGTCTGGTTGTACTCGGAACTGCCGGTTGAATCGGTATGACCGGCAATCCGAATATTGGTCTTGTTAAATTCTTTCAGCACCAGCGCAACAGACTCCAGCGTGTTATAGAACTCGGGACGCACCTCGTAACGGTCAACGCCAAAGGTAATGTTGCTGGGCATGACCAAACGGATAGTGTCACCTTCTCGAATGACTCTAACACCCGTACCTTCCAACTTTGCTCTGAGAGCAGCCTCCTGTCGGTCCATGTAATAGCCAATTCCACCACCGACCGCGGCTCCTGCTACAGCACCGGTGATAACCCCTTTCTTGCGGTCATCATCACTGGACGTTGCGGCACCGATAATTGCACCCGTCACAGCACCAATACCTGCACCTTTTGCAGTATTACTGGTTTTTTGCTGACCGGTGTAGGGATCCGTGGACATACAGGCCGTCAATGCTCCTACCAGCGCTATTAACAGAAGTTTTTTCATGGTAATTCCTCGTTCATGAATAAAAAGTTAAAGGCTTTGACACCTTCCTTTCAAATTTGCTTTATCCTTATTGTGATAGAAGCAAAAACCTTTTCAAGTGATTTGCCACTCTTCGGCATTAACTGGTTCGCAGCCTTATGAAAAACATCATCATTCTCCTCAACCTCCTTTCCATCCTCGTACTGACCGGCTGCGAAAACTACATCTATACATTCAATGAACAACCGGTCTTTGAGCAACCCGACTTATTTACTGACTACAAAATCACTGACCAGGGACTCTCTAACTGTATCAAACAGGCCATTTATGACGAGAAGGCCCATAAAGCCGGTACCCTTCGGCAACTCAATTGCTCCAATGCGGGTATTCGCACATTGGCCGGGTTGGAAATCTTTACCGGTCTCACTCATGTCAACCTCGACAACAATTTACTGACAGAGATTAAGCCACTGCTGTTTCTTGGCCAGCTTAAAACTGTATTGCTCGCAGGCAATGACAAACTCAACTGTGTAGATGCCAAATTGCTTGCCCAGCAAACTGATGGGCAAGTCAGCCTGCCTACCCATTGCACTCAATAAACGTTTGAACCTGTAGTTCGTTGACAAATTTTGCGACATTCTTCAAAAAAGTTACCCACAAAATCTGTGGATAACTTTGTGTATTACTTTCGTAAAACTCGGTCAAATCCCCATGAACAGGGATACAGACACAAACTGGTTATTTTTTGATCAGTTTAATTTTTGTTTATATTTCAATGGGTTATGAATTACAAAATTAGGAATCAATAACTTAGGAGAGGTTCTGAAGATTCCCCTAAAGTTATTAATGTAATTGTGGACAACAACCATCGAGAAAACCTTGATAGCTGTGCAAATGCTCGGCACCGCTGATCAAAAAATGACGTCAAACTGACCGAAACACCTCAAGAAGCTTTCAATTCCAGCCAGCCAAAGCCCTCTTCCTGGCAGGCGTAGTGAACAGAAGGTAGCTTTGAATCAACCTCTTGCATCAATCCCTTCACAATTTCCAACGCATTGTTCTGTAAGCTGACGTGGCCAACAACAAGATGTTGCAGTCGCTGCAGGTCAATACTTTCCAGTAGAGCCAGTGACTGGTCATTACTCAGGTGTCCCCAGGGACTGGAAATTCGCTGTTTCAACGCCATAGGGTATGGGCCGTTTTGCAACATCTGCAGATCATGATTGCATTCAAGCAACAGGCCGTCACAACCAGAGTACTCATCGACCACATGGGGAGTAATACTGCCAATATCGGTCAGCACCCCCAACCTCAAGCCACGACAGCTGAAAATGTACTGTACGGGCTCTCTGGCGTCGTGTGGCACAGATACCGGAGTGATAGTTACATCACCGAATACAAAGGGAGAATGGCTGTCTATCAACGTGAGGGGTACTGAGGGAGCTTTGGCAGCCTTACTGGTGCCGGCAGTCATAATAACCGGGATATTGTATTTCTTCGCTAGAGGGAATACGCCGCGAAGATGGTCTGTATGCTCGTGTGTAACCAGTACAGCGCCAATATCGGCAGGCGTTAACTCTAAACGCAGTAGTCGACGTTCCGTTTCCCGGATCGAGAAACCACAATCCACTAGGAACCTTGAAGAGCCACAGTCCACAACTGTGGCGTTACCCTTACTGCCGCTGCCCAATGAGGCAAAGCGCATCCGTACTTAACTTAGATTGCCGCGGATCACTTTAAGGAGCTTCATCGCCGAGGGGCGATCAAGCTGGTTACGTGCCTCATCCAGCACGCGAACTTCCACAATCTGCTGGTTCTCGGAGAGAGTGACCTGGTATTTTACCGGTGGCAGCTCCTCATCTTTCTGACCAAAGTTGAGCACCAGATCCATTAGTGTTGTTCCACCTTCCTCAACCAGGATAATTTCCTTGTATTCGACGCTGACTCGTCCTGCAGAGCGATCCTGATCCAGAACCGTGAACCCCCCTTTGGAGAGAGAGTTAATTACTGAATTCCAGGCCCTGTCGTAACCGAGTCTGATCTGGAGATAGGGGTCGACAGCTTCATCAGCGATGACCTTCACACGATCGTCGCCACCGATATTCTGGGCCAGAAGAGAGACACTGCCACTGTTGATTTCATGGGCCAACGCATCGGAAGTAATCTGCAGAAACTCCTGCTCGCGGGCATCGCTCATGGAGCTTTGCGGCCATTCTGAAACGTCTGATTCTTTACCCAGCGGCGCAGACATTTCCAGAATTCTGACTTCGGTGCTGTTAACTCCAACACCGGGCCTGATCGTAAAACGGAAACGGTGACTGTTTACATCGTCGTCCTTGAACTCAAGCCAGGCCGTTTCAATTTCACCAGCGGTGGCGTCCACCCGAGTTGTGGGAACCTGGCTACGCGAAAGAATATTGCGTATTCTCGGCCAGACTTCAGCTGGCGGTTTATTGATGGCGATCCAGCGCTTGTCGCCGAAAGTATCAATCTTGACGATCTCTTCGAACGTGGTTTCCGACAAGGGCTGGGGTCTTGGCAGCCTGAAACGTTGAGGAGCTGCTGACGTATCAGCAATTACCGGAATATCGTAGAGCTCGCCGATGGCTGAGCTGCTCTGATCTTCGGGCACCGACATGGGCGGTACTTCCACAGCCTGCAGGTAGTCATTACTGCGGTCCCTCACTGGACTTTTGCCACAACCTGCCACGGCCAATGTCAGCACCGTCACACAGAAAAGTCTCAGACTTGGTTTCATTCAGGGCTCCGCTTTCTCTTAGTTGCCGTTCAATACGCCGGCTTGTTTCAGGGCAGTCAACACCGTTTCATGGTGTTCGGCTGACAAATCCGTCAACGGCAGACGGATGGCATGTTCCATCAGCCCCATTTCTGCAACTGCCCACTTGACGGGGATAGGGTTCGACTCCACAAACAAGTGTTTGTGAAGGGGTAGCAATACCTGATTAATAGCACGCGCTTCTTCCGCCTGTCCTGCCAGCGCAAGCCGGCACATCTCAGACATTAACTGGGGTGCAACGTTCGCGGTCACCGAAATATCGCCGTGACCCCCCATCAGAATCAATTCCAGGGCCGTGGCATCGTCCCCTGAATAAATCGCAAAATCCGACGGACAGTTTTCTATCAGTTGTCGCGCGCGCCCCAGATCTCCGGTGGCTTCCTTGATACCGACAATATTGGGAATATCTGCAAGCCGGATCACTGTTTCCGGCAACATGTCACAGGCGGTTCTGCCCGGCACGTTGTAGAGAATCTGAGGAATATCCACAGCTTCTGCAATGGCCTTGTGATGAAGATAAAGGCCCTGCTGGGTCGGCTTGTTGTAATAAGGCGTCACCAGAAGACAGGCATCAGCACCCG
>JALRJN010000003.1 GCA_023261185.1 Porticoccus sp.
CCCCGGGATTTGAGGTCGCGCAGGGTGTGGATGGTGACAGTTTTCATGGACGAATCGGTTCCATTGGATGGCTCGGTACCCAGGAGGCGTTCAGAGGCTTGCCTGGGGGTTGTAGTAATGGCGCCCGGACTTGATGTTGAGCATGTAGCTCACCAGATTCTGGTAGTCCTCCTCATTACTGCTGAGATCGATGTCAGTGGCATTAACGATCAGCAGGGGGGCATCATCGTAATAATAGAAAAAACGTGTGTAAGCTTCGTTGAGTTGTTCCAGATAGCGGGCCTCAATGGACTGCTCGATCTCAATGCCGCGGCGCTGTATGCGTTCCAGCAACACCTCAGTGGGAGCTTGCAGGTAGATCACCAGATCGGGTTTTGGTGCGTCGATCGTGAGCTGCTGATATACCGTCTGATAGAGTTTGAGTTCGTCGTCGTCGAGGGTGACCTGGGCGAAAAGCTGGTCTTTATCGATAAGGAAGTCTGCCACCCGTACCTGTTGGAAGATATCCCCCTGGCGCAACTCCTGAATCTGTTTGGTGCGCTGGAACAGGAAGTGAAGTTGGGTGGGCAATGCACCGCTGCGGGGGTCTTCGTAAAAGCGTTCGAGAAACGGGTTCTGCTCGGCCTGTTCCAACAGGGTTTCGTAGTTGAAGCTGCTGGCCAGACGCTTGGCCAGTGTGGTTTTCCCCACGCCGATGGGACCTTCCACGGCAATGAAGCCCGGCAGCTTGTAATCCTCGAGAGCAAGATCCAGATCGTTAGCCAGTTGTTCCACAGAAATCTCCAGGCGAGAGGCGAACGATACCTTCAGATGGACAATTTTCCAAGCGCATTGCCAGGGTGTTGCCGTCCGGGAATCTCAGTTGAGCATTGATCTCCGCCAGCGGCAACAACACGAAATTTCTCTGGTATATACCCGGGTGAGGAATTTTTAATTCCGGAAGGTCAATGACCTGATCGCCGTAGAGCAAAATATCCAGATCCAACGTTCTCGGTCCCCAGTGGTGTTCCCGTACTCGTTGATGATCCTGCTCAATGGCCTGCAGTGCCTGTAACAGTTGGGTAGGGGGGAGGGTAGTGTTCAGTTGCGCCACGCCATTGAGGTAGTCGGGCTGGTCCTGTGGCCCCATGGGTGGTGTCTGGTACCAGCTGGATAAGGCGGACAGGGTGGTGTCTGGCAGATTGCTGAGGGCGAGGGAGGCGCGTTGCAATTGATCCAGTGGGTCGGCCAGGTTACTGCCGAGGCCAATATAGACCACTTCAGTCATGGTCGCCCTGGGGTGCGGAGGAACGTTTGCGCGGGCGGCGGCGACGGCGGCGCGATTTGGGTTGATCCAGGTTGCTGGTCATTTCCTCTTGCGTGTGTTCATTGGCTTCCTGGAAGCGGGTCCACCATTCACCCAGACCGGGCTCGATTTCTCCGGCGTCTTCGCGCAACAGCAGAAAGTCATAGCCGGCGCGGAAACGGTTGTTTTCCATCAGGCGGGATGCCTGGGTGCCGGCGCGGCGCGGCAGGCGCAGTTGCAGTTCCCAGATCTCCCTCATAGGCATGCTGAAGCGTCTCGGAATGGATATGCGCTGGCAGGCTCGGTGAACCACTTCGCCGGCCGCCTGTTGCAGGGCGTAGACGGGGGAGCTGTTACCGCTTTCAAAGGCCTTGCGTCTTTCCAGAACGGCAGGCCAGAGGATGGCGCCCAGCAGGAAAGCGGGTGTCACCCGTTTATCCGCACGAATGCGCTTGTCGGTATTGGTCATGGCCTGCTCGAGAAATTCGAGGTAATAGCCGGGGTCCTTTGACAGCGCTTCTTCCGTGGCGGGGAACAGCAGTTTGAACAGGCCGAACTCCCGGAGCAGCCGGAAGGTGGCCAGTGCATGGCCATGCATCAGGAGCTTTAGTACTTCATCAAATAGTCTGGCGGGAGGGATATCGGCGAGCAGGTGCCCGAGTTTGCCAATGGCTCGGGCGCTGTTTTCTTCGATCCTGAATCCCAGCTTGGCGGCAAAGCGGACAGCTCTGAGCATTCTCACCGGGTCTTCCCGGTAACGCTCTTCGGCGTTGCCGATAACGCGTATCAGCCGTTGCTGAATGTCACTCAGTCCATCGGCATAGTCAAAAACGCTGTTGTCCTGTGGGTGGTAATACAGGGCATTCATGGTGAAGTCACGGCGACAGGCATCTTCAGTTACCGAGCCAAAAATATTGTCTCTCAACAACAGACCCTTGGAAGAGCGTCGTGACTGATCACGTCCCTTGTGCTCTGCCGTGTGGCTGGCGCGGAATGTGGTGACCTCGATGACTTCTTTGCCCATGCGTACATGAACAATCTGGAAGCGTCTGCCAATGATACGCGCGCGGCGAAACAGTCGGTTGACCTCTTCAGGAGTGGCGTCAGTGGCGACATCAAAATCCTTGGGTTGCATACCCAACAGGAGGTCGCGTACACAGCCGCCGACAAGGTAGGCTTCATAGCCATCGCTGACCAACTGCTCCACCACTTTTTTTGCACCGGAAGTGATTTGACGGGGGCTAATAGGGTGGTCGCCGGAGGGGATTGTATGGGGTTCCCCCGGGAGGATGGGTAGCGGGTCTTTGCGGAAGTAGCTGGCGATCTTTTTCAGCATTGGTGATGTGCTTAAACGGGAAAGACGCATTCTAGCACAGGGGGTGCGAAGGACGCTCCTGTTGACGATATTGGTGTCGAGACCCTGGCGATTGGCATTAAAAAAGGGAAGCCCGAAAGCTTCCCTTGTATCCCATAGGCTATAGGTCGACGGGTCTACCCCCCTAATCAACCGGTTAGCAATCCATCCAATTGTTTATTTTTATTATTTATTTTTTTAATTATCAGCTGTTTTTATTGTACATGTGATAGAGCAGGAAGTGTGCCAAAAATAAAATTTATTTATCATACAATAAGTTAAATTTTTTTTGAGACGCAGATCACACTTTTTGGGCTAAAAGTGTTACCTATATACACGCATGGGTGCGGAAAAAAGTAACAAATTAGGTGACACTTTAGTGGGTTAGGCGTCTTTCTTGCGCGGGATACCCAGTTTTTGGCGGCGTTCCCAGAGGCACTTACGGCTGATGCCCAGCTTTTTGGACAGCTCTGTTTCACTCATGGCTTCCTGGTGTTCGAGTACAAACCGGGTGAAATAGTCTTCCAGTGAGAGCCCTTCCGGGGGATCGATATTGGTCTGACGGAATGTATGGCTGCTGCGCTGTTCCAACTCCTCGTCAATCTCAACCAGCGACAGGTCAATGCCTAGCAGGTCGTGGGTGATCTGTTCGTTTTCGTCGCAGAGAATGGTGGCGCGTTCCAGGGAGTTCTCCAGCTCACGGATATTGCCTGGCCAGTGGTAGGTGGTGATTGCCTGAATGGCATCAGGGGCAAGTTTGAGATGGGGCTTTTTAAGTTTTTCACACTGCTTTTCCAGCAGCATATCGGCAATCTCCAGAACGTCCTTACCGCGTTCTCGCAACGGGGGCAGGTCGAGATTGACAACATTGATGCGGTAAAAAAGGTCTTCCCGGAAGCTGCCCTGTTCGCAGAGCTTTTTCAGGTTGCGGTGGGTTGCCGCGACCAGTCGTACATCCACCTTGTGTGACTTCACTGAACCGATAGGGCGAACTTCTTTTTCCTGTAGAACGCGCAGTAGCCTCGCTTGGGCTTCGAGGGGAAGTTCTCCAATCTCGTCTAGAAACAGAGTGCCGCCATCCGCCGCCGTGACCAGGCCCTTGCGGGCTGAGGATGCGCCGGTGAATGCGCCTTTTTCATGGCCAAATAGTTCCGCTTCGATAAGTGTTTCGGGAATGGCTGCACAGTTGACGCAGATAAGCTGGCCACGGTAGCGATTGCTTTCGTTGTGTATGGCGCTGGCGGCAAGTTCCTTACCGGTGCCGGTTTCGCCATGAATCAGTACCGTGGCATCGGTCTGCGCCACTTTCTGAATAATATTAAACACGGACTTCATCGCGGCACTGGAGCCGATCATGCCTCTTCCGGACAGGTCCGGTGCCTTGAGAGAATGAGCTGGCTTGGGGTTGTCCAGAATTCGCCGCACGGCATCAAGCAGTTCCTTGGAATCGAAGGGCTTTGGAATAAAGTCCACGGCGCCCATACGCATGGTTTCCACGGCGGACTTGAGGCTTGCATAGCTGGTCATGATCAGCACTGGCACATCGCCGGCTAGCTGGATCAGGTCGGTGCCGGGGGCACCCGGAAGTCGCAAGTCGCTGATGATTAGCGAGAAGTCTGTCAGATCGTATTTGTCGAGTGCATCCTGGATGCTGTTGGCCTCGCTGGTTTCAAAGAGCTGGCCGTTAAGCAGTTTCTTGATAGAGCTTCGAATGCTGTCTTCGTCTTCGACAATCAGGATGGAATCCATGAAACGCCTGCCGCAAAGGGGAATGTTCGTGCCGTTGTTAGTGTTACCTTGTTGTTACCTGGATGCAAGCCCGGGGAATAACTTGCTGGTAGCACACCTCCCTGTGACAGGGGCAATTGTAGACTTTATGGTGCCAGCTGCTGGATGAGGCCCGGAACGGCCTTGCGATCCCAGTGGGGTATGGCCCAGGTGATCAGTTCGCCCGGTGTTGCCTGTTGCAGGGCTTGAGGCGGAGTCATCCCCAGCCATTGCATGGCGACCCAGAGATTAAGTGTGGGAGTGGTTCTTTCAACAGGGGGGGCCATGTTCTGTTTGCTGAGTTTGTTACCTGCAGTATCCACGGCAACAGGTAGGTGGCCATACTGAGGTGAAGCGACACCCAGCAGTTGCTGCAGGTAGATCTGTCGTGCTGTGGAATCCAGCAGGTCGCTGCCGCGTATGACGTGGTTTACGCCCTGAAAGGCATCGTCCAGTACCACCGCTAACTGATAGGCGAATAAGCCGTCTTTACGGTGCAACACAAAGTCACCGACTTCCTGTTTGATGTGCTGGTGCTGCTGGCCCTGGAAAAGGTCGGTATAGTTGATTTCGCTCTCGTCGGCCACGGCCAGGCGCAATGCATGGGGCTTATCCGGGTTACCGGTGTAGGTGCAGCGGCGGGGGTGAAGACCACCTCGTTCCTTCAGTTGCTGGCGACTGCAATGACAGCGATAGATTAAGCCATCAGCCTCGAGCTGCTTTAACGTCTCCCGATAGGCATCACTGCGTGTGCTCTGGAAAAGTACCTTGCTATCCCAGTGCAGGGCATGAATTTCCAATTGCTGGAGAATCAGATCTGCGGCACCTGCCATTTCCCGTGGGGGGTCGATATCTTCCATGCGCAGCAGCCATTGCCCGTGGTAATGCCGGGCATCGAGATAGCTGGCGACAGCAGTAGCCAGGGAGCCAAAATGCAGGGGGCCGGTGGGTGAAGGCGCGAAGCGTCCGATATAGGGCGTTGCAGGGGATACCATGCGAGGGGATTGGAAGCGGCAGTGCCGCTTCCTTCAGGATCAGCCGCCGGTGAGCTGTTTTTCCTTGATTTCGTCGAGGGTTTTACAGTCCACGCACAGGTTGGCTGTAGGGCGTGCTTCGAGTCGACGAATACCGATTTCGATACCGCACTGATCGCAGAAACCATAGTCGTCGTTTTCGATACGCTCCATGGTGCTGTCAATTTTCTTGATCAGTTTACGTTCGCGATCCCTGGTGCGCAGTTCAAGGCTAAATTCTTCTTCTTGTGTCGCCCGGTCAGCTGGATCAGGGAAGTTGGCAGCCTCATCTTTCATATGAGAGACGGTGCGGTCCACTTCTTCCATGAGTTCTCTTTTCCAGGCCAGCAGAATTTGTTTGAAATGCTCACGCTGGTTCTCATTCATGTACTCCTCACTCTTTTTCTCCTTATAGGGAGAAAAGCCGTGAAGGGAAGCAACGGTGGCAGTTTCTGCTTTTTTTGGCATCTTTTTCAGTCTCGGTGAGTTACGAGACCCGCGTTTATAGTGCCAGCGGAGAAATTTTTCAAGTAAAAACGTGCTTTTTTGATTAGTGGTGTCAGTGGAAGGTCAAATCACCCGACCCGGTGGGCCTTTGGCGGGGGTTGGGCGCTGTAGGCTTTGTCCGGCATTCAGGACATAATGCCGTGCCATAGCCTTGCTTGAGAATGGCATTCCCTGATCATGATGGAGCTGCAGTGACGAAACTGGCCAACCGCACCCGCAACCTCACCTCCTTTAAAGTGGTGGATTTTCTAGAGGCGGCACAGTCTCTTGAAGCGCAGGGGCGGGATATTATTCACATGGAAATTGGCGAGCCGCGGTTTGAAACCGCTGCGCCAATTCTCGAAGCCGCCAGGGTGGCTATGACGGAGGGGCGCACGGGTTATACCCCTTCCTGTGGGATTCCCGAGCTGCGTCAGGCCATTGCCGATTTCTACGCAGAACAGTACGAGGTCGAGATTGATGCTCGCCGCGTGATTGTTACTACCGGCAGCAGTGCGGCGCTGGGTATGGTCTGTGAGCTATTGCTGAATCCCGGCGACGGGTTGTTACTGGCCGACCCGGGCTATCCCTGTAATGCCAATTTTGTGAGACGCCTGGATGCCGAGCCGCAGTTGGTGCCGGTGGGGCCGGATGAGAATTACCAGCTCAGTGCCGCCAGTGTGGAGGAATACTGGCGCCCCAATTCGGTGGCCGCTATGGTGGCTTCTCCGAGTAACCCAACCGGTACCGTGATAGATCAACAGCAACTGGCGGAGCTTTATCGTCAGGTGAAGGCGCAACAGGGGACCTTGATCGTTGATGAGATCTACCATGGTCTGACCTATAGTGATGTGCCATTGAGCTCAGCACTGTCTGTGGCCGACGACCTGTTTGTCATTAACAGCTTTTCCAAGTACTTCGGCATGACCGGCTGGCGGCTTGGCTGGATGGTCGTCCCCGAGCCAGTGATCGATACCCTGACCGTGATGGCGCAGAATTTTTATATCGCCAGCCCCAGTATTGCCCAGTATGCCGCGCTGGCCGCATTTCAACCGGACACTCGAGAGATTCTTGAGCAACGGCGTCAGGCCTTCCAGGCGCGTCGTGATTTTTTACTGCCGGCCCTGCGAGAACTGGGGTTTCGTATTGATCGTGTGCCTGAGGGTGCCTTTTATCTTTATGCCGATGTCTCCACCTTTACTGATGATTGCGAGGCGTTCTGCTGGCAGTTGCTTCGTGAGCACGGCATTGCCTGCACGCCGGGGACTGACTTTGGGCATAACAAGGCCCGCCAACATATTCGCTTTGCCTATACGGAATCATTGCCGCGGCTGGAGGTGGCAGTAGATCGTTTGCGACGGGCGTTAAAAGGATAAAGAAGTTATGAAGATAGAGCCGCCACTGGAGCAGGCAATATTGCTGAAGCGCTATAAGCGCTTTCTTGCGGACATCCGCTTAGCAAATGGTGAAGAGATGACCATTCATTGTCCCAACACCGGTTCCATGAAGAACTGCTGGGCACCGGAAACTCCATGTTGGTTTTCCCGTTCCAATGACCCGAAACGCAAGTTGCCCGGTACTCTGGAAATTACCAGCACACCGGATGGATTTCTTGCCGGGGTGAACACCGGGCGGCCCAACAAGCTGGTGCGTGAAGCCATTGAGAGTGGGGTGATCGCCGAGTTGCAGGAGTACAGTGAAATTCGCCCTGAGGTGAAGTACGGGGATGAGAACAGCCGTATCGACCTGTTGTTGATCGACGGCGAGCGGCGCTGCTACGTGGAAGTGAAAAATACTACCTTGGGTGTTGGAGATGGGCGCGTACTATTTCCGGATGCAGTCACAATTCGGGGAGCCAAACACCTGCGGGAGTTGATGGCGATGGTGGAGCAGGGGCACCGGGCCGTACTGGTCTTCTGTGTACAACACAGCGGTGCGCAATCGGTGGGGCCAGCGGATGAGATTGATCCGGTGTACGGGCAGACTTTACGGGAAGCGATGGATGCCGGTGTGGAAGTGCTGGCCTATGGTTGTGATCTTTCTGCAGAGGAGATCAGCCTGAGGTCGGCCCTGCCATTTTATTTATAGCAGGGTTGACCCTTTAGCTATTTTGGCTGATGCCCAATGATGAGGTCAGTTCAGCGGCTTCTTGCAATAAACCGCTGTAGGCCTGCGCAACGAATTGATGAGGGAGAAAAATCCCATTTCCGTTGATGTCGGCAAACAGGGTTTTAATACAGTCTGCGCATTCGCTTTCGTCGGCGTTTTCGAGTTCAGGCCTGGACATGGCCAGGACGCTTACTCGATCAGCCGCAGTGAGAATAGCGCAGTAATTAGAAAGTTTGTTTTTCAGCAGGTTGCTAAGCTCGATTAAGCAAACAGGCCTTTCAAGGCATCCAGAGATTCCCGGCCTTTCTTTTTACCGACTTCCGGATCGCTATTACCCATACCCTCTGTTTCCAGATCTTCCTGGGGTAGCTCGTCGAGAAAACGGCTTGGCGTGGTTTCCGAGACTTCCCCGAACAATTTACGCCGTGCCGCCATGGTCATGGTCAGGGTCAAGCGCGCGCGGGTGATACCGACATAGGCAAGGCGCCGCTCCTCTTCAATATTCTCTTCGTCAATGCTGTTTCGGTGTGGGAGTATCCCCTCTTCCATGCCAATCAGAAATACGTGGGGAAATTCCAGGCCTTTTGCCGCATGTAGTGTCATTAGTTGCACTTTGTCATCGGCGGAGTCCTCTTCCTGGCGGTCGAGGAGGTCTCGCAGAATCAGTTTGGCAATGGCATCTTCCACGGCGGTGTCGCCACTGCCTTCTTCTCCCGGAATATCCAAGTCATCCTTAAGCAACAGCTGTTTGATTTGTGCTACCAGGAAGTGAACATTTTCCATGCGCTTTTCGGCCACTGCTGAGCTGCTGGCGTTCTGATGCAGCCATCCCTCGTAATCGATGTCGTCGATCATCTCCTTTATCGCCGCCACAGGGTCGCCGTTGCTGCATTGGCGCGCCACCTGTTCTATCCAGTGGCGGAAACGCTGTAGGCGTTCCAGGTGTTGTGGCGACAGTTGGGACTGAAACCCCACCTCGTCAATGGCTTCCATCAGGGGGATTTCCCTCTGGTTCGCATAGGTGCCCAGCTTTTCCAGTGTGCTGGTCCCGATCTGGCGACGAGGGGTGTTAATAATGCGCAGGAAAGCGTTGTCGTCGGCACTGTTCACCATCAGCCTCAGGTAGGCCATGATGTCTTTGATTTCCGTGCGGGCATAAAACGAAGTGCCGCCACTGAGGTGGTAAGGAACTCCCTGAGCCTGGAGTTTCAATTCCAGTAATCGAGCCTGGTGATTGCCACGGTAGAGTACGGCGAAGTCACGGTAGTGGCAGCTTTTTCGCAGGCGCAGGTTGATAATTTCATTCACCACCCGCTCCGTTTCCGCATCTTCGTTATCGGTGCGAATCAGCCGCAGTGGATCCCCAGGTCCCAGTTCGCTCCACAGAGCCTTGCTGAACAGGTGGGGGTTATTGTCGATCAGGCGGTTGGCCGCTCGCAGAATACGCCCGGTGGAACGATAATTCTGTTCCAGTTTGATCACATGAAGTTCCGGGAAGTCATCCTGCAGCTGTTGCAAGTTTTCAGGTCGGGCACCACGCCAGGCATAGATGGACTGGTCATCATCGCCGACCACGGTCAGAGAGCGGCGAGTGCCCACCAGAAGTTTTACCAGTTGGTACTGGGCAAAGTTGGTGTCCTGGTATTCGTCCACCAGTAGGTAGCGAATCCGATTCTGCCATTTTTCCAGAGTCTCTGGAGACCGTTGGAACAGCAGCGTAGGGATAAGAATCAGGTCGTCAAAATCCACGGCGTTATAGGCGCGCAGTGCTTCCGTGTAGCGCTTGTAGACCAAGGCCATGGCCTGCTCGCCGCCACTGCCGGCTTTTGAGAGTGCGTCTTCCGGTGTCTGTAAATCATTCTTCCACTGGGATATTTGGTGTTGCATCAGGTCAAGGTGATCTGAATCCAGGTCGGAGCTCTTGACCATCAACTCACGCAGCAGTGTTTTCCCGTCTTCGGCATCAAAAATGGAAAACCCCGGTTTGTATCCCAGCTGTCTGATTTCTCGACGGATAATATTCAGGCCGAGGTTGTGGAAAGTGGAAACTGTCAGGCCGCTGGCTTCATTACCCTTGACCAGCTTGCCTGCGCGTTCCTTCATTTCCCTGGCGGCCTTGTTGGTAAAGGTCACCGCGGCAATATGACGGGCGCTGATGCCGCATTGCTGGATCAGGTAGGCAATTTTCTGGGTGATCACACTGGTTTTACCGCTGCCCGCACCGGCCAGTACCAGCAAGGGCCCGTCAATGTATTTAACGGCAGCGCGTTGTTGTGGATTCAGCGTCGTCAAAGCTGGTCAGCCAATGGTGAGTTTGTCGGGCGGCGGATTGTAGCAACCGGGCATCAGAATGCCAGTGCTTGAGTGGCATTATCCAAACACGTATTTTCCCGGCGCCGGCCACAACACGTTGTAACCCTGATCAGGTGCGCCGATGGGGGGTGGTGCCACTTCTTCACTGCACTGCTGGTCGAGCCACAGGTCAAGCACAGGCCACCAGGAGCCGGTGTGTGTTTCCTGCGATGCCACCCAGCTGTCGGGGTCGATGTACTTGTCGGTGGACTCCCGAAACGCCACCTGGTAAGTGCGCCGGGGGTGTTCCGGGCCACAGGCGATACCGGCGTTGTGGCCGCCGCTGGTGAGCAGGAAGGTGATATCACTGCGTGCGATGTGATGTATTTTGTAAACAGATACCCAGGGTGCAACGTGATCGGCGGTAGTGCCGACTACAAAAAACGGCACGCGAACATCCTGAATAGCAATGGGCTTGTCATCGATCAGGAATTTGCATTGCGTCAGGCGGTTTTCCACGAAGAGTTCATGCAGGTAGCGGCTGTGCATGGCTGCGGGCATTCGGGTGCCATCGGCATTCCAGGCCATCAGTGGAATGGGTTTTGACTCCCGGCCCATGTAGTAGCGTTCCACGGCGGGATTCCAGATCATGTCCTGGGCTCGCAGTGCTTTAAAGGCACCGCCCATACTGGCTGCTTCAAGGTAGCCGTCGGTCCACATCATGCTGTCAAGGAATGCCAGCTGGCTGGCGCCGAGGAAGCGAGTAATCTCTCCGGCTTCGGTGAAATCCACCTGTGCTGCCAACAGGGTGACGCTGTTCAGGCTGTCGTCGTCTTCTCTGGCCAAATAAGCCGCGCCAATGGAAAGCAGGGTACCGCCGATGCAATACCCCATGGTGTTGATTTTAGTGTCGGGAACCACGGCTTTGACGGCATCTAGAGCTGCGAGAAAACCGTGTTTAAGGTAATCATCCAGGTCCAGCTCGCGGTCGTCCTTGTCAGGGTTTTTCCAGGAGATCATAAATACAGTTTTGCCCTGGCCAACCAGATAATTCACCATGGAATTTTCCGGCAGCAGGTCGAGAATGTAGTATTTCATGATCCAGGCGGGGA
Organism: Porticoccus sp.; assembly: GCA_023261185.1. Taxonomy (GTDB): domain Bacteria; phylum Pseudomonadota; class Gammaproteobacteria; order Pseudomonadales; family Porticoccaceae; genus Porticoccus; species Porticoccus litoralis. The sequence goes on from JALRJN010000003.1 coordinate 11,419, forward strand.
CGATCAGCAGTGGCTCTTTTGCGACTGTTTCTGTTGCCGGGCTGTACTGGATGACCTCAATAAGGTGGTTTTGATAAATCACCTGGCCCGGGGTGACCCCGAGGTTCTCGCCCACCTTGTAGTCGCCCATATCCGGGCGATCATCTTTGAGCAGTTTTTTCTGGATATCCCGCTGCATGTTGCCAATGCCTTCCAGCAGGTTCTTGCCTTTGTTATCCCAGGTGACCTTGAGTACCTCGGGGTTGGTGGGCAAGAAGTTGGAAGGAGAGGCGATATCAAGCAACTGCTCGTTCATGAAATTGACCAGCTCGACATTGAGTCGATCCATGCCGGGCACTTCGGTATCGGCTTCCCGCA
>JALRJN010000042.1 GCA_023261185.1 Porticoccus sp.
AGGGGCTGAAGCCCTACCTGAAACACTATCTGTCCCCGAGCCCGATCCTGTTGCCATTCCACCTGATCAGTGAGGTTACCCGCACCGTGGCCCTCGCCGTGCGGCTGTTCGGCAATATCATGAGCCTTGAAATGGCAGCACTGCTGATTTTACTGGTGGCCGGATTTCTAGCCCCGGTCCCTATTCTTATGTTGCACATTATCGAGGCGCTGGTTCAGGCCTATATCTTTGGCATGCTGGCGCTGATTTATGTCGCTGGCGGAATCCAGTCCCAACAATCCCGACAAGCACGGCAAGGAGATGACAATGCCTGATTTATCCACTTTTACCCTGGCCTCGACTGTGGCCGCCGTCTTCGGTGTTTCACTGGGCGTCATGATGCCCGCCATTGCTATGGGCTGGGCCATCAGCCGTGCGCTGGATGCCTTGTCTCGTCAACCGGAGGCTGAACGCTCTATCATGCGTACCCTGTTTATCGGGCTAGCGATGATTGAATCCCTGGCTATTTACGTGCTGGTCATTGTACTGATCATCCTGTTCCGAAACCCGCTGCTGGAATACCTGACTCAGTAGGGCTGATTGCAACGTCATGCAACTCGAGATTCGAGAAGGATACTGTTCGTGGAATTGAACTGGTCGACCTTTCTGCTGGAAATCATCAATTTTCTGGTGTTGCTTTGGATTCTCAAGCACTTCCTATACAAGCCAGTGCTGAACATCATTGCCAAGCGACAGGAAGGTGTCGACAAAGTACTTGATGATGCCCAGACCTTGCGTAGCGAAGCCGAGACTATGCAACAACAATACGAAGCCCGGCTGGATCATTGGGAGCAGGAACGTCAGCAGGCACGCGATACGCTGAAACGGGAGCTGGAAGCTGTCCGCAACAAAAAGCTGGAAGAGCTGAAATCGACACTTGTTCTGGAACGGGAAAAAATTCGGGTGGCAGATGCCCAGCGGCTTGCAGATCAACAGCGGAAGATGGAGGCGACTGCCATGGCACATGGTGCCCAGTTTGCCGGGCAGCTGCTTAAACAAGCCGCAGGGCCTGAAGTAGAAGCGCACCTTGTAAATCTGGTTATTGCCGAACTGGGGCAACTGACCACGGACCAACTGAAAGCCCTTCACTCACACAATGGGGCCGGCCCCAGCCAGGTTATAGTGCAGAGCGCCCACCCCCTCTCGCAAGAACAGCGCCAACTTCTTCAACAGGTCATTAACCAGAATGGTTGGCAGGCCGAGCTGGTATTTAAAGAAGAGCCCGAGTTGCTGGCGGGCCTGCACATCGCCATGGGTGCCTGGGTACTGGCAGCCAACCTTCGCGACGAACTGAGGGGCTTTGCAGAATTAACAGCCTTGAGCGATAAAAACAGCCTTGAGCGGGAATCACAGCCTTGAGCGAGCAACAGCAGCCATGAGCAATAAACCCTCAACAGAAAATCGCCCCCTGCAACAGCAGGCCGAATGGTTGGAAACATACCAGCCCGGCCTGCGTATTCATGAGCAGGGAGCAGTAGTTTCTGTGGGTGATGGCATTGCCTGGATTGCCGGTCTGCCCTCCGCAGCCATGGATGACGTGCTGATATTTGCCGATGGCAGCCGTGGCATGGTGTTCGATCTTAATGAAGACATGATCGGTGCCGTGCTGTTGAGTGAGACGGATGCACTCACGTCCGGCACGACAGTGCAGAGAACCGGGAGAACGTTAAGTATTCCAGTAGGGGACGGGTTGCTGGGCAGAGTCGTCGATCCACTCGGCAATCCACTCGACGGGGGAGAACCACCGGCTCATTCGCGCTGGCAACCCCTTGAATCCCAATCTCCGCCCATCATTGCCCGGGATTTTGTTCACCGCCCCCTGTATAGCGGTATAAAAATCATCGACACCATGGTGCCCATTGGCCGGGGTCAACGACAATTACTGATTGGCGATGAGGGGCTGGGCCGCAGCGCAGTGGCTATTGATACGGTGATCAACCAGAAGGATCAGGATATTTACTGCGTCTATGTGTTGATCGGCCAGAAACGCTCCACCGTCGTCAACACCATTGATACGCTGAAAGAATTTGGTGCTCTGTCATACACCACGGTCGTGGCGGCTGAAGCCAGCGGCCTGCCAGGACTTCAGCAACTAGCCCCCTTCGCAGGCTGCGCCATTGCCGAATACTGGATGCAGCAGGGGCGGGATGTTCTAGTGGTTTATGACGACCTCTCCACCCACGCGAGAACCTATCGAGAACTGTCACTACTGTTGCGCCGTCCGCCTGGGCGCGAAGCCTACCCCGGCGATATTTTTTCTGTACACGCCCGCTTGCTGGAAAGAGCGACTTGCCTCAATGCGACCCATGGTGGTGGCAGTATGACGGCTCTGCCCATTGTCGAGACAAAGCTGGGTGAGATCGCGGCCTACATTCCCACCAACCTGATTTCCATCACTGATGGCCAGGTTTATCTTGATCGCAGCCTGTTTGCCAGCGGTTTTCGGCCCGCGATTGATATCGCCCTGTCTGTGTCGCGAATTGGCGGACAGGCTCAGCACCCCAGCATCAAGGAAGAGGCTGGGCGGATGAAACTGGACTACCTGCAATTCCAGGAACTGGAAGTGTTCACTCGTTTTGGAGCTCGCCTTGAGGCATCAATGGAATCTGCCATTCGTCGCGGAAAACTGCTGCGTCAGATTCTCAAACAGGATCAACTGTCACCACTACCAGCCACCTGCCAAATGGCGTGGCTGGTTGCCTTCAACAACCATTTATTGGATGACATTGACATTGAACAGGTGGCCACGCACCTGCAACACATCTATGAACAGGTACGTGCCAGCGATCTCAACCTGAACAGCCCAAAAGAATCCTGGCTTAACGCTATCTCCGGTTGGTTAAACAACACACCTCTGGACAGTGTCTGATGAGCCGGCGCCGCAGCCTTGAAAAGCACCGCCAAAGCCTGACGGAAATTCTCATAGAAAATGACCTCACCCATTTGTTGATCAAATCAGATTCCCCGGGCGATCCACTTCATATTAACGACGTACAACCAGTGTTGGAAGATGGACCGCATATGCTCAAAGGGGATGT
>JALRJN010000024.1 GCA_023261185.1 Porticoccus sp.
TTGACGTTGGGGCTTCGTGGCTGTGGACCTTGATGCCGTTCTGTAGCGAGTGAGTATCAAACAGGCTAAGCAGGTTGAGTTCATCCAGGTGATCACTGGAAAAGGGCATAGTGGTACCTCTTATTGTTGTTGGTTATGGCAGTCATACGACGACAAACTGCTACACATACATATACACCTAGCCTTGCTGGTTCTGTCAACAAAAAACCGTGTGTTGTTAGCTAATCCTCTGCCCCTGGGCCCATTCCAGAGCGCGCTCCAGTCGGTCATTCCCCCAGAACTGTTCGTCACCAACAACAAAAAAAGGCGCGCCAAAGAGTCCCATTTGGCTGGCTCTTTCCGTTTGCTCGCGTAATGCCTGTTTGGCTTCCGGTGAGTTTGCAGCTGCTAGAATATTCTCGGCATCCTGGCCCGCTTCCAGCAGACAGGTGGAGATAACGTCGGGCAAGGCAATATCTTCATCCCGGGCGAAATTGGCGCGAAAGACTGCTTGAACAAAGTCGGCTATCCATGGCTCATCGGCAAAGAAACAGGTAATGCGGGCGGCTAACAGCCCATTGCGGGGGAAAGCAGTGGGTTTTTGATAGGGTAGCTGTAAGTCGCTACAAAGGCGTTCCAGGTCGCGCCACATATAGGCGCCCTTGGCGGGGTAGAGATTAAAAGGCGAGTCGGTCCAGCCCTGCTGGTTAAAAATTGGGCCGAGCAGAAAGGCGCGCCAGTTGATGTCGATTCCTTGGTTGGTGGCCAGCTCCCCGATTCTCATCACAGCCGGGTATGAATAGGTGCTCGCAAAGTCGAACCAGACATCAATCTTCATGGTTTAGCCTCAAACTCACTCGTTTATGTCGCGATATGGTTTAACTATCGCGTTGAACGAGCGTATCTGCAATGGGGTAATACAGGTCAGTATGACTTCTTGTGGGAAAGAAAGTCGGTGGTTAGTTGATCTCTAGGTCAGTGGAACCGGCAAAAAAAGTCAATCCGAAGGATTCCGGTGTCGGGCAAGGGGTGGCGTACAGTGCTTCTGCATGCGCAGAAAAGGCGGGGCTGAGGTAAACAGATACGCTGCAAAACAGGCTGGCAGACGTTTCATGGCGATAGAAGGCAGCCATGTCTGCCGGTTTTCCTGCCTGTTCATATATTTCTGTCAGCTCAAGTTGCAGGTCATCAAAATCGGGACCAGCTAAAAGGGCGTCGCCCAAGCGGATGGCAAACCAGTTGTGCATGGGGGCGAGATCCTCAGGGCAGATGGTCTGTGTATTTTACACATCCCGCCCCCCATGCCGCAGGATTAGATCTTGATTTCGCTGATCTGGATAGTGGGCTGCACGTTAGTGAAATTGGGAAGATCTCCCAGAATCTCTTCAGCGTGAGGACCAAATGATTGCTGGAATGCGTCTACGGAATCAAAGGTCAGGTGCCCCATGGCAATAAACGCAGGGGCATCTCCTGGCGCACCACCGGCAATGCCATGATCGACTGCGCCAGCTTTCAGGGCATCGCCCAGCAGAGATACCACCAGTGGCACGTGAGTATTGCAGTAATAATCAATATCGAAGGTCGCTTCTGCGCTGTTGGGGTACATCACACTGACTTTTATCATTGTTGTTTTCCTCTGAATGAATAAATAACTCGATAACATAGGGGCTGATGAACAGCTTGATCTATGTAGAGAACTTCATAGAGTTCAGGTTAGATGGTCGAACGGCAGATGCAATCCCACCATAGGCGTATATTTGCGAGGAAGAGCTCGGCTAAAGGTACTACGATTTGGTGAGCGTTCACCCTAAGAGGATATTTTGTTTCATTCATCGAAGGGGTATTCTGGTCAGTGGTCGAAAGCACATGAGTAGGCAATGGATTTGAAAGTCCTGTAACTCGCATCCATACTCAAAAAACCAGTCATCTTATTTGTAAGTCTTAATACTCATATTTTCAGTAAGGGGATCTTTATGAAAGTTTTAGTCAAGTTATTACCTGTTCTGTTTGTTGTGGCAGTCGCCGGGTGTGCCAGCAACTCTTCGGTTGATGAGGTCAGGGCTATGGCCGAGGAAGCGCAGCGCGCTGCTGCTGAAGCAAAAAGTGCTGCCGCTGCGGCACAGCGAACTGCTGATGCTGCCAACAAGGCTGCTGCCAATGCACAAAGTACCGCTGACGCGGCGCAAACCTCAGCCAACGAAGCCAATGAGAAAATTGACCGGGCCTTTAAAAAAGCCATGCAAAAGTAGAGCAGTTATTCAATGATATCCAGCCAGTCTGAGCGGTCTGGCTGGATATGATTCTGGTAAAACTCAAAATCTGTCAGTGAGTGGGGCTCTATTCCCACGAGTACAGGTATGCCCGTGGCCTGTGCGACTACCACATCAACCCTGCCCCAGTTGATCAGGGTTTCAGGCAGCGCCTGCTGCATCGACGTTAGCTTTTTTATAACACCCGAGCGGTTTCCCTCCTGTACCACGCCATCAAGCTCCAGAGGCTGATGCACTTCCAGAAACAGCATCTTGCCTTGCCAGCCGATTTTATAAGGCTGGTTCACGATAGCGACCGGAGTGTTAATTGGCACGAGGTTATAGAGTTCTTCAATGTGCTCGGGGTACATGCGAATACAGCCATGGGTGACCTGCATGCCAATGCCAAAGCGCTTGTTGGTGCCGTGAATAAAATAACTGGGAATTGCCAACCCTAGTAAATAGTCGCCCAAGGGGTTATCTGGACCAGCGGGTACGATTCTGGGCAGAAAGTCACCTCGGGAAGCGTGTTCCTCACGAATACTTTCCGGGGGATACCAGGGCGGGTGTTCAACCCGCAGGGTCACGCGGGTTTCTGTGAGTGGTGTGGCCCAATCCCGGCGACCGACGCTGATGGGGTAAACCGCTACTGTATCCTTGCCCTGCTCGTCCTTACTGTAAAAAAAAAGACGCATTTCCGCCGTATTGATGACCATGCCTTCCCGGGGCGCATCCGGCAAAATCACATTGAATGGCAGCAAGACCTTGCTCCCGTCATCGGGAAGCCAGGGATCAATACCCGGGTTTGCAGAGCGAATCATGTTGTATCCCACTCGGTATCGTGCGGCGACATCAATTAGCGTCTCTTCCCGCGAAATGTAGGTGCGGCTGTTGCTACCAACCAGATCAGTGTTTGTTTCCGGAGACAGGACAAACTGGTTCTGGGCCAGGCAGGGTAGGGAGAAAAGGGTCAATAACAACAGGCCCGAAGCACTAAATGTATTCATTGTGTCCTGAACAGGTTTCCAGGTGGCCATCAGGGTACAATAACAATCGGAATCCCTGGCTTAATAGCCGACCAGATTTGGTCCATGTCTTCATTGGTCACACCAATGCAGCCATCCGTCCAATTGAATATCTGCATCTGGTCGGGGGGTAACGGTGTATTGCTGGGCATGCCGTGAATCATGATCGACCCTCCTGGGCTCGCACCATTCTCCAGGGCCCGTTTTATATCCTGTTCATTAGGATAGGAAATATGGATGGCCTTGTAAAAATCACTCTTTTCCGTCTTGAAATCCAGAATATAACGCCCCTCTGGCGTACGCTCATCACCCGCATGCTGTTTGTGACCACGCGGCCTTGGCCCTAAAGCGATGGGATAGGCTTGGTACTTAACTCCGTCCCGAAGCAGATAAAGCATCCTCTCTGATTTGTCTACCAGCACGCTGTCAGCGACAAGCCGCTCGCCAGCCACTGCAAGCTGACAAACCAGTATGCCGATAACTAAAAAAACTTTATACATAGAGGTTTAGCTCGCTTCGGGTTACCAATATGTAGGGGAAGTTGACCATAACAAGAGCTTAATTCAAAAAAGGGTGGGGCTAACTGTTTTTTCTCATACAGGGGAATAACGAGAGTGATGGTTAAAGAGAAGAAAAAGGTCGTTGTGGAACGGTATTTATCGTGACGGCTAGAGAGGCGGAAAAGCTTGGGTCCTTGCTATTTATAAATAACTTCTGGCGGGGGGGCTTGAGCGGCACCATTTCGATGAATCTTCGGTGAACCATTTTATTCGAAATGCCGCGAGACAATCCGGGATCAGAAAAGAGATAACCAGCCATACGTTACGCCATTCCTTCGCGACGCACTTGCTACAGTCTGGTGCTGATATTCGAACGGTGCAGGAGCAGTTGGGGCATACCGATGTGAAAACCACTGAAATCTATATCCATGTTCTGAAACAGGGTGCACATGGAGTAAAAAGCCCCCTCAGTTTCCTGTAGGGGGCTTCGGCAAAGATGAGGGTGGGGGGCTTTACTGCGCGCCGTTAGACTTGAGTGCTGCGACGTAGTCTTCCGCATGGCGGTGCTGGCTGGCGATGGCGAGTAGAGTCTTGCCGTCGGAGTTGGTGGCATTGATGTCGTGGCCCGCTTCCAGGAAGAATTTCACGAAGGTCTCAAAGTTTTCTGCCTTCATGCCGCGATAGGCTTTTTCCAGCAGGTGGAAATCGGGGTTAACGCCTTCGGGAGCTTCAAAATCCAGGAAGGTTTTAATGCGCTCGTCGTCGAATACTTCACCGAGAACTTTTTGTTTATCTTTTTTCAGTGCCATAAATAATTACTGCAAATAGGTGTTAAGGATTAAAGAAGTTCGTTGAGTTTCTTCAGCAGGACTTCATTCACCTGCTGAGGGTTCGCCTGGCCCTTCGACGCTTTCATGATCTGTCCGACAAAGTAGCCGAGCATTTTCGGACGCTTGGCTTCATCGGCGGTGCGGTAGTTTTCAACCTGTTGCGGGCTGTTGGCAATGACGTCGTCCACCATGGCTTTGATGGCGCCGCTGTCGGATACCTGTTTCAGGCCGCGGGCTTCAATAATGCTGTCGGCGTCGCCTTCGCCATCCCACATGGCATCAAACACTTCCTTGGCCATTTTACTGGAGATGGTGCCGTCTTTCAGGCGGGCAATCATACCTGCGAGCTGTTCGGCGCTGACAGGGCTGTCCTGAATGGACATATCATCGGCATTAAGGCGTGCGGACAGTTCGCCCATGATCCAGTTGGCCGCCAGTTTGGCATCGCTTTCGGCGGCGGTTTCGAAGTAACGCGCCACGTTGGCATCACCGCTAATAATATTGGCGTCGTAGTGAGATAGCCCGTATTGCTCCATAAAGCGGTCGCGGCGGGCGTCCGGCAGTTCCGGCAGGGTCTGGCGAATCTGCTCTATGTAGTCGTCGTCGAACGCGATGGGCAACAGATCCGGGCAGGGGAAGTAGCGGTAATCGTTGGCTTCTTCCTTGCTGCGCATGGAGCGGGCTTTTTTGGTGTCGCCGTTGTAGAGACGGGTTTCCTGAATCACCTTGCCGCCGTCCTCGATGAGGTCGATCTGCCGTTCCACTTCCAGGGCAATGGCATCTTCCATGAATTTAAAGGAATTGAGGTTTTTGGTCTCGGTGCGGGTACCAAAAGTATCGCTGCCAGCAGGTCGTACGGAGATGTTGACATCAAAGCGCATGGAACCCTGGGACATATTGCCGTCGCAGATGCCCAGCGAAGTGACAATGCTGTGCAGCTTGCGGGCAAACGCCACCGCTTCCTCGGCGCTGCGCAAATCCGGTTCGGAAACAATTTCGATCAGCGGCGTACCGGCGCGGTTGAGATCGATGCCGGACATGCCATGAAAATCTTCGTGTAATGACTTGCCCGCATCCTCTTCCAGGTGCGCGTGGTGAATGCGGATAGATTTTTTACTACCGTCTGCCAGTTCTATCTCCACGTGGCCGCGGCCGACGATGGGTTTTTCCAGCTGAGTGGTCTGGTAGGCCTTGGGCAGGTCCGGGTAGAAATAGTTTTTGCGTTCGAACATCGAGGTGTGGGCGATGTCCGCGTCGATGGCCAGGCCGAACATGATGGCATCGCGAAACGCCTGCTCGTTGGGCACCGGTAGTGTGCCGGGCATGGCCAGGTCGATGGCGCAGGCCTGGGTGTTGGGTTCCGCGCCAAAAGCGGTGCTGGCCCCGGAAAAGATTTTCGACTTGGTGGCCAGCTGCACGTGCACTTCAAGGCCGATAACGGTTTCCCATTGCATTATTTGAGGCCCTCCGGTGTGCGCTGGTGCCAGTCGGTTGCCTGCTGGAACTGATGCGCCACATTCAGCATCAGGCCTTCATCAAAGTAGTCGCCAATAATCTGCAGGCCCACCGGCTTGTTATCCACCAAGCCGCAAGGCACGGACATGCCGGGCAGGCCGGCCAGGTTGGTGGCGATGGTGTAAATATCTTCGAGGTACATGGCCACCGGATCGTTGCCTTTAGCGCCAAAGGCAAATGCCGGGGATGGCGAGGTGGGGCCCATGATCACATCCACTTCTTTGAAGGCGTCGACAAAGTCCTGCTTGATTAGGCGGCGCACCTGCTGTGCCTTGCGGTAGTAGGCGTCGTAGTATCCCGCAGACAGGCAGTATGCGCCCACCAGAATGCGGCGTTTTACTTCGTCGCCAAAACCCTCGCCACGGGTGCGCATATAGAGGTCACGCAGATCTTTCGGGTCTTCGCAGCGGTAACCGTAACGTACGCCGTCGAAGCGCGACAGGTTGGCGGAGGCTTCCGCCGGTGCAATCACGTAGTAAGCAGGTACGGCGAGGTGAGAGTGGGGCAGGCTGATTTCCACCAGTTGCGCGCCAAGTTTTTCGTATTCTGCCAGGGCGTCGCGCACTGCCTGTTCGGTGCCGCTGTTGAGCCCCTCACTAAAGTATTCTTTGGGTACGCCGATCTTCAAACCTTGTAAGGAGTTCTGGAGCTCGGCGGTGTAATCCGGTACCGGGCGATCTATGGAGGTGGAATCTTTGGGATCAAAACTGGCCATAGTGTTGAGCATCAGGGCGCAGTCTTCGGCAGTGCGTGCCATGGGGCCGCCTTGATCAAGGCTGGAGGCAAAGGCAATCATGCCCCAGCGGGAGACCAGACCATAGGTGGGTTTCAGGCCGGTGATGCCACAGAAGGCGGCAGGCTGCCGGATCGAGCCGCCGGTGTCGGTGCCGGTAGCACCGGG
>JALRJN010000070.1 GCA_023261185.1 Porticoccus sp.
TGAACTCAACCTGCTTAGCCTGTTTGATACTCACTCGCTACAGAACGGCATCAAGGTCCACAGCCACGAAGCCCCAACGTCAATGGTTGAGGCCGCCCGCAGACTATATAAAAAGGGGCTGATCACCCAGGTGGATGGTGGCTATCTCACCGATCTGGGTATTGAGGCCATGGAACACGCCCTAAAGCTTCTGGGCATTCTTTCCACACAACCCACCATGGATATCCACTAGCATTTCTTTAGCCATGAACTGCTTTACTGATGTTTTTGAGCTTTAGAACAATCGCCGTCCTAGTTGGTCAGATATTTGATCGCCAACTGGGAGGCGGTAAAGCAGATCAGAAAAAAAATGATCATCGAAAGAATGCCGGCCGCAATAACGGACTTGGGATTGCTTTCCAACAAATCTGTGGCTCTTTTCAACCCTTTACCGCGCTGTAGCTGAAAGACCAGGCAGAAGGCTTGGGCAATGATCTCAAAAAAGCCAAGATTTTTGTTGTTGGTCTCTTCCGGAACGGTTTTGAAAACGGGATGCGCATCGTAGTCGAGCTTTTCAGGTTCAGGTTTTTCTACCATGAAGGCTTTTCTCCAAAAAAATAAACACCCTTATTCTTCACTCAGAGCTCATTGATTCGAACTCGTCTTCTGACAAGGGGGCGAAGGAATAGTTTAAATTTTAACCAATAAAATCGAATCTTATTAGAAAGTAAGTACTCACATTCCAGCACCGCTCTGGACGGCACTACCAATGGAGTCTTGAATCGGCCCCAATGGATTTTTACGTGTTTCGAACTCATCAATAATCGGCATACCGCTCCAGATCTTGTACACCACAATATCGTGGTCTATGACCACCAGTGCATTGAAGTTCCAGCCCGTACGGATGCGCTCGCGCTTGAATTTCAGCAAATCCAGAAACACATTACCCACGCGCTTACTGGAGCTGACCTGCGGTGTAGCCTGATAAGCCAGGCATTCTTCGCGGGCCTTGATACAGTCCCGCACACTGGGAGGCAGATCATCAGGTTTTACGGAGTCGTTGGGGCTGAACACCTGGATGATGTCGAGGTAGGACAAAATCCTCACATTAGGCGCGCTGTAGGGGTCAAATCCCAGCTGCTGGAGATCCAGTGTGGTGGTCTCATGAAGGGTAATACTGTCGTAGGCAGCCTTTGCCTCTTCAAAGGTCTGCCACTGGGACTGGGTTTTGGCTTCACCTTTGGGAAGAGAGCTCCCACAGCCAACCAATATCAGTGGCAACGTGCATATCAAACCCAGGCTCAGATGACGAAAAAACTTGATTCTTATCATGAACTTCCAACCATAGATACAGGGCTCATCATTACATCAAAGCAAATCCCCCGTCCAGTACGAACATTTCAAAACCCCTGTTATTTCGCACTGTAAGGCCCACAAAGATCAATCAGCCAGTAATACAACTTCAGCAGAGATATGAGCCCGATCGGTTATCAAGCCCAACTCCCGCAGCCAGAGCCAACATGTACTCACAGCATCCCCAGAAAGAGATTCTATGAATCCAGAAAAGGTCAAGTGAAAAATCTCTGCAGACACCCTAGGTTCAGCCCCCATCGACCAATTAGTCGCACAAAAATATAAGCAAAAATGCATGGCATTAACATGCAGTTATATTAGAATATTTTTATCTCATATTTAGGCTTTATTTAATACATTTTAAAAACAATAAAAATATATTAGCAACTACATTTTTATCATAATAAGTTATTTGTTATTAACCCCTACCAACTCGGAGTGAAAGTAGATTTTACATACCACAGAGAGCACCAGCATTAATCCTTATAAAACAAAACGATAGGCAATAAAATGGCGTTATTTTTTGGCCTTAAAATTGCCCTTTTTTTACCCCATAAAAAGGGCTGTAAATTACATATAAATCAAACATCTAAGATAAATTTTAAAAAGGTTATTTGGACAAAAATCATTAATCTGGTCAAAAAAATCACCACAAATAATATTGATTAAATATTTATCTTGGATTGATACTCTGAGCCCTAACGCTGGCTTATCAGGTTCTTTGTGAAGTTAAAGGGTCTGCTGGCAGTCAGTTCACGCAAGTGTCTGATGAGGACGACGCGATACCCACCATCAAGGGTCATCGCAAGGCAGCCCTAAAACAGCGTCAAGCTGCCTGTTAAAAAAGCTGTTAGAGATAAAAAAACTAAGAGTGAGCAATCTCTCAAGATCGATATAAGCAAGGAGACGGGTATGTCTAGATTTGAACTAAACAAAAGCGACGACGGTAAATTTAACTTTTCTTTGAAAGGCGATAACGGAGAAACCTTGCTAGTAAACAGCAAGCCATACTTCTCCAAGGGTTCTGCGATGAGTGACATCAGCAGTATTCGCAACAATTGCGAATACGAAGATCGTTACGAGCGGAAAGAAGCCAATGGCAAGTACTTCTTTAATCTTCAAGCAGCAAATCATGCTGTACTTGGGGTAAGTGAAGAATACCCCAATGAACAGATGCTGGAAGATGCCATTGCTCTAGCCAAGTCGCAAGGCACCACAGGCGATATTCAGGCATCCGCCTGATATCCCTGACAGAGGTCCAAGGCCCGGGGATTTCCCGGGTCCAGGGACTTCTGGTCGCATGACTTTGTAGAAGGCACTCTCCTGCCATTTTTTTACTTCCCTGCAAAAGGGGCTGTGTGTGTTTGTCTCATCCAAACCGCTGCACCGAACCACGTCCTACTTTCTACACTTTGAGCCTCGTGCTTAAACCATCCACAGAACTCTGATCCGGTACATGCTGTATCTGGTATACACTGATGGAAATTCAATGGGATACCTGGCATGAAAAAGCTGCTTCTGATGTTTGCTGCGGGCTGCATAGGTGGATTTGCTAACAGCCTTACCGTCTGGCTGTTTGGTGATATTGGAATTTCCCAGCTTATGGGTGTTGCTATCGCCCCCGGCCTTTCTCCGCAATGGCTCTACCCCCGGATTGTCTGGGGTGGACTGTGGGGCCTTCTGTTCGTCATGCCCTTCATGTCCTCTAAGATCTTCTGGAAAGGGTCACTTCTTAGCCTGGCACCCACTGCCGTTCAGCTGTTCATCGTGTTTCCCTTAAAAGCCCACAAGGGTATAGCAGGCCTTGAACTCGGTCTGCTTACGCCATTACTGGTGGTCTTTTTTAACTGGATCTGGGGCGTGGCCACCGCAGCAACACTCAAGCTTGCAAAATAATTTTCGTCTACAGTCAAATTACAGAATAATAAGCTGGCTGAAATTGACCCCGGAATAAAGATATGGGGGTTTGCCAAGACACACCACGCCATTTTCGAGGTGCACCATGCAGGACAAGATTAATCGCCAGGTCATTTTGACCAGCCGACCCAGCGATATACCCCAAGCCGATAATTTTTCCATCGACACATCTGATATACCAACCATTACTGAAGGGGAGGTCCTGGTTCGCAACATCTACCTCTCTGTGGAACCGGCCATGCGTGGCTGGGTAAGTGCAGTGGCCAATTATTCGGAACCGGTGCCACTGGGCGGGGTGATGCGCGCCCTGACAGTGGGAAAGGTTATTGAGTCCCACCACCCGGATTATGGTGTTGGAGATATCGTTACCGGCATGTTTGGCTGGCAGGATTATGCTGTAGTAGACGGTGACAAGGTGCAGCGCAGGGTAGAAACCAACGGTTTGCCGATCTCAACGGCATTGGGAATACTGGGCATCAATGGTGTGACAGCCTATTTTGGCCTGATGGATATCGGGCAACCAAAACAAGGAGAGACCGTGGTTGTTTCCACGGCTGCGGGGGCCGTCGGCTCCTGTGTTGGGCAGCTGGCCAAACTGCAGGGCTGCCAAACCGTGGGCATAACTGGCGGACCGGAAAAAGTTGCACTGTGTCACGAGGCTTTTCAGTACGATCATGCCATCGACTACCGCAGCGAAGATGTGGATGCGGCGCTGACCACCGCCTGCCCCAACGGTGTTGATGTCTATTTTGATAATACCTGCGGCCCGATCAGCGATGCTGTGATGAAGCATATTAATGTAGGTGCACGCATTGTGCTGTGTGGCACGGCCTCTATAACCAATTGGGACCCAATCCCAATGGGCCCCCGCGTCCAACGCCAGCTACTGGTCAAACGGGCGCGCATGCAGGGATTTCTTGTGTTCGACTATAACGAACGCTACGGCGAAGCCATCTCCGCCCTGACGCCACTGATCAAGGCCGACAAGCTACGCTATCGCGAGGACGTTCTGCAAGGTATCGACAAAGCCCCAGATGCTATCGCCAGCCTCTACCGTGGAGATAATCTGGGCAAGCGACTGATTCGCATCGCTAACGAATCGGAATAAGCTGCGCGGGCCCATTACTTTTCTACAACCTGTAAACGACGTTATAGTGGCCGCTCTGAGGCCACTTACACAATAATTCCAATACAGGGAAGACACGATGAAACTCGAATCACTGGCACTGCACTGCGGCTATGAGTCTGAACCAACAACTAAAGCGGCCGCCGTTCCCATTTATCAGACCACGTCTTATACCTTTGACGATACCCAGCACGGCGCGGATCTGTTCGACCTGAAAGTCCAAGGTAATATTTACACCCGAATCATGAACCCCACCACCGCGGTGCTGGAGCAACGCATGGCAGCCATGGAGGGGGGTATTGGCGCTCTAGCCGTGGCATCCGGAATGGCCGCCATCACCTACAGCATTCAGTGCCTCTGTACTGTGGGGGACAATATCGTCAGCACCAGCCAACTCTATGGTGGCACCTATAACCTCTTCGCCCACAGTCTGCCTAACCAGGGAATTGAAGCGCGCATGGTTGCCCACGACGATTTCTCCGGCTTTGAACAGGCCATTGATGACCGCACCAAAGCCATTTTCTGCGAATCCATCGGCAACCCTGCAGGCAACATCGTCGACATTGAGAAACTGGCAGAAATCGCCCATCGCGCAGGCATCCCCCTGATTGTCGACAACACCGTGGCAACCCCTTTTCTGTGCCGCCCCTTTGAGCTCGGTGCTGATATCGTAGTGCACTCCCTGACCAAATACATTGGTGGCCACGGGACCTCCATTGGCGGCATTATCATCGACTCCGGAAAATTCGACTGGGCCGCCCACAAGGAACGCTTTCCTATTTTCAGCCAGCCCGACCCTTCCTACCACGGCGTGGTCTATACCGATGCATTGGGTCCGGCAGCATATATCGGCCGCTGCCGGGTGGTCCCCCTGCGCAATACCGGCGCAGCTCTGTCCCCGATGAATACCTTCCTGATACTTCAGGGCCTGGAAACACTTGGCCTGCGCATGGAACGTCATTGCGCGAACGCAGAGCAGGTCGCCCGCTATCTCAAAGCTCATCCGAAAGTCAGCTGGGTAAACTATGCGGCCCTGGAAGACAGCCCCTATCAGGCAACCTGTCAGAAGATTACCGGCGGCAAGGCATCGGGTATTCTCAGCTTCGGCATTGTTGGCGGTCGTGAGGCAGGTGCCCAGTTTATTGATGCGCTACAGATGATTCTGAGACTGGTTAATATCGGTGACGCCAAATCGCTGGCCTGCCACCCTGCCACCACCACTCATCGGCAGCTCAATGAGGAAGAACTGAAAAAGGCTGGCGTCAGTAGCGACCTGGTACGAATTTCTGTGGGCATTGAAAATATAGAAGACATCATTAGTGATATCTCACAGGCCCTTGATGCCGTCAAGTAGCGGTTTTTCTTAGGAAAAATGCACTGGCGATTGGCGGGCGGGCGCCTGTAGGGTATCGTAGGGCCATACCCTACCGACTATTTGGATAAGCCCTAAATATGCCCGCCTCCTACCTAACGGACATCATTGCCCTTTTGGTTGCCGCCGTCATTGCCGTACCTCTTGCCCAAACCCTGAGACTGGGTGCTGTCCCCGGTTTCCTGCTGGCCGGGGTCATCGTAGGCCCCTCCGGTTTTGGACTAATCAGCAACATCAGTGACATCAGCCACTTGTCAGAAATCGGGGTGGTGTTCTTGCTCTTTGTGATCGGCATCGAACTCAAACCTTCTCTGCTATGGAAGATGCGACGACTGGTGTTTGGGCTGGGCTCTCTTCAGATTTTGATCACCGGACTGATCTTCACTGCACTGGCGTATTTCCTGTTCGATGTCAGCGCCAATGCCGCCATTCTGATAGGCCCAACCCTGGCGTTATCCTCCACAGCTTTTGTTATTCAACTGCTGGTAAGCCAGAAAATGGTGACATCTACCTATGGCCGATCCTCCCTCGCAGTATTGCTGATGCAGGATCTGGCAGTCGTGCCATTACTGGCACTGGTGCCCCTGCTGTCAGCCCCTGAGCTGACCATCGACAACAGTATCTGGCTGACGCTGATCGAATCCGTTTCCATTGTGGTTATGGTGGTCTTCCTGGGGCGATTTTTCCTGCACCCGATTCTCCATCGCGTGGCGCTTTCAGGTAGCCCGGAAGTTTTTACCGCATCGGCCGTGCTGATTGTCATGGGCACGGCACTGGCCACCGAGCACGCCGGCCTCTCCATGGCCATGGGTGCTTTCCTGGCAGGTATGCTGATTTCCGATTCGTTTTATCGCCACCAGGTCATTGCCGAAATACAGCCTTTCCGCGGACTGCTGCTGGGCTTGTTCTTTATGTCCATGGGCATGTCACTGAACCTCCAGCTGCTAATCGATAAGCCACTACTCACCTTTGCCCTGTTGGCCCTACTGATTGCCATCAAGGTTATCGCTCTGTTCCCCATCAACTATTTCTTCGGACTGAAAACCAAAAATAGCCTGGCGGTGGCACTGCTCCTGGCTCAGAGTGGTGAATTTTCTCTGGTACTGTTCTCCTTGGCTAACCAGTCCAACCTCATACCAACCCCACTCTTCCAGCAACTATTGCTAGTGGTTCTACTTAGCATGCTCGTCACACCGCTGCTGGCCAGATGGGCAGAGTCGCTGGCCAGAAAACCGGAACAGGAAGTGGATACCACATCCCAGGACATCACCGAAGCCCCTATAGTGCTGGCGGGGTACGGCCGGGTCGGGCATACCATTGGAGAAATCCTCACCCTGTCGGACAAACCTTTTGTGGCACTGGATGGCGACGCAGCCATCGTGGGGCGAGAGCGCGCCAACGGCCACCCTGTGTATTTTGGCGATGTGCGCAAACCGGAAGTGTTGAAATCAGCGGGGGCCAGTGATGCCAAGGTGATCATTGTTACTATCAATGACCCAGAAGCAACGGAAGAAATCATTACCTCCCTGCGCAAGACCTACCCGGACAAGCAGGTCTATGCCCGCGGCCATAACCTGTCCCAGTGTCAGGTTCTTAGCCAGCTGGGGGCCACTGGCGTGGTATCAGAAAATATTGAAGCCAGCCTGGAGTTGGCCCGAATGGCACTGAGCGGACTGGGCGAAAAGGAGGAAGATCTGACACGAACCATTGAAGACTTCCGCCACACTTGCCATGGGCGTATTGCCAACGCCAGCCCCATGGAATCCGAGGATGAAACCAAAGTTTCAGGATGATAAGACCCTATCAGCGGCAGGGTCACGGGAAATCATTGCTTTCTGGCAAAAAAGGTCTATAGTTCCCACTGCTTGAAAGTAAGCTCTATCTTTATGTACCACTTCGACGCGCCTTTCAGATCGTCGTCCTGTTTTTCATAATTACCAGCAATACTTCCAGCACCACCGCCCTTGACCGGGCATATCTTTATTTATTAAGAATTTACAGGATTACATTATGTCTACAGTAACTGGCACCGTTAAGTGGTTTAACGAATCTAAAGGCTTTGGCTTCATTCAACGTGAGTCTGGCCCCGATGTTTTTGCACACTACAGCGCAATCTCCAGCTCCGGGTTTCGCACCCTGAACGAAGGTCAACGCGTTGAATTTACCGTCACCCAAGGCCAAAAAGGCCCTCAGGCGGAAAACATCGTCGTTATCGACTAATATTTGCTGCCGCTCCGGCGGACTGCAAATACATAAAAGGGCAAGGTATCACTACCTTGCCCTTTTTATTTATGCTTCTATGCTTGTGATACCAACAGATTGCACTAGGAGATAATAATGAGCGATACACTCAACTTTGACGGTGTGAAAAAAGTTAACTGGAAAGATGTTGAGCCTGTGGAGCTACTCCCCGGCATCACGGAAAGAATGCTCTGGGAAGGCGAAAACGGCAAACGTGCCGCTGTCTATGAGTTTGCACCCGGCGCGGAATTTCCTGGCATAGATCTACATGAAAGCGGACCCGAACAGATCTTCGTGATTTCCGGCGTATTTGAAGGCGGCAAGGAAGACTACCGGGAAGGAGACTTTATTCACCAACCCAAAAATTCCTCCCACGCTCCGAAATCTCATACCGGGTGCACCCTGCTGGTCATGTACCCTGAGGGATAACCTCAACACACCTCCCTCTCGTAGCGATTGGCCGAATCAACGCCATACTGCGGGACAACCTGTCCCACACATGGAGTTTTTATGTCATCGCTACGCTTACGCTATCAAACCATTGAATTTGGCGAGGTGGACATTCACCTGCGAACCCTGAGAGACAATCAGGAATTCCAGGACAAAGATGGCGAGGCCGAAAAACTGGGTATTTCTTCCGCCAGCTGGCCACTGTTTGGGGTTGTCTGGGATGCCGGCAAAGTGCTGGCTCACCACATGTGTGATTACGACATCGCGGACAAGCGTATTCTCGAAGTGGGTTGTGGGATTGGGCTGACCAGCCTGCTGCTGAATCACCGCCTGGCGGATATTACCGCCACCGATTACCACCCTGAAGCTGGCAACTTTCTCAAGGAGAATGTCGACCTCAACAATGGTTCACACATCCCTTTCGAGAGGACCGGTTGGGCTGATACTGATGATGGCCTGGGATTATTTGACCTGATTATCGGGAGCGACCTTCTGTATGAACGTGAACATGTCGCACTGCTGTCTGAGTTCATCCACCAGCACGCTCAACCCAGCTGCCAGGTGGTTATTGTTGACCCAGGCCGGGGACACCATGCGCCGTTCAGCAAAAAAATGGCAACCTTCGGTTTCGATCACCAACAGCATCAACCGCCTGAGACAGATTACCTATCACAGCCGTTTCGCGGCCAGATCATTGAATACCATCGCTGACACGCCGGTCTTGCTGCTGCACCTGAACTACAAACTCAGTTCAGACAGCCCCGGATGGTTGACAGGCCTCGGCCCCTGCGGCCATTTGAACTTTCTACCCGCCTCCGCATTCGGCACATCATTAAACCGTTTTCGTCAAACGCCCAGTTTTCATTACAGGAGGTATCCATCATGATTTACCGGGGAAGCTGTCATTGCGGTGCCGTGTCGTTTGAGGCTGAAGCGCCGGACTCGGTGGAAGTGGAGGACTGCAACTGCTCTATTTGCAACAAATCCGGGTATCTGCACCTGATCGTGCCTAAGAAAAACTTCCGGCTTCTAAGCGGCGAGGAGCAGTTACAGACATACACGTTTAACAGCGGTGTCGCCAAACACACCTTCTGCCGGATCTGCGGCATCAAACCGTTTTATATACCCCGCTCCAACCCGGACGGCGTGGACATCAATCTGCGCTGCTTGAATGAGCAGGCAAAATCCATAACCATAGTCGAGTTTGATGGGCAGAACTGGGAACAGAATGCTCACACACTGGCTCACAAAAGCCGGGAATAATAATAAATACGCCACAGTCGATGATGGCCCATATAACGACAACAGGGGTCTGAAGCGGCAAGCCAGAGGGAAACACATGAACGATTCACTGCGTAGTGCCGCGGATTCTGTGCTGCATAAAACGGTCACTCAGGCGGGCGGCGCTCCCGGCGTGGTAGCCATGGCCACCGACAGACATGCCAACTTCTACGAAGGTGCTGCCGGGTTGCGGGAAATGGGCAAAGAACAACCCATGACCACCGACTCCGTATTTGCCATTTTCTCCTGTACCAAAGCACTAACAGGCACCGCACTGATGCAACTGGTGGAGGAAGGACTGGTTAGTCTGGACGACCCGGCCAAGGACTACGTACCGGAAATTGCTGAGATTCAGGTTCTGGAAGGCTTCGACAGTGACGGACAGCCGAAACTGCGCCCGCCAAAATCCGACATCACCCTCAACCAGCTAATGCTGCATACCGCTGGTTTCTCCTACGAGTTTTTCAGCCATAATGATCTGGCCTTTCGCACCGCCATGGAAACCCCAACCGTAGTTTCAAGCACCTTTGACGGCATCAGGACCGTATTGCTGTTCGACCCGGGTGAGCAATGGGCCTACGGAGTTAATATCGACTGGATCGGGAAGATAGTGGAAGCGGTGCGCGGCAAGCGCCTTGGCCAGGTCATGCAAGAGCGCATCTTTGCACCACTGGAGATGCACGACAGTGCCTTTGAAATCACTCCCGCCATGCAATCACGACTGACCAGCCTGCACACCCGTGCAGAAGATGGCCAGCTGGCACCCTGGGATCTGGTGCTGCCACAACCCCCGGAAATGGACATGGGCGGTCACGGCCTCTACGCCACCGTGGGCGACTACATGAAATTTATCCGCATGCTGCTTAATGACGGCGAGGGCACCAATGGCAGGGTATTAAAACCGGAGACTGTGGCAAAGATGGCGCAAAATGGCCTCGAGGGCCTGCAGAGTGGCGGCTGGACCAGTTCCATACCAGCACTCTCCAATGACGGTGAGTTCTTTCCCGGCCTGAAAAAATCCTGGGCCTATACCTTTCAGGTCAATGAGGAGGCGACACCCTCCGGGCGACCGGCGGGTCAATTGATGTGGGCAGGGCTAGCCAATCTGTTCTACTGGATTGACCGACAAAAAGGCATTGGTGGCATGTGGGCCTCGCAAATACTGCCATTTCAGGATATCGCCTCATACCCGGGGTTTGTCGATTTCGAGTCAGCGGTCTATCGCCACCTGAAATAGTCACCCGTCACCATAAAAAAATGCCCGGACATTTGTCCGGGCATTTTTGCTTAGGCCGTGGTGCCCCAACTGGAGCGGGATGAATTACTGCGGGCTTTCTGACCGCCAGCCCTTCGCTGTGCACCCTGTGACCGGTTATCCCGGTTGCCACTTGGGCGACTGTCCCTGTTACCGCTGGGGCGGCTGTCCCGATTCGCACCTGGGCGACCATCCCTGTTACCGCTGGGACGGCTATCCCTATTGCCACTGGGACGGTTACCTTCTCTGCCACCGGGGCGGCTGTCGCGACGTTCTCCAGATGCGCCCTCACGGTTGCCGCCGGGGCGGGCCGTTCTGTTGCCGCCTGGGCGACGATTTTGAGAGCTGGCATTGCGGCGCTGACCAGAAGCATTTCCTGTACGACGGCCATTGCCACCGCCGCGACCGTTCTGAATGGGCTCTGCCCTGATACTCGGATCCGGTTCAAAACCATTGATTGCCACTTTGGGCACATCACGTTTCAGCAAGTGCTCAATATCCCGCAACAGCTTATGTTCATCCACACAAACCAGCGAGACGGCTTCGCCTTCATTGCCGGCGCGGCCGGTGCGGCCAATGCGGTGCACATAATCCTCAGGAACATTGGGAAGTTCAAAGTTCACAACGTGGGGCAACTGGTCGATATCCAGACCGCGGGCGGCAATATCCGTGGCCACCAACACGCGAACAGCACCTTTTTTGAAATCTGCCAGAGCCTTGGTTCGGGCGCCCTGGCTCTTGTTGCCGTGAATCGCCGCCGCAGTGAGGCCGTCCATCTCCAGCTGCTGAGCCAGCCTGTTGGCACCGTGCTTGGTACGGGTAAAAACCAGCACCTGACGCCAGTTGCCTGAACCGATCAGATAAGACAACAGCTCGCGCTTGCGGTTTTTATCCACCAGGTGAACTACCTGTTCCACTCGCTCGGAAGCCGTATTGCGGCGGGCTACTTCAATCAGTGTGGGCTTATTCAGCAGGCCATCGGCAAGCTGTTTAATTTCATTGGAAAACGTGGCCGAAAACAGCAGGTTCTGGCGTTGCTTGGGCAACAGGGCCAGCACCTTGCGAATATCATGGATAAAGCCCATATCGAGCATGCGATCCGCTTCATCCAGCACCAGAATTTCTACCTGGGATAGGTCCAGGGTACGTTGCTGAACGTGGTCCAGCAAACGGCCAGGGGTAGCAACCAGGATATCAACGCCTTTACGCAGCATGGAAATTTGCGGGTTGATATTCACGCCACCAAAAATAATGCCGGACTTGATCGGCAGGTGCTTGCCATACGTATTTACACTCTCACCCACCTGAGCTGCCAGCTCACGGGTAGGAGTCAACACCAGCGCTCGCACCGGGCGGCGACCGCCAGCAGGTTTGTGAGCGCTCAGGCGCTGCAACAACGGCAGGGTAAAACCGGCTGTTTTACCGGTGCCGGTCTGGGCACCGGCGAGGACGTCTTTTCCTTCCAGCACAATGGGAATGGCTTGCGCCTGAATAGGGGTGGGTTGGCTGTAGCCCTGTTCGGACACAGCACGCAACAATTCGGCCGACAGGCCGAGTTCAGAAAATAACATATAAATTTTAACTCCGGGACCAGCCTATCCATGCTCAGTGCAGGGAAACGGTCTTAGGCGGGAAACATTTTGCTAAGGGGTGTCGGAGGGAGAACCAAAGAGGAAAAACCGGGGGACACATCTGGTACCGACCGATGGGTACCATGAGGTCCGAACTATAACAGGACGCCTTCCATACGTCCAAGACTCTGCAAAACATTTTTCAGAAAGATACGAAATAGTTGTCTAGCACGAACCTTCTGTGTAGTTTTGGAACAACTATTCCAATATCCACTAACTGCCCATAAAAATAAATAAATGACATTATCGGCCCATCAGCATAACCCCAAACTGCTTAAGACCCTGGCGCGCCTGCAACGCACACTACTACTCATTCCCGTTTTCATTGCCGCGCCTATTTTACTGGCCTGGCTGGCACCAACAGTGGCTACGTTACTTCCCAGTGGCTGGGCATTGATGAAGGCAAACACGGCGCTCTGCACCATACTCTGCGCCTGCGGGCTGTGGCTCGGGCACTTCTGCACCAACACCTCCCTTAAGCTGACAGGCAACCTACTGGGCGCTATCGTGTTGGTTTTCGCAGGTTGCGCACTGGTGGGACATATCACTGATCGCACTTTTGCTCTGGACACGCTATTGGCCAAGGATGAGCTGTCATCTGTGCCCGGGCTGATGTCTATGCAGACATCCCTATTTTTTACCATGCTGGGGTTCGCCTCCATCTGTGAAAGCAGCAGAGGGCCTTTTTGCACTCAGGTTCGTGATGTCGTTTGCGCACTACTTGTCGCGCTGGTACTGACGGTATTTGCCGGGTACCTGTTCAATGCCGCCCATCTATTCGGACAAGCGAATGATTTACGTACCTCCATTCAGACGCTCTTTTGCATGTTGTGTATCACCAGCGCACTGTTGATTGCCCGGATGCACTACGGATATTTTTCCATCATCGCAGGAGTCGGTATTGGCAGCCATATTGCGCGGTTAATCTTGCCCGTAACGTTACTACTGCCATTTTTAATCGTCAGCGTCAGTGCCTGGCTGCCCCAAGCCAGACATATACCACTGGCACTTGCATCTGCACTCACCTCATCCTTCGCTGCAGCAACCCTGTTTGTACTGGTTGTTTGGCTGTCCAGAAAAATTAATGACATGCAAGCCGAGCTGCGAGATATCTCACTGATTGATGATCTGACTGGAATCAATAATCGGCGTGGTTTTTATATGCTGGGGGAACACATGCTGTACGAGGCACAGCGTGATAACAGGAATGTCTCTGTGCTGTTTTTTGATCTCGACGGCCTAAAGGAGATCAACGACACCCTGGGGCATGACATAGGCTCTGATCTGCTGAAACACTTTGCCTCTTTACTGCGCCAACATTTTCGAAAAAGTGATGCGGTGGCAAGACTCGGGGGCGACGAATTCGCCGTTGTCTCCAGTAGCGGTGACAACATGATAGCCCTGAAACGCTTGGAACGTGTGGTGCAAGCCACCAACAAAGCGGGAAAACGCCCTTACACTATCAGCTATTCTGTGGGTGAGGCCACGTTTAACGCCAACAACTCAATTGGCGATTTTAACGAACTGGTGTCCGCAGCTGATGTGCAGATGTATGAACGAAAGCGTGCAAAAAAAGCATTCAATAAATCCTATTCGAGGACTAACCAAGCCTCCGTATCGCAAGCAACCCCCTGAAAGATCCCCCCCCTTATTTTTCACCCTTGGGTACCATGGATGTTGAAAATGGGCCGATAGGCGCTGCTTGATAGACTCAACTCTCGTGCAAACAGCCCGGCAAGCCGGGCTGTTAATCACCACATCAGTCTTTCTTCAGCAGGTTTTTGAAGCCGCCAAGCTTTTCCTCGACCTGTTGCTTCAACTGATTGCCAGCATCTTTCAAGGCCCCGGAATTGGCCACCGCGCCTGCAGCACTCTTGTTGATGGCGGCCAACACCTGCTTCACCACCTCTGCAGCACTAGCGCCATTGGATTTTTCACCTATACCTGTCAGGCGGATATCCGGCAACGTTAATGCCAGGGGTTTATCACCCAACAACGGATTGCTGTAGCTGACTTTACCTGCATTGATCTGTAGGTCACGAATAATCATCTTCTTCTCGGCGCCGCCATCAGAGGAGGCCGCTTCAGAGGAAGTTGAGCCAGAGCTGGCACCGGTTGCCTGCTCAACATTTTTCTGCAGTTGCGCCAGGTTAGTGGTGCCATTGGCAGACTCATAGGTAATTTCCGGTGCCACAATGCGGATACTGTTCACCACAATGGTGTCTGTGGTGAGCGATTCCGGATCTACCGCAAGGAAAATTTCCCCAAGAGAGAAAGCGCTGGGCGTTTTGAATCCCCCCGGATTACCAACCAGCAATCCGTGGAGGCTACCCTCACCGGTGGCCAGAGATAATTCCACATCATCAAGGGTGACACTGGACTGGGTCAGTTTCGGCCCGACCGTCTCCACTGCCGCTTTGATACCTTTATCCAGGTTGAGGATGGCAAATACCACCACCAGCAACAACACCACCAGTAAACCGGCAACAATTTTGAGAAGGGTTTTCATCACTATTCTCCTTATTCTGATTTCCCTGCCTGTCGATACTTCCACTTAAATCTTACAATAACATGATCAGCCTCAAACCATCACAAGGATACCCAATGCCTCGTCACCTTCACAGCGGACCCGGCTACCTACTGCAGGGACTACAACTGATGACACACCCCAGGCTGCGCTGGTTTGTGCTCGGCCCGCTACTGATCAACCTGTTACTGTTTATTGGGCTTAGCTGGCTGGCTGTCACCCAGTTCGGGCAACTGCTCGATAGTCTCATGGCGAGAATACCCGAAGCCCTGAGATTCCTGGCCTGGATCTTCTGGATTTTGTTTGCCGCATTTTTATTGCTCGTCTATGGCTACAGCTTTGCCATTATCGGCAACCTGCTAGCCTCGCCTTTCTATGGTCCCCTGGCAGAACGGGCGGAGGAAGTGCTGAGCGGACGAGTAAACGATACGTCCATGACGACGCAGCAGCTGCTGGCACTAGCGGGCAGGGCCATGCAACGGGAGCTGATCAAGATGGGATATTTCCTGCCACGGATTGTAGGGGTATTACTACTGACGCTTGTGCTGTCCCTGATACCGGTCGTGAATCTGATCGGACCGGCGATTGCCTTTTTGTGGGGTGCCTGGTCCCTGGCTTTGCAGTACCTGGATTACCCGGCAGACAACCACCAGATGGACTTTAGGAATCTGCGGGAGACAATGGCAAAAAGGCGGTTGGTTTCGCTCAGCTTTGGTGGCTCTGTACTGATTGCCACCACTATCCCGCTATTCAACCTATTTGCGATGCCAGCATCGGTGATCGGTGCCAGCAGTTTCTGGCTGGAGCGCATCTACAAGCCTGCACCCCAGTCAAACTAGTTTTCAGGACTTGCCGAGCAGGGCCTCGTCGGGCTGCACACAGTCCAGCTTTCTGCCCAGTAACTTCTGGATGGGCTCCAGCAGGAAGGCATCATCCTCACAGGCGAAACTGATGGAGGTGCCCAGCTTACCAGCACGGCCTGTACGACCAATGCGGTGAACATAATCTTCCGACTCCTCCGGCAGGGTGTAATTCACCACATGACTGATACCATCAATGTGGATACCCCGGCCAGCCACATCCGTAGCCACCAGCACCTTCAGTTTTCCGGATTTGAAGTCATCCAGAGTTCTCACACGCTTGTTCTGGGGCACATCCCCCGACAACAGGCCTACGCTAAACCCCTTGTTCTGGAGCTTTTCCTGCAACCTGCGACATTGGTCACGACGGTTGGCAAATACAATTACGCTCTCAACTTCGTCCTGGCGAATAATGTTGTAAAGCAGGCGGAATTTTTCTTCGGCAGAGGTGATAAAAACCTTTTGATCAACCGTATCTGTAGCAACATTTTCCGGCTCGATCTCGACGTGGATAGGGTCCACCGTCCACTGATCGGCCAGACTGATCACCTCTGGGGTAAAAGTCGCCGAGAAAAACAGTGTCTGGCGATTTTCCCGGTAGGGAGTTAAACGCACGATGCGCCTCACCTGGGGGATAAAGCCCATATCCAGCATGCGGTCCGCTTCATCCAGAACCAGAATTTCCACACGGTCCAGGTAGACATCGTGACTGCTGGCAAAATCCAGTAAACGTCCCGGTGTCGCCACCAGGATATCGCATTGACTCTCACTCAGGTGACGCTTCTGCTTGTCGTAATCCATGCCTCCCACCAGGGTGTGGACATGAAGTTCAGTGTGTTTACACAGCGCACGCGCATCATCGGCAATTTGCATGACCAGCTCACGGGTAGGAGCAATGATCAACGCCCTCGCCTCACCGGCATAATGCTCATCCTCAACAACCGGATGATTGAGCAGCTCCGTGATAATGGTCACCAGGAAGGCCGCGGTTTTACCGGTACCGGTCTGTGCCTTGCCGACCACATCGTGGGCGCGCAGACTGAAAGGTAATGAACGGGCCTGAATGGGCGAGCAGTATTTAAAGCCGAGATCAGCGATGCCGCGCATCAGAGGCAGAGGCAAACCCAGGTCATGGAAACGCAGCTTGCCCTCTTCTGGTGCCACCTCAAACTGGGAAAGATCCCAGTTGGAGTTAGTGTCGGGCTTTCTGCTCCGACCACCGCGACGTCGACGACCCCGACGTCCCGATTGCTTGGATTGCTGATCACCGGAAGGGGAATTTTTTTGCTCACTCATAGTTACTGCCAATAGATAAAGTGCCGCGTGCGGCCTTGTGCTTGAAAGGGGCGGCAGTATACCACGGTCGGGGGATTCTCGCCCGACCTGACATTTTTCTCCTAAGCGGTGGTCAGTGTGTTTTCTGACACCGTCGAGACAATTCTTCGATGCAGCCAGTCATCGACACTGGTATAGCGCCCACCGCCCATGAAAAACAACGTCAGCAACATCAGGAAATAGGTTGCGGAATACTCGATGCCATTTTTAAGGACTGTTATCGACCCAGCTGCGCTTAGATAGTCGTAATTGCCATGTTCCTGGAGAATGGCAACAGCGCGGCTTTTTCGCTCCAAGCCCTCATCAATCAGGTCTGCCCGCCACTCCCAGGGGACCGTCAATTTGGTTTCCGGCAGCGCGTGCCAGCCGTTGTCCCAGTGTGCCGTCACAGCGGCAACCACCATGGTAATCATCAACGGCACTGCCACCAGGCGTGTCATCAATCCCAGCAACAACAGCCAGCCACCCAGAAATTCGGTCCAGCCCGCCAGAAAGGCCAGCACTTCTGGCGCCGGCAACCCCAGGCCCCAGTCGGCATTGCCAAACCAGGACACCACATTCGGGTCGGCCAACAGACGCTCATGGAAAGCCACCGACGTATCACCCAGCTGCAATTTTCCATACCCGGCCTTAATCAGAATCGGCGCCAGGAATATGCGCAACAATAACGGGGCCAGACCTTCAACATGGCTTAACTTTCCGAGGACAGTGATATAAATGCGATGACAGGAGGCTGTAAAACGACTCATGGGAAATCCTTGTGATACGAACACAGATAGTGGACCAATTGGTCCACAACTGGAAAGTTAGACCCATAATTCGCAAAAGATTCACTGCAGCAGACGAATCGGTACTCGCTTTGATCCCCAGCCGCCCGGCTGAGCCTCAAACACACCGGCAATAACGGCCTGGCAGGCCCGACAGCACCCACCGGTATCAAGCCCCCAGTAACCCAGCTCGTACCAGTCCCGCTCGATCAGCACTTCATGGCAGGAAGGACAAAAGGTACTGCCGCCGGTCTTGTCGTGCACGTTGCCGGTATAGGCATAATTGACGCCATTGGACAGGGCAATCTGTCTCGCCCGGGTCAGTGTTTCAGATGGGGTAGGCGGAATATCCTGCATTTTCCAATCGGGATGAAATGCGGTGAAATGCATCGGCACATTCGGCCCCAGTTGCTCCACCACCCAGCGAGTCATTTCATCCAGCTCCCGATCGGAGTCGTTCTCACCGGGGATCAACAGCGTGGTCAGTTCCAACCAAACATCGGTGTGATGGACGATGTACTTCAGGGTGTCGAGAACATTCTGTAAATGCCCACCGCAGATCTTGTGGTAAAAACTCTCGGTAAAGGCCTTCAAGTCAATATTGGCGGCATCCATGTAGGAGAAGAACTCCCGCCGTGGGGCATCGTTCATATACCCGGCACTGACTGCCACGGTTTTCACCCCCACTTCCCGGCACGCCCTGGCAACATCAATGGCGTACTCCATAAAAATAACCGGATCATTGTAGGTAAAGGCAATGCTACGACAGCCCATTTCCACAGCGGTTTGCGCCAGTCGATCCGGCATGGCGGCATCTGCCAGGGTGTCCATTTCCCGGGATTTGCTCATGTCCCAATTCTGGCAGAACTTGCAGGCCAAATTGCAGCCGGCAGTGCCAAAAGACAGTACCGCCGAACCGGGCAGGAAATGGTTGAGTGGCTTTTTTTCAATGGGATCGATACAGAAGCCACTGGAGCGACCATAGGTGTAAAGCACGATTTCATCGCCTTCCCTGCCCCGCACATAGCAAAGTCCACGCTGCCCCTCGTGCAGACGGCAGTGTCTTGGACAGACATCGCACTGCACCCGGCCATCGTCGACCTTGTGCCAGTATCGGGTAGGATAACTTTCCGGAGAGGTCTCTTTGCCTGTTGCCATCGAAGTTACACTCAACCTGAAAAAAATTTTCTATAACTTATATATAGCAGGTTATGGTCACCCAACGACTGGGAGGAGAGGAAAATGCTGGCACGTGTACCCGCTGTGGCAGGCGCGTTCTATCCGGGCAACCCCCTGTCCCTGCAACGGCAGATAGATGACATGCTCAATAGCCAACCGGGCACCCCTCTGCGCCCGAAGGCATTGATCGTTCCCCACGCAGGCTATATCTACTCCGGCCCGATTGCCGCCAGCGCCTACCGGCTGCTGCAGACCTATGCCGACCGGATTCGGCGAGTGGTG
>JALRJN010000080.1 GCA_023261185.1 Porticoccus sp.
TATATTTTTCGCGTTTCGTCACTCCACTTCTCGCGTGTTACCCAAGGAAGTCTCCATTGATATCCACCGCTAATCTCACCATGCAGTTTGGCGCAGAGCCATTATTCGAAAACATTTCAGCTAAATTCGGTAACGGCAATCGCTATGGATTGATCGGTGCAAATGGCTGCGGCAAATCCACCTTTATGAAAATTCTCGATGGCAGCCTTACGCCCACAGCGGGCAACATCTCCATCACCCCCAACGAGCGCATCGGCAAACTGCACCAGGACCAGTTCGCCTTTGAAGAATACAGCGTGGTGGACACCGTGATCATGGGCCACAGCGAACTGTGGGAGGTCAAACAGGAGCGCGAGCGCATCTATGCCCTGCCGGAAATGTCTGAAGAAGACGGCATGAAGGTGGCCGATCTGGAAGTACGCTTTGCCGAATTGGACGGCTACAGCGCCGAAAGTCGCGCAGGGGAAATCCTTATCGGCGCCGGTATTGAAGAATCCCTGCACTTCGGCCCCATGAGCGACGTCGCACCGGGCTGGAAACTACGGGTTCTGCTGGCTCAGGCGCTATTCTCCGATCCGGATATCCTGCTGCTAGACGAACCCACCAACAACCTGGACATCAATACCATCCGCTGGCTGGAAGGCATTCTCAACCAGCACAAAAGCACCATGGTGATTATTTCCCACGACCGCCACTTCCTGAACGCGGTGTGCACCCACATTGCCGACATCGACTACGGCGAGCTGCGCGTCTACCCCGGCAACTACGACGACTTTATGACCGCCTCCACCCAGGCCCGCGAACTGCAATTTTCTGAAAACGAAAAGAAGAAAACCCAGATCGCCGAACTGCAACAGTTTGTCAGCCGCTTTTCTGCCAACGCCTCCAAGGCCAAACAGGCTACCTCACGCGCCAAGCAGATCGAGAAAATCAAACTGGAAGACATCAAGCCCTCCAGCCGGGTCAGCCCCTTTATCCGCTTTAACCAGGAGAAAAAGCTCCATCGCCAGGCTCTGACCTTCAAGGATCTCGGCCACGGTTACGACGAAGCGCTATTCAGCGGCGGCAAGCTGCTGCTGGAAGCTGGCGCGCGGCTGGCGGTGATCGGCGAAAATGGCGCTGGCAAATCCACCCTACTGCGCTGCCTGGTGGGCGAACTCACCCCCGACAGCGGCACCATCAAATGGGCCGAGAACGCCACCCTGGGTTATTGCCCACAGGACAGCACCAGGGACTTTGATTGTGACCTGAATCTTTTCGATTGGATGAGCCAGTGGCGCAAACCCAACCACGACGACCAGATCGTGCGAGCTACCCTGGGCCGCATGCTGTTCTCCGCCGACACCTACAAGAAAAAGGTCAAGGTTTGTTCTGGCGGCGAGAAAAATCGCCTGCTGTTCGGCAAACTGATGATGATGGACTGCAATGTGCTGATCATGGACGAACCCACCAACCACCTGGACATGGAAGCCATTGAAGCGCTCAACCTGGCGCTGGAACACTACCCCGGCACCCTGATTTTTGTCAGCCACGACCGGGAGTTTGTATCGTCCCTGGCCACCCGCATTATCGAAATCAAGGATCACAAACTGATCGACTTCCAGGGCACCTACGAGGAATACCTTTCCAGCCAGGAGCTTAACGCCAAACGCGCGTGATCCATGCCATAGCCTGTTTGCACAGGCGCTGAGAAGACCTTGGGCCGGCATTTACATGTCGGCCCTTTTATTTCTGAAGAAGCATTTCTGAATTGGGACAGATGCTAAACAACCGGTTGATTCCAAAAACGAATCGGCTTAACGTCTGACAAATCTCAACAAAGCCGATGGAATGGTCATGAAAACGTCAAGGGATTACCCCTGCGAACAGCTTTATTCTCTGGCTTACCAGCTGTTTTTGCTAATCAAACAGAAAGTTGCCCTGATAATTAGTTTCATCACCCTCGCGACCAACGCCTTTTCCATACAAATCAGAAAGTTTCTGCCACCCTCTACTGCCCTGATAACTTATTATCAGGGCGCCCCGATAATAATCATTATGAGGCCGAAGGCCTCATTAACAGACTGTTAAGCCTCCATGAGTGAATACAACTTCCTACAAACTGACTCCGGTTTTATCGTCCTCAAGGACAAGATGATTTATGCGTCAGGGAAAGTTGTACTGACATTCAGCACGTATAGCTTCGAGTTTTCTGACAAATCAGATAGCCAGTATGAAATGAAGTCTTCAGGCCTATTTTTCTGGCGCAAAACGGCTCTTTATAAAAACGGTGTCTTAGTAGAAGAATATTCAAGCAAAAAAGCGAAAAGGAGCAACATTAGCTTTGATGCTAGGTCCTTCATAAGGGAGCAAGGAAAATATATTCATCACATTGATATCCAGAATGAGAAACAAGATATTGGGAGGTGCTTGTATTCTTGGTCTGGTACACCGGCAGAGATTGAGACGCAGGTAATATGCTTAGTTATACTCCGCTACATAAATAGCCAACAAAAGGTCTATGCCAGTGCCATGCCTAGTGCTTAACAAGTCAAAGCACTCTCGCCAGCAAAGCTGGTTGGACCTCCGCACTGCTAGCTCCGGCCCGTGTTTGAGGCGTTAGATGCCTAGGAAAAATAAGTGGATGACCTAACCCCAGAACTCATAGCGGAGCGTGTCGAACTAATTTGTGCCGACAGTGGCGGAATCCATCCTCCTTTTGAGGCGTTCTATATTCATTCCGTCGCTTATGCCGCGAGCCGAGCTATTCAGGCGTTTAACCGCTTTCGGTCATCTTTAAACGAGAGCTTGCCGGACGGCGAAGTGGTTAGCCTTGTCCAAGAGGCCCTCGGTCACACCGCAGCTTTGTCACGGTTTTTCAATCCTTCTGGGCTAGGAGGCAAGGGAGGCGCACCGATGCGGCGTCTCGCTGAAGTCCGGGCTAAAAAGCTGAGAGAAGCCTTTGAAATAGGGCAAAACTCACCGATCTGGAATCGAAAACTCCGAGATGCGCTTGAGCACTTCGACGAACGCCTTGATCGTTATCTGTTGCGGGACGCCGTGGGCATATTTTTCCCTAATCCAGTGGTTGGAGCCGCTGAACTCACCGAAGATCAGTTGGGCCACATCTTCAAGCTAGTAGATCCAGAATCGCAGCAATTCGTCATCCTTGGGGAGAAATTCGATTTTGGGCAGGTTTATGATGAAGTTGTCCGAGTGTTCCGCTTGGCGGAAACAATGGATGAGAATGGGGCTCGGCTAAACCCGCGGAGAGGTTGAGTGCAATCGGCATCTAACAAATCGTTGCAGCGGACGTTTGACCCGCCGCCCATTTTTGCTACCGCAAAAACGGCCGGCGGGTCAAACACCGCTGAACTCAGGCGTTATGCATCAAGATGAACCCGCAAAGATTTTTCAAAATGTATTATCTTTCACTACCGATATTTTTATTGATAGAGCTAATTATCGCCTCTCGAATTCGCGTAATGCTGCCAGAGGAGTATCTTTCAGCGTACTATGCGTATTACCTGATTAGCTTTGTTCTAGGTGGATTTATCTTTACGGGGAGTTTGAATTCACTTATCTATGGTGTTGTAGAAAGCACTTTGAGCATTTTTATTCTAATCTCTAGTGTAATGATTCCCGTAATGAGTATTGCTAGTAATCCAGAAGCAGCTAGTTATTCTTTTGGACTCAATGAAGTTGTGAATTTTATTCTGGTTGGCAGTGTCTTGGTTTACGGGTTCAACTCTGTTGTTGGGCAAAGAGCCAAGGAAAATGCCTAACGAGACAAACCAGCAAAGGCCCTTCGGGCCAGGTCGCGATAAAGCGCGCCCCTGTTTTTAACGTTAAACGTATCAATTGAAACTCATCACCCAATACCACGATTTAATGCAAGCGGAAGACGCGGCGATGCGGCTGCGTCAGCAAGGCATTCTGACGCATATTTCCTTTAAGAACTCGTTCGTTGTTTCCGGGTATGTGACCGGGGCCTTTAAGGTGGGATTGTGGGCCGTGCTTGACGCCCAATATGAGGATGCCTGCGCTTACCTTGCTGACGAAAACCACGAAATAACTTCAGGCCTGCCTGAAGAGGAATTACAGCAACTGGAATCAGCATCCGACCAGCACGCCTACACCGTTTTCAACAAATTTTTATTTGTTACCGGCCTTGCCCTGCTGGCCCTGATTCTGGCCGCTGTATTTATCGCCAATCATTAATCAAACAACACAAGTCAGTTTCCAGATTCTCCAATTGGAAATCCCATCGATTAACCTGATTATTACCCTGCCCCGTGTCGGCACTTCAATGTCTGTGTGTTGATATACTTAACCCTTGCCACAAGAGGACACGCAGTGACGCTTGCCACTATTATTTCCACCGCCAACCTGAGTACCCTGCTCGACAGTGCGTTCCAGCAGGAGACCCCGCTTGTCAACTCATCGGAATCTGAACTTGGTGAGCCGTTGCAGCACTTTGACAGCCCGGCGGACATTATGGCAAAGGCCGCAGAATGCGCTAAAGCCGGCATTCACAACTACGCTTTCGGTTTCTGGTATCCCTCGATGAAGGGCCACAGTGTGGAGCGCAAGATCATTCTTGATCCACCCCGCGAGGGAAAGTCATTCCGCTATTCACTGGCAGGTTGGGGCATCATCAACCTGCACCTGTATTTCACGCCACCCAATACGATGCAATGCCGGATTTCCGTCAATTCCGAGGCTCGTGCCTTGTCGCGCCAGGATCGCTATCCCGATCTGGGCCCAGCAGCCGATTGGGACTGGCGGGTTGTAGAATCCTACGCCTTCAGACTTTCCCGCCAATTGGCAAGCATGGGGCGTACGGTGCCCGTGGGGCAGAAACCAGCCCCGGCCAAACGCCCCTCACCATGGAAGCGCAAGTAACCCCATGATTAACCCCTACAACGATAGACCTGACCAAAGGTTCCCCAGCCTATGAGAGTGGTAGAAATAACCAGGGAGCCTGTTGAGCTCTACAAAATTCTGAAGTTTGAAGGCATTGTCGCCAGCGGCGGCGAAGCTAAAGCGGTGATCGAAAACGGTCAGGTGCTGGTGAATGGGGCGGTGGAAACACGCAAAAGGAAGAAGATTGTTTCCGGCGACACCATCGAATTTATGGACGAACAATTTCAAGTTTCACTGAAATAGCGATATGCCATAATGAATTAAGACTGCGCCCAACAGCAAAAGGATCGACCATGAGCACATACACACTCCACTGCGCCTGCAACACCGTTGAACTGACGCTCTCCGGGGAGCCCAAGGTCAAAGCCTATTGTCATTGCATCGACTGCCGCGAATTGATGAACACCCCATTTGCTCCGGTCACCGCCTGGACGGAGGAAAGTGTTTCCATCACTAAGGGAGAAGAGAGCATCACTGTCTACCAGCACCCGACACTTCGCATGCGGAAATATTTCTGCAGCAGCTGCGGCGAGGTGCTGTTCAATAGTAACTGCGTGGATTGGCGCGTGGTGCCCCAACTGCTGATGGCCAAAAGTTATGACAACCAACTGCCTGAGGAATTGGCGTCCACCGCCCATATCTTCTACGAGCAGCGTATTGTCAGCGTGAGCGATGATCTCCCCAAGCACACACGAGGCTTAAGCAGTCCGGTTTTTGAAGAGTAAATCCTTCCCCTTGAGCCGGCCTTTAAGCCAACACCAAAACGTGTCGGCATGACCAACTTATAACCTGATCGTTGTGGCTCAAACGAAGCCAGCATCTCTGGGCTTTCAGCATTATTCCCATACATCCCGGTTACCAGTAAAATCGCCACCTTTCTTTTTCTCGTTGACGGAGCATAACCCCATGGGCAGAGCGTATCAGAACCGCAAAGACTCAATGGCCAAAACATCTGACATGAAGGCCAAGGTGTACAGTCGCTATGGCCGTGAGATTTATGTCTGTGCCAAATCGGGCGGTATCGACCCTGCGGGCAATCTGGCATTGCGCAGCCTCATCGACCGAGCCAAGCGCGATCAGGTGCCGGGGCATGTGATCGACAAGGCCATCGATAAGGCCAAGGGCGGCGCCGGAGAAGATTTTTCACCCGCGCGCTATGAGGGTTATGGACCCGGCGGCAGCATGGCCATCATCGACTGCCTGACCGACAACCCCAACCGCACCTTTGGCGACGTGCGCCAGGCCTTCACTAAAACCAAGTGCAAGATCGGCACCCAGGGCACTGTGGCTCACATGTTCGACCACGCTGCCATCTTTGTCTTTCCGCACGACGATGAAGACACAGTACTGGAAGCCCTGCTGGAAGCGGATGTGGATGTCACCGACGTAGAGAACGAAGACGGCAAGATCACCGTGTTCACGCCCCACACTGACTACTTCAAGGCCAAACAGGCGCTGCTCGATAGCCTCGGCGAGATTGAGTTTGAAGTGGATGAAATCCAGTTCATTCCCCAGAGCTACACCACCCTGAGCGGTGACGACGTGGCGCTATTTGAGAAGTTTCTGGGAATGCTCAACGAATTGGACGATGTGCAGCAGGTCTACCACAACGTGGAGCCGTCCTGATCTGAGATAAGTATCAACCCAACAGTCCTGTGGGCGCAGTATTTTGATACGCGCCCCAGTGACTGGGTTACACTGGACCATGGCCATTGAAACCCTTTTATTAACCACCACTGCTATTACCACGTTCTCAGGCAGCCGGGCCCTAACCAACGCCAGCGGCTTTTTCTTTGAGAACAATGGTCACCTGTTTCTTGTTACCAGCCGCCACGTTTTTATCGACAAAGCCAGCTCACACTTTCCTGACCGCATCGTCATTGAACTTCATACCGATCAGGAGAATGCAACACGCTCGGTCAAATTCTCCATCCCCCTCTATCGAGACAAAAGCTCATTATGGCGACAGGGCGTTGATGCGGCGGGCGAAATTGACGTCGCCGTGATAGAAATTGATCGAGAGGCCCTTCCGGCGGAAGCGTTCTACGCAACCTTCACCCCCGAACACTTGCACGAAGCACTTGAGACCGTTGAGATTGGCACCCCCATGCTTGTGGTCGGATTCCCCCTTGGCTTCCACGACACCTTGCATCACCTGCCCGTGGCACGTCATGCCATCAATGCTTCTTCCTTTGCCCTGCGTTTTCAGGGTCAAGGCTACTTTCTTACCGATGCCCGCACCCACCGTGGGGCCAGCGGGGCTGCCGTTGTCATGCGTTCACCGGAACAGGGAACAGCGCTTCCCTGGAAATTGATGGGTATTCACTCCGCAAGGCTGGACGTCACACGGGACACTCAACTCGATGAGGCCCTGGGATTAAACTGCGCCTGGTTTGCCGATATTCTGCCAATACTGACCAGTTAGAGCCCACCACAATGACACGAACTGGGTAGCTTCCGCTGACAGAAAGGAGCACATAGGAGGTGCTTGTTATCAAACATACAACTAACGCTCCCGAAAGTTTGTTAAGAAGAATACGGTAGAGGTTAAAGCTTCTGACTTCGAATGTGACAAGGTAAAGTTTTCAATTTCAAAAGCTCCGTTTTTAAGCATCAGGTTACCCTTAGGAAGATGCAGCCAGGAGAAGCCGATAACATTTGCCACAACAGTCATCCAGAAGAGCACCCTGAAACTCACCTTTTTAGTTTTATGCCTGAATCTGTACTGTGCGATCAGGGCGCCGGGCCATCCGCAACACAAACTCACAAAGTGTAATCTGCTCTCTGGGACTCGCCACTCTCCCCGCACTGCTGCTGCCTTATCTCTGCGGTAGTGGTAATAAGCAACAAGGCTCATCCCAACAAAAACCACGCCAACAACTGCTGGAGTAAAACCCAAAAGATATGAAACGCTAATTGCTACCAAGGCGATACAGGTTAGATAAGGCTGGTAATGTGTCATGACTTTCCCTGTCTGCCAGCCCTCAAATACCTGCGTGGCGACAGCTTTACTGTGTTAGAGGGCTTTGACTTGTTAACTATTGATTTATAACCAACCGATAACTCCAGATCAACATACAATCATTACTCTTTCAGAACTTAAAAAAATTCCATCAAATCAAAGTACGATATTGCAATATCAGGCCGATGATTTCGTGATCACTTGCAGTTGAATTTAGAGAGCTGTTCAGCGAATTTCTTTGCGGCAGATATATGTTGAATTTATCTCGAAGTATATTTTCAACTTGTTCATCCGAATCAGGATCAATGTCCTTTCCAGAAAAAATACATATTCGCTTACGTAAAAATTCCTTATTATTTATTTTCATATTCTTCCTTCATGCTTTGAGTAAGCAATAAATAGTCGTTGGTAGAATTCGTATCCATTCACCATTAACGTCTGAGCTTAGCTGTGCGGCTTTATCGCCTCGGCTGCAGCGCATTATTTGGCGGTAATGGCGTCATCCATATGAGTATTCGTGCTGGAGAAAGCCGCAGCTTCACGAACGAGTGCCAGATCTTCTGGCAGTTCTAACTTCTTCTCTGCGCGGGCAAGCGCCATCCTCGAGTGTGCCACCGCAGCCTCACGCATCGCCGAATCTCCCAAGCAGGAAAGCGCCTTAAACGCCTTCTGGAGCCGCAGCATCACCTCAACTGTTCCCGCCCCGTCACGTGCCATCGCCGTAAACGCATCGTCAAACATGTCCCTCGTTGATAGCAAAGGAACTTCAACACGATCGCACTTCGGCGCCTGTAAATCCTCTGTGGGCTCAGCCCATAAAACGAACAGCCGTACCAGCGTTCCTATGATGGTTATAGCCGTACCGGGATCATTGACACCCGAAGACAGGGCTCTGTCGGCGATTTCCGAGAGAGTCACGAGCCCGAATCGGGGGTCCTCTTCGAAAAGCCGCTCTGTTCCGATCACAAATGCGTCGGCAACGGCCTTCAAATCAAGTTCAGCCGTGCTGGCGGCGTCGTGAGCCACGTACGCTAGCGCACGACCTGGCTCCGCAAACGTGCCCGGGAGAGCCGCTACGACAATCCGCACGTTTGCCGTCTCTGCCCAGGCCTGTAGAGTTTCAATATCGATGTGCTGCAGGTAGCCCACTGTGGCGGCATACACCGCCGTCCCCTGCGTGTGCCGTGGTTCTGTCGGGATACCACCAAATGCCGGCGCTTTCCGATGGCGCTTCATGGCTGCCGTGGTCGCAGCTTCGACCTTTTCAACCGATGCGCCAACCCGCCCAAGACGAGCAATTGTATCCACCCATCGAACGAACGTAATAATAACCACACCGAACACAAGCACCGTCAGAACAAAAAGTGCAGCGAGGCCTGACTCCCGAAAAATATCGTTCTTGGCAGCAGTCAGCGCAAAGATACTGAAGATAAATGAACCAATGAAGATTGAAAGCGCGTTCTTTGAAACGTCGTCCGCGATAATTAGTGTGAACGACCTGGGGGTCGCAGAAGTACTTGCCGAGGCATACGCGGAAATCATGGATCCCACAGCAAAGGTTGCAATCACAAGCATGCTGGCCGCCATGATCGCCAGAAGAGCCTCAACTGACTCGGTATTGACGCTCGGAATGCTCCATTCCAGATTCATGGAATCCGCGGCCTTGGCGATGAAGACCGCCGCGATCGACAACATGCAGAAGACCAGGGGTCTGAGCCATAGCCGCTCCCCAAGTCGCCTAGAAATAAATTTGAGCCGATCAATAACAGCCATGGAGCTATTCCCCTAGTCGAATGTCATGCCCTATAACGCTTTTAGCAGAGGCGCGCGTTCTGTTGCGGCAAAATCCAAATCCCTTCCTATATGGACATTGGAATTTGAAGCTATTCTTTGATGCAGTTTATCCATGACTTTCCATGGCATTTAACCCTCGTCTTTGCCGCGTTTCGTATTGCGGCGTCGATGCGTCAACAGCCACTGGTTATGTGATCATAGCTTATTCTGGCAGGCCCTCGAACACGGGGGCTTCCCCTGCCTTCCCATCCCAGGCGGCTTTGCTCGATGAAAAGATGTGCGCAGTTGGCAACATAGTGATTTCAGTGTCCAAACAGCCTGCGGGAATGACGAGCAAACCTTCGACCTGTGTGCTTGGCAATGCTGAACCACACAACTTACAAAAGCTTTTGTTGTGGCGAGTACCCGGGAGCGTATAGCTAGCCAAAGCTTCTGCACCTGCCACCCAAGTCAATTTAGCTGAATGTGAGAATAGATTTGCCGCATGAGCCGAACCTGTATCTTTTTGGCAGAGATGACAGTGACACAGATAAAAGCTGTCAAAGTCGCCTTTTACCTCAAATCGCACAGCGCCACACAGGCAAGAACCCAAATGATCTGCCATTGGTTATCCTTCTATCTATTCACTGCGGGTGGAGCACACATAATGCCTCAATCACTGGCGGTCGAAACGTCGTGCATGCTATCCAGAACAATGCTCTTTCTGCATTGCACAATCGGCCTTGGCCTTGTTATGTGTGTTTATTTGAAGTTTTACTATATTTAAGGCACAAAAAAAGGCAAGCCATGACAGCTTGCCTTTTTTAAGAATTACCGAGCTATCAAATAGCTACGATATTCTCTGCCTGAAGACCTTTTTGGCCTTGAGTAACTTTGAACTCAACCAGTTGACCTTCAGTTAATGTTTTAAATCCCGAGCTAGCAATTGCACTGAAGTGTGCAAATACGTCTGGACCAGACTTTTGCTCGATAAAACCAAAACCTTTTGATTCGTTGAACCATTTTACGGTACCAGTAGTTGTATTAGACATAATAAATATCCTGTATATGAAAAGTATAAGAGTGCCTTCGTGAGACACGAAAAAGCGGGAAATATAAATTGAAATTTAGAAACTACAGGACGAAGAACTAAAGAGAATACGACGAAATGGAGATAATCAAAATTGATTTACTTTCAAGCTGCGAACACAGTATAGGCCATACTGGACAAAGTCAAACTATTTCCCAGGCTCATGACACATAACGCATAGGGTGTAGGACAAGTGAAGCAAAGGGGAATACGGTCCCGCACGACCCACTTGTTAAATGCTCGGGATTGATTCGCCGTTGCGGGCTCCAAAGTCCAAAACACCCGAAGCTAATTTGTTGAATGGGGGTTTTCCCGAAACCGACCATCACAGGGCAATAAAAAAACCCGGCTAAAAAGCCGGGTTTTTTTATTGATGGCGGTGAGGGAGGGATTCGAACCCTCGATAGGGGATTAGCCTATACTCCCTTAGCAGGGGAGCGCCTTCAGCCGCTCGGCCACCTCACCTAAAACTCGTTCTCCAGCCACATCACTTGCCAATGGCAGTCTATGCTGGT
The DNA here is from genome assembly GCA_023261185.1 of Porticoccus sp. GTDB lineage: Bacteria > Pseudomonadota > Gammaproteobacteria > Pseudomonadales > Porticoccaceae > Porticoccus > Porticoccus litoralis. The sequence continues at coordinate 11,246 of JALRJN010000080.1, forward strand.
GAAATCTATTTTGAGGCTAAAAGGAAGGAACCATGCCGCCTCAAAAAAGTGGCGGCATGATAACATACCATCCGGAAAATCAAAGGGGATTCAGATTACTCTGTAGTTCCCTTTTCTTGTTGTATCCGCTGGTAGATTTCTTCTCTGTGAACGCTGACATCCTTGGGGGCATTGACGCCCAGGCGAACCTGGTTACCTTTGACTCCCAACACGGTCACACTGACGTCATCTCCGATAATCAGAGTTTCGCCGACTCGACGGGTAAGAATTAGCATAGTTAGCTCCTATATACTGCCATTCTCCAGTGGTTACACTGGCTTTCCTTTTTTACCCAGTCTTGTTTTTGTTGTTACTGGGGCGCCTTTTTAGGTCGTTGCCAACACAATAGGCGCTAAAACTATACCAATCATTCCATAATGGCGTAAATAGCCGATTTTCACTCCACTTTATCTTTTTCTTCCAGCTCAAAGGCACTATGCAGGGCACGCACTGCCAATTCGAGATATTTTTCATCAATCACTACGGTGATTTTTATCTCTGAGGTGCTGATCATCTGGATATTGATGTTTTCTTTTGCCAGTGCTTCAAACATTTTTGCCGCCACACCCGCATGGGAGCGCATTCCCACCCCCACCAGTGCCAGCTTGGCAATGCCGGAATTGGTATCAACAGCAGAAGCACCCAGCTCAACGGCGATGGATTCAACAACTTCTTTTGCCTTGGCCAGTTCATTACGATGAACAGTGAACGTCAGCGACGCAGTATTGTCCTCCGCAACGTTCTGCACAATCACGTCCACTTCAATGTTTGCACGACCCACTGCGCCCAGCACTTTGGAGGCAATGCCCGGTACATCAGGAATACCGCGGATTGTCAGTTTGGCTTCATCACGGTTGAACGCAATGCCGGAAACAACTGGTTTTTCCATATCGTCATCATCCTCAAGGGTGATCAGAGTTCCGGGGCCGTCCACAAAGCTGGACAGCACCCGTAGGGGTACTTTGTATTTACCTGCGAATTCCACAGAACGTATCTGCAGAACCTTTGAGCCCTGACTGGCCATTTCCAGCATTTCCTCAAAGGTAATTTTATCGAGCCGGCGAGCACCTTCTACCACCCGGGGGTCTGTAGTGTAGACACCGTCGACGTCGGTATAGATCTGGCACTCATCGGCTTTCAGCGCAGCGGCAAGGGCAACGGCTGTGGTGTCGGAACCGCCACGCCCCAGCGTGGTGATATTGCCGCCACCATCAACGCCTTGGAAACCGGCAACCACGACCACGCGACCAGCAGTCAGGTCTTCCTGCATGCGGTGGGCATCAATTTCTTCGATTCGCGCTTTTGAGTGGGCACTGTCTGTAAGAATACGTACCTGGCCACCAGTGTAGGAGCGGGCATCACAGCCACGTTTCTGCAGTGCCATACACAACAGTGCGATGGTCACCTGCTCACCCGTAGAAACCAGCACATCCATTTCACGGGCACTGGGGTCCGGGTGAATATCCTTGGCCAGAGCAATCAGGCGATTGGTCTCTCCACTCATGGCGGAAACCACGACAACCACATCTTCACCCCGTTCGCGGAAGGCGTGAACCTTCTCTGCTACAGCTTCAATGCGCTCGGTTGTACCAACCGAGGTACCACCATATTTCTGAACTATCAGGCTCATGGATTTTCTTCAAGGTTGTGGGCCAAAAAACGGCGGCAATTAAACACTAATTAATAAACAAAGTTAAGGAAAATACCGCTTAGACCTTAGTCTCCAAGCTGCTCTTTTACCCATTGTGTTGCCGCAACCAATGCGCCAGGCAACGCCGCCAGGTCGGTACCGCCACCCTGTGCCATATCCGGGCGACCACCGCCTTTGCCACCTACCTGTGCAGCAACAAACTGCATCAGCTCACCGGCTTTGATACGGCCCGTCACATCCTGGGTCACTCCGGAAACCAGCGCCACTTTGTCACCACCGCTAGCAGCCAGCAGTACCACTGCAGAGCCCAGCTTGTTCTTGAGCTGGTCCACCGTGTCGCGCAAGGATTTTGGATCGGCACCCTCAAGGTTGGCCACCAGTACTTTGATACCGTCAACCTCCTCCGCCTGTGAAGCGAGGTCACTGCCGGCCGAGCTGGCCAATTTACCTTTTAACTGGGCGTTCTGCTTTTCCAGCTCTTTCAGTTCTGACCAGAGACTGGCGGCCTTCTGCGCCACATTCTCGGCATTGGTTTTCAGTAAACCTGCCACCTCATCGATTTGAGACTGAAGGCCATCAAGATAGGCCAGTGCCTGTGCGCCTGTGACCGCTTCTATACGGCGGACACCAGAGGCGATACCTGCTTCACTGGTAATCTTTAGTAGACCGATATCACCAGTTCGCGACACGTGGGTTCCACCACAAAGCTCCACGGAAAAGCCCTCACCCATGGTCAGCACCCGAACCACGTCTCCATATTTTTCACCAAACAGCGCCATGGCGCCTTTTTCGCGGGCACTGTCCATATCACAAACGTCGGTTTGTACCGGCGTGTTGCGACGGATTTCATCATTGACGCGCTGTTCAATGGCCTTTAATTCTTCCGGCTTGACCGCCTCGAAATGACTGAAGTCAAAACGCAGTCTTTTGCTGTCGACGAGTGAGCCCTTCTGACTAACGTGATCGCCTAGGATTTCCCGCAGCGCCGCGTGCAACAGGTGTGTGGCAGAGTGATTCAGGGCCGTGGCAGTCCGCACCCGGCTATCGACCCGGGCATCCAATGATTGACCGACACTCACATCACCGCTGAGCACGGTGCCGATATGCAGGTAATGGGCACCTTGCTTCTGGCAATCGCGCACTTCAAATTCCATGCCCGCTGCGTTCATGTACCCACTGTCTCCTGCCTGACCACCGGACTCGGCGTAGAAAGGGGTCTGATCGAGAACAACGACCCCTTCATCACCCGCAGCCAAAGCGTCAACTTGTTCACCGTTTTTCAGCAGAGCCACAACGGTACCCTGCCCTTCGGTACCCTCGTAGCCGGTAAATACCGTTTCACCGTCCAGATGAAGTTGGTGGGTGTAATCCACTTTGAAGGAACCGGCAGAACGTGCACGTTGGCGCTGTTCTTCCATGGCCACTTCATAACCAGCCATATCCAGCGTCAACCCTCGCTCACGGGCAATGTCATTGGTCAGGTCCACCGGAAAACCGTAGGTGTCATAAAGAGTGAAAATCACATCCCCAGGAATTACCTCTGACTGCAACTGGCCGAGTGCGTCATTCAGCACGGCCATACCATTGTCCAGTGTTTTGGCAAACTGCTGCTCTTCCGCCAGCAGCACTTTCTCCACCTGGGCCTGAGCCTTGGCAAGTTCGGGGTAGGCGTCGCCCATTTCGACCACCAGAGCTGCGACCAGCATATGGAAAAATGCCTGGTTCTGCCCCAGCTTATGACCGTGACGAATGGCACGACGGATGATCCGTCGCAGCACATAGCCACGACCTTCATTGGAAGGCAAAACGCCGTCGACGATCAGGAAGCTGCAAGAGCGGATGTGGTCTGCTATCACTCGCAGGGATTTGTTTTCCAGATCGTCACAGCCAGTAACGGTTGCTGCAGCTTTCAATAACGCCTGGAACAGGTCGATTTCGTAGTTGCTGTGCACGCCCTGCATTACTGCTGCGATACGCTCCAGTCCCATACCGGTATCAATGGAAGGCTTGGGCAAGGGCTCCATAGTACCGTCAGCGCTGCGTTCAAACTGCATGAACACCAGGTTCCAGATTTCAATGTAACGATCGAGGTCGTCATTCTCACTGCCCGGTGGCCCACCGGGCACATCGGCACCGTGGTCATAGAAAATTTCCGAGCTGGGCCCACAGGGGCCGGTGTCACCCATCTGCCAGAAATTATCTTCATCCAGACGGGAGAAACGCTCAGCACTGACACCCAGCTCCTTGAGCCAGATATCCGCAGCCTCGTCATCGGAAATATGCACGGTAACCCAGAGGCGTTCCGGCGGCAGTTGCAGAACCTCTGTCAGGAATTCCCAGGCAAAGCGAATGGCATCGCGTTTGAAGTAGTCACCAAAGCTGAAGTTGCCGAGCATTTCAAAAAACGTGTGATGTCGGGCGGTATAGCCCACGTTTTCGAGATCGTTGTGCTTACCCCCGGCACGCACACAGCGTTGCGAGGAGGCAGCCCGGCTATAGGGGCGTTTTTCCGCACCCAGAAAGACATCCTTGAACTGCACCATTCCGGCGTTGGTAAACAGCAGGGTCGGGTCATTGCCCGGCACCAGGCTGCTGCTGGGAACAGTGGTATGCCCCTGGTCTGCAAAGTAACTCAGGAAGGCTTCGCGAATCTCGGCACTTTTCATAAACAATCACTTTCCACGACCTGTCTACAGGTCAATTCCAAAACGATAGGTTGGGGGTTTATTCAGAAACCCAGGCTGCCCTCGGAGAACTTCTTGTTTCCGAGTATGTGCAGATGCAGGTGAAACACGGTTTGTCCCGCCCCGGCACCGTTATTGACCACGACCCGAAAGGCTTCTTCTACACCAGCCTGCCGGGCAATATCACCTACGGTCAGCATGAGATGTCCAAGTATTGCCTTATCTTCTGGGGAAGCATCTACCAGACGGGGAATCGGTTTGCGGGGAATAACCAGCAAATGGGTGGGCGCCTTGGGTGCAATATCGCGTATCGCAATGCAGTGTTCATCTTCATAAACGATGTCTGCTGGTATTTCACGATTGATAATTCGGGTAAACAGGGTTTCTTCTGACATGCTTGCCGCCATCTCTGTTAATGGTCGTTACCGAGCTTTTCGTCCACGGTCAGTTGACGCGCCTCACTCTCCAACATCACGGGTATACCGTCGCGAATAGGGTAGGCTAACCCACTGGCCCGACACACAAGTTCGTCATGCTCTTTATCGTATTCCAAAGGTGCCTTGCTGACCGGGCACACCAAAATACTCAGTAATTTTTTATCAATCATCACGGACCCTGGCGACATTAACTCCAGGGTGAAGTTTAAGGGAAAGGGGGCGCTGTGACCACGCCCGAAAGTGTCAGGTGCTGGGGTTCCAGGGAAGAGTTTTCAGGGAAGAGTTTTCGGGTTGGGAAAGCTTTCCATAATCACGGCGGGATCGAGCCGCACATCAAACCAGTTAATTCGCCAGTCGAGATGAGGCCCAGTTGCCCTGCCCGTCGCCCCAACCTTGGCAATCAGGTCACCGCTCTCGATTCGCTGTCCATTTTCCACCAGCACTTTGCTCAGATGGATAAACGTCGAGCTGATACCATAGCCGTGATCGATGATCAGCGTTCCGCCGGAATAAAACATATCCTGATGCACCAGTTTCACTATCCCCGGGGCCGGTGAAAACACATCGGTTCCCGTGGGTGCGGCAATATCCAGCCCATAGTGTGGCCTGCCCGGGGTTCCGTTGTAGACACGACGACTACCGTAAACACCGGTGATGGGGCCTTCCAGCGGCCTGCGGAATCCAGACAAAAAGTCCAGTCGGGCATCATCCACCGTTCTCGCCCCGGCAACCATGGCGGCTTCTTTGCGGATACGCTCCAGCACTTCTTTCGGCGGGGTCACCGTTTTCTGCGGCACTCCGTTGACCCGTTGCTCCTCATAGGTGCGTTGCTTCACTGGAAAACGATGCGCTTCGGTGGTCTGTCCATCCTTGACCACCACCTGGATTTCAGCAGGGGCATCACGGCCCAGGCCAAATACAAAACGCCCCGCCTCATCCACTCGAACCGGTCGACCCATCAACTCTACCTGCTGACCCGGATTGACCTGCCCCACCAGCATACCGCCCTGTATAAGATCACCAGATAGCTCAATGGCGTTGGCGCAAGGAGGCAGCACGGAGAGAAAAACTAGCAACAGGGGTATTCTGAACATAGACGGTGGCGTCTCGACGGGTCTCTGGGTTACAAGATATCAGTTACTGACGATTCTCGTGGTAGGGCTCGAGTGATTCTACTTCACAGCGGGCACCCGTGTGCAACACCCGGATGGCATTGGTACTGGGACAGACCCGGTTATTCTGGGCGGTGTGCACAAAGCCGTATTGCTCAATGCCCTGGCAGTCGCCGCGAAAACGCATCAGCACCCGCTTGCCACCGATCAATTCAATCATGGCCGCATGTGCGTTGAGCACATAGAAATGATGCACCAAGGCGCTGTTGAGACAACCATTCTCGATTCCCCAGAGAGACAACTCTGCGTCCGGATCTGAACTGCCTGTTACGTAGGCCGGGGCGGCGTAAGCCCGAGGGATAAACAGCTGCCCGGCGACAGTGACGACTGCCAACAACAGAAATATCCAGCTCATTCGTGACCGCAAAATCACACCTCTGACGCACTAAGAAACTGTTTGATTAGATTACCCGTCGAACAATCCGTTCCTCGTCAGGCACATTTATTTTTCTGAATGCTATGATAGCTCGACAGTCAGATCAACGGATAAAGTCACTACCATGCATACTGACCTGCCGCCCTTTTTCCCGCCCAAGGGCATGGGCAACGCCCACCTGCAAAGCATGCTCAACAGCATGGGACCCAGGCCCTGGAAAGTAACCCGAAACAGCTCGGCCATGACGGCACGCAGCCAGACCCTGTTACTGGAAGGTCGCTACGAAAACCAACCGTTTAAATTGCTGGCCTATTTTGATCAGGCGGACCGCAGTAACCAGCGTCTCGCCATTCTGCTGCACGGATGGGAAGGCAGTGCACAATCTACCTACCTGTTATCGGCGGCCAACCACCTCTACCGGCAGGGCTTCAACATTCTGCGTCTTAATCTTCGTGATCACGGCGAGAGTTTTCACCTGACCCCGACAGCGTTTAACTCGACTCTATCAGAGGAGATCAGTACTGCAATTGCCTCTTTTCTGAAGGCATCACCTCACCGGGAACACTACCTGGCCGGTTATTCGTTGGGGGGAAATTTTGCTCTGCGTATTGCTGCCGACGCTGGCGAAATACTTGGTCTGTCTGCTGTCACCGCTATCTGTCCGCCCGTCGACCCCGCCCATGCCATGGATCGCATCATGGCGGGTCCCATGTATCGCAATTATTTTCTCGACAAATGGAGCAACTCACTGCGCACGAAACTGCATTACTACCCTGAACTCCTCAACGGCGGCATGCTGCCCCGATTTGAAGTGCTGACCGATCTGAATGATTTTTTTGTCCGTGAGCTCACGCCCTATGGGAATGCCGAAGAATATTTTGCTGCCTATGCCCTGTACGGCGATCGCCTGAACAACCTGCAGGTACCGGCCTACCTGATCACCAGCGAAGATGACCCCATCGTGCCGGTGTCAGACCTCACCAAGTTGAATAAGCCACCATCACTGCAGGTAGTTGTGACGCCAAGGGGTGGGCACTGTGGTTTTATTGAGAATTACCGCCTCGACAGCTGGGGTGACCGCTGCCTGTCACAGATTTTTAATCATCATCGAAACACGACCGAATCTGCTCACCACTGAAACCCCGATATTGCAAGAAACGACTGCGGCGCGCCTGCTCCTGAAAACTGTTGCAGGGAGTGCCCCCATATTTCCGTTTCACCACCTCGGCAGCCAGTTGAAACCAATCCTGCCCACAGGAAGCCAGGGCCTCCTTGGTGTCTCCTGAAGTAACGCCCCGCTGCTGTAACTCCTGACTGATACGGTAAGGCCCCTGCCCCTTGCGAATGCGCGATGCAATAAATGCTTCGGCAAACCGGCGGTCACTTTGCAGATTGTCCCGCTGCAACTCGCTTAACACCTGAGCGATGTGCTCTTCAGACTCGGGAAATTTTGTTGCCAGCTTTGTTTCCAGCTCGTGGGCAGAATGCTCCCGCCTGGCCAGTAAATCCATGGCCCGGAATCGTAACAATGCCAGCGGATCTTTCGCTTCAATGTCACTCATGAGTCACCAGCGGTCAGGACGGTTTTACCGGCGGCTCTGTCTGACTGGAAGGGGGAGGCAGTTCAGTCATCGTATTGGCCGCCTGTGCTTCATCCGGGTTTTTGACAAGCCCAAGCCACTGACCAACCTTGCGCAAAATACGTGCTACCAGACGTATCAGTTTGGGCAACAACCAAATCACCAATGCGATAAACAGTACCATCAGGCACAGGAATAACAAGGGATGATTAAACATGGCCCACAAACCGCCCAGCACCATCAGGTCTTCACTGATCGACGCCGCCCAGTTGGTAAAAGGCTCGGGGGAAGTATTGATCAAGGCCCTGGTCGATGCCTTCGTCAGGTGGCTTGCCCCCGCCATAGTGCCGCCCATAATGCCCGCAGCGATTTCCAGTGCTGGTGTCACATCTCCCACAGCCCCGGCTGCCAGCATGGCTCCAGCGGGTATGCGGATAAAGGTATGTAGAGTGTCCCAACCGGTATCCACCCCGGGAATTTTGTCAGCAAAAAACTCCACCAGGTACATGGCCCCGGCAGCAAAAATAACCAGCGGATCCTGCAGCACCGTCAGCTCGGCGGGCAGCTGTACATTGCCCGTCGCACCGGCCAAACCCAATACCAGGAGCGCCGCGTACAGGTTAATTCCACTCGCCCAGCCCACACCCATGGTCAGAGCAATAACACCGATTAATTCCTGATAATGTTCCATTTATAGCTCCTGCCGGTCCAATGCCGACCACTATACACCCTTAAATTATGGCGCTTTGTTTCTGCCATCGCCAAGTTATGGCAGATCACCCTGCTCCCGCCGCATATTTTCGGCCTGAAAGGGTGTCGTCAATAACTGCCAGAACCCTCTGTCTTGTTGACGATCAAGACCGATCGACATATCAGGGGTGCGAGGAGTCTTTGAACGACTGCCGAACAGGCGGTCCCAAAAACTGAAAATGGTCCCGTAATTACTGTCCGTGTCCTGCGGTACAACATGATGATGCACCCAATGGATTGAAGGCGTAATTACCAGAAATGACAGCATGCGCTCCAAGCGCTTCGGCAGGCGAACATTGGAGTGGTGAAACGCTGTAGAGATCAGTACCAGTGTCTCAAACACGATTACCGAGGAAACAGGCAACGCAAAGCAGAAGATTACAGCCGCTCGGAATAATGCCGAGAGAATCACCTCACCAAAGTGAAAGCGCACGGCCGAGGTGACATCGAGCCATTGGTCGAGGTGGTGAACGCGGTGAAAACGCCAGAGAAATCCAAGCCTGTGGCTGGCCCGGTGCCACCAGTAAATCCACAAATCCAGCAATAGCAAATCGAAGAACAGCCACGACCAGGAAGGCACCCAAGCGGACCACCAGTAATGGCTGTGACTGGTAGCAAACAAGGTCACAGGCAGCACGATAAGGACTGAGGCGAACAGATTGCAGACCCACAAACCCAGGTTCTTGCTTAAACGTGTGGCGCTTGCGATACCAGCAGGTGCCGGAACAGCCGGCACGACGCGCTCAGCGAGAAACAACAGCAGCAAGATCACAGCCACTACCAGGCTTTTGTAGGCCACCAGTTCATTCATTGCCTACTCCACATCGTTGTCGCCGATATAACACCACCACATCCTTCAGATAGAAAAACTCCATAAAGATTACAGACAGCCAAACCAGACAATCGTCTTATAACCAGACAAAAAAAACCGCGCAGGTGCTTGCGCGGTTTTTTGGTAGAACGCCAGTGTGATCAGAGATCCGCGGCTTCTGTTTCTGCCGGGTCGATCTTTTCCGCTCTATCCTTGGGTTTTGGGGCAGGCATCAACTGCTCACGTATTTTTTTCTCGATTTCTGCAGCGACCTCGGGGTTTTCCCTCAGGTATTCACAGGCATTGGCCTTACCCTGACCAATTTTGTTGCCATTATAGGCATACCAGGCACCGGATTTGTCCACCAGTCCACATTTCACCCCCAGGTCCACTACTTCACCCAGTTGGTTGATGCCAGCACCGTAGAGAATCTGGAATTCACACTGCTTGAACGGCGGTGATACTTTGTTTTTCACAACCTTGACGCGGGTTTCATTACCCACCACTTCTTCACCTTCCTTCACAGCGCCAATACGGCGGATATCCAACCGCACGGATGAATAGAATTTCAGTGCGTTACCGCCGGTAGTCGTTTCCGGGTTGCCGAACATGACGCCGATTTTCATACGAATCTGGTTGATAAAGATCACCAGGCAGTTGGCCTGTTTGATATTGCTGGTCAGTTTACGCAGCGCTTGGGACATCAAGCGGGCTTGCAGGCCGACATGGTGATCGCCCATTTCGCCCTCGATTTCTGCCCGCGGGGTCAACGCCGCGACGGAGTCGACCACCAGCACGTCAATGGCGCCTGAGCGCACCAGCATGTCCGTCACTTCCAGTGCCTGCTCACCGGTATCCGGTTGGGACATAATCAGGTCATCGACGTTAACACCAAGCTTTTCAGCATAGATAGGGTCAAGTGCGTGTTCGGCATCCACAAAGGCACAGGTGCCGCCCAGCTTCTGGGCCTCAGCGATTACCTGAAGGGTCAACGTGGTCTTACCGGAAGATTCGGGACCATAGATCTCGACAATGCGCCCCTTTGGCAAGCCGCCAATACCCAATGCGACATCCAAGCCCAGCGAACCGGTTGAAATGGCCGGGATGGCTACGTGTTCCCGGTCACCCATACGCATGACAGTTCCCTTGCCGAACTGGCGCTCAATCTGGCCAAGTGCCGCCTGAAGTGCTTTTTCCTTGTTTGGATCCATGACCGTTGCCTCTTTCGTACTTTAACTTGAAGATATTCACTGAATGCCGGTTAGCTTAACGCAACATTACACTACTGTATAGTCATACAGTAGTTCATTTTTTCAGCATGGCAATCAGGCCGCTCAGTGCGGTGGCCACGGCTTCATGCCGAACCTGGTCGCGGTTGCCGTCAAGGTGCAGGCAGCGGGTGCTGACTTCACCGTCCCCTAGCGCCCAGCAGAACCATACGGTTCCCACTGGCTTTGCCTCGGAACCGCCGTCCGGACCAGCGATACCACTGACAGCCACAGCGATATCGGCTTCGGCTTTTGCCAGTGCTCCCCGAGCCATTTCTATCACCACGGCCTCACTGACGGCTCCCTCTCTGGCCAGCGTATCGGGAGACACACCCAACACACTCTGCTTGGCTACGTTGGCGTAGGTCACCAGCCCCAGCCTGAACCAACTCGAACTGCCGGCGATATCCGTGATGGCGCTGGCAATCCCACCACCGGTGCAGGACTCGGCACAGGTAACAGTAGCGTTCCTGCTCAACAGCAGCTCGCCGAGCTGCTGAGCCAACATACGAGTGGTAGTCGTCATAGTGGGACGGTAATTCAGAGCCGCGACCCGATGCAAGTCATAACCCGGCACCACCTGCTAGGGAAAAGTCACCGTAACCAGCGTTTCGTAGTGATAGGTCCCGGGAAACAGATCGATCAAACTGATGTGTTCAATACTGCACTGGCTTCCCAGCAGCTGCAGATCACGCACAAGAGTCGCCGCATTACAGCTCACATAAATAAGTTTTTCCGGTTTCAGCGCCTTGACCCATTCGTGCAGAGCCGGAAAGCCCTTGCGGGGCGGATCGACCAGTAATACGTCGAACTTCGAGTGTGGGCTCCGGGCGCGGAAAGTGCGCAACGCCGTCTCCGAAAACAAGTCGAGATGGAGAAAGCTCAGTGTCTGTTCTTTGACCCGCTCCGGGGCAAAGTCCACCATTACTCGGTCAATGGCTGGCTGGCGCTCAACAATCAGTTCTGACAAGTTGCCCTCCCCGGAGAACAGGTCCAGCAACTTGCTGCTGTCCCTGTCACCAAACTGAGCCAAAACCGTATTGCGCAGCACCTCATTCATGGCTCCATTGACCTGGGTAAAACCGCCGTGGGCATAGGGACTATCCCACGCCGTGCTAACGCCATCACCGGTCAGGTAGATTTCACAGTGTCCCTTGCCTGAATGCTGTTCTGTCCATTCCGGTTGCTGGTAGAGCGCATCCATAACCGGTTTCAATTGTTCGTCCACAATCTGACACCCCGGCACCGGCAACACCGTATCTGCCACCGGGTCGAGCATACCGATATATTTGTGGCGGTAATGAAGTTGTACTCGATTGCGATAATGCAGGCGCTGCTCGGCACTGTGCACTTCCACGCTGGGCAATGCTCTATCCAGTCGTTTCAGGTGGCCGGCCAGGGCATCTGTTTTATAGGTGAGTTCGCTCTGATAATCCGTGTGCAGAAAATGGCAGCCGGGACAGTGCTCAAAGTGCTCACAGGCGGGCTCAACACGATTTTCCGCCAGCTGCTCCAATGTTTCCAGGCGTGCAAACTGCACCCCCTTACTGGCACGGAAGATGGTTGCCGTACCAGTTTCACCGGGGAGTGTTTTGGCAATAAAACAGGGTTTACCGTCGATATGGGCCACACCCTGCCCCATGGTATCCATGGACTCAATTTCAAAAGTGATCTTGCGACCTGCCGGATTGGAGCGTTGTCGTCTAACGGGCTTTCTGGGTTTCAAGGGAGATTCCTGAACATAACATCATGTTATTAACTAGCTAAAGCTTTGTTGCATTGGTACTTCTGCAACAAAGCCTACCAATTTAGTGGCGCATATTAAGTCGCCATGAAATTCTACAGTGTCAGCCACATTCGCGTCTCGCGCCAATACTCATTGGTACATCAAAAAACTTCGCTCACCTGCAACACCGACAACGCCGCTACAAATTTATACCTTTCTTCCCAGGCTGCACTCCTGCACCAGACTTAAAGCCCGCAACGTTTACGGTTTTTTTGTGTCCGAAACTTCCCTTGATTTTCCTAACGGAGTCCGCATGAAAATTCGGCTTCGGTTGATGGCAAAGCACTGTCGTATAAGCCTAAAGGTTCATACTGGTGCCACGCTCTTTATCCTCATTGCTTTGGCTAACAGCTACCTGATTGTCCAGTTCATTGCACCTTTCTTCCAGCAAAGCGCTTCTAGCCGACTGAACGGATTGCCTTCATATTCAGCAATCAAGCCTTCGCTCGCCCTGAAAAAAGTAGCCACACCCCAAAAACACTTCATCAAGGTTAAGAAACATCATTTCTGGTAGTGTTTTTTCACCAAGGGTATTCACGTAGAATCCAGCGTTTACCCAACCAGAAGTCCCCCGTATGACGTCAGTGGCAACACCTGAAAATCACACCCCGATGATGCATTGGAGTTTAATGTTATATATATCAATAGATTATTAACGAATAAAGAACCCTGCCACACCAAATGCTACACCAAAATACACCAAGCCAAGCCTATCCATACACTTTTTTGCATCACGAGTCTCAAACGCCCAATATCAAGCAGATTCCACCTCGTTAAATCATATAGATCAACTTAGGTACTTAGCAGATATACAGACCCCACCCCGGCGGGGTACCCCGGTTTGGATTTGGGTCCCTCTAATCGGCTAGGCATTACCATTACAGACGAACGATTTTGGTTTCACTCGCTCAAAACTACGTTACCCCCTCCCGCACTGTTAATGTGCAATCTCATTTCGTGCAGTACAATTCAGTGGAGTGGAATGTAAAGTTTTGTCCCATAATGGCCTTATTACAAACTAGTTCGGACACTCAGTTCTGAAAACCTCCTCAGATACAGCTAAAACACTCCAGCTATCTGAAACTGACTTTTCATCAACATACTGTCTAGCTGACTCTGCAATAGCACCACCGAGAAGCACACTGATCCCCTCCTTGATGTTTGCTTCAGCACTGACAATCAAAAATAGTGGATCAGATTCTAAAGAGTCAGAATATATCGTTGTATCCTTGAAACGGTAAACCAGCATATTTTTTTCCAAGAAGAGCTTAACCCCAGCGCCTACGTGAGTCTCAACCTTGAAGGAAGTACCATTCGCTATCTCAGCCACATTTTGACCATCAATATACAAATCCGGGGCTTCTACTGATCGAGTGATACTCGCTGGTCTGCATATTTCAAGAGCTACTTGCTTAGCCCCTAAGGTTGGATTGTTCAGTGCAATTACTTGTTTAGGCTGGTTGGATACACAGCCTACTAGGCCGATTGATACCAGGACAGGCAGTGCCAGGCGTTTTATCATTTTTTAACCTTTAAGATTTTATATTCAAAATTAAGTATATGTAGAAGTAAAAATTTCGTAATTTGTTTTATATAGTCCGTGAACCTAGTGTTTTTTGTAGCACTAATAAGTGCTCAGCCGTAAATAGAAAACCTGTCAGAATTACGTTAACCATCTCGGTTTTAAATATAGAGTTACTTCGCTTCGGCCATTACTTTGTAGACTTCTGGGAACCTGTTTATGAAGGCTTTCCGCTCAGGTCGATTAATATTATTTGCGAAGTAGTAATCACATAGCTCCAGCTGAGTCATATCATTGCCGCTTGCTTTTCTAAGAGCGTCAAATATTGAAGACACAGCAAGGTTGGTGAGATAGTCCACATCCTCATCGTTAAGAAGAGTTGCTTGCATTTTGCCGATTCTACTAGATATCTATAAAATTAGACCCTTGTTCGCTTTGTTAACCAAGTGAACCAAGTGAATTCCCCAAAACTTTCTTACAGAGCAGAAATTGATGGCTTGCGAGCAATAGCCGTAGTCAGTGTCATTCTTTATCACGCACAGTTA
>JALRJN010000110.1 GCA_023261185.1 Porticoccus sp.
TGCCGCTTTACCTGGGCGACCTTGACGGCAAAACCTACCTCCTGGTCACCGTAGTCAGTTGCTTCCCGGGAAACAAAGTCTTCGATGACCGCCTCCAGCAATTCGGGTGACAGACGATCCATGGGAATTTCAATCACTGGCAGAAGGTTTCCTGAATTTCAGTGTCATGCGATCGCTTTCACCGATGGCAAGGTATTTCTCCCGGTTTTCAGATCCCAAGCGCAAGGTGGGGGGCAATGTCCAAACCCCGGCCGGGTGATCCGCAGAATCCTTTGGATTGGCATTGATGTCACTTTTTGCTTCCAGGACAAACCCGGCATTTTCTGCCAGCTCAATCACATAGGCTTCTGTCATGTAACCACTGGTGAGCATCTTTTCACGAGGGGTTCCTTCCTTGGCGCGGTGTTCCACTACACCCAAAATACCCCCGGGTTTCAATGCCTGATAAAACAGCTCAAAGGCTTGCTGTTCACTGTCTGTGCGCAGCCAGTTATGCACGTTGCGAAACGTCAGCACCCTGTCTGCAGCGGCCTCAGGGGTCAATAGCTGACCACGTGCCGGATCAAAGGTCGACAACTTCACCTCCCCGTAGATTGAAGGGTTGGCAAGCAGTTTTTCTTCGAAATGCTGCCGTGACAGATCATAAAATTCTACCCCGATACCCGTGGAAAAATGGGCCGCGTAGAGTGTGCCAGCCTGTATTAATGGCGCGAGAATTTCAGTGTACCAGCCACCACCCGGCCAGATCTCAACCACAGTCATACCGGGTTCAACATCGAAAAATGACAATGTTTCTCCCGGGTGGCGCCAGACATCCCGTTCGGCAAATTCAGGCGTGCGGTGTTCGCCCTGAAGCGGGTCCGCCTTTACACAGGCACAAAATGCCAGCAAAGCCAGCCATGGGGCGTATCGAACTGATTTAATCATGTTGCTAACTCCTGAGTTCCTTTCATGTTTATTTAACATCATGGTCTGTGACAAACAGATGGGACATAATACTCAGAAAATTCCGGGGGCCAATTATCCAATGAAACACTATCTCGTACTGACCGTTATAGCAGATGATCGACCCGGTATTGTGGAGCGCATCGCCGACGCCGTGGCAGCAGCAGGTGGCAACTGGCTGGAAAGTAACATGTCCCGCCTGGGTGGAAAATTTGCCGGAATCCTGCTGGTGGATATTGCCGAAGACAAACAGGAGAGGTTGATCGACAGCCTGAACAGCTTGCAGTCACTGGGTATTCGCGTCACCGCTGAACCCTGCTCCAGCGTTCAGGAAGCCACTGGCGAACCATTGCTGCTGACCGTCGTGGGCAATGATCGACCAGGGATTGTCGGCGAAATTTCCGCGATACTGGCTCGCCTTCAGGTCAATGTGGAAGAACTGGACACAAGTTGTGAAGACGCCCCCATGAGTTCGGAAATTCTGTTCCGGGCCACTGCCATTTTACAGCTGCCCACCGACCTCAGCAGGGATAGCCTGCAATCAGCGCTGGAACAGGTATCCGACGACCTGATGGTGGAACTGGAAAAGCCGGCAGGCTAAATCTACAGGGGCGGGGACCTAGCCCACCAGTCCTCTTAACAACACCCCAACACCATAGGCCATAGCGGCGGCAATGCCGCCAATGCCGACGGTTTCGATGCCGGACAAAAGCCAATGCTGTGCCACAAACCGACCCTTCATGGCCCCCACCCAGAAAAAAGCCACCACGGTCATCAGGGAGGACCAGAAAAATGGTGAGCCAATCAATCCCGGCACAATCCAGTTGGCGACATAGGTGGTTAGAGGAATAAACCCCACCACACAGAAGGCCACAAAAGTCGCCAGCCCGGCCTTAAAGGCATTGTGCTCCTT
>JALRJN010000014.1 GCA_023261185.1 Porticoccus sp.
GCATGGTGATCGTTCCCACCTACCGGGATGCCAATGACGAAGCAGCCTTGGCACAAATGGCAACTGCCTTCCCGGGCTACGACATTCAGGGGCTTGATTGCCTGCCCATAATCCACCAGCATGGCAGTCTTCACTGCATTACCATGCAACTGCCCAGGGGCGTAGTGACCCCGGCAGCGCAACAAAAGTAACAGGGGTAAACACCTTATGACCGAGCTGACCATTGGTGTTGTGCAGCACGCTTGCGGTGCTGATGTCGACGCAAACCTGCAAAAGACTCTGGAAGGTATTCGTGCCACGGCAAGCCAGGGTGCCAACTTGGTAGTGCTTCAGGAACTGCACCGCAGCCTGTATTTCTGTCAGCAGGAAAACCCTGATCTGTTTGACCTGGCGGAAACCATTCCCGGCCCCAGCACCGACACACTCGGGGCGCTGGCCAAAGAGCTGGGCGTGGTGATCGTTTCCTCACTGTTTGAACGCCGTGCCGCCGGGCTGTACCACAACACAGCGGTGGTGCTGGACAGCGACGGCAGTATCGCCGGCAAATACCGCAAGATGCATATCCCGGACGATCCCGGCTACTACGAGAAATTCTATTTCACCCCCGGCGACCTCGGTTTTACCCCTATCCAGACCTCTGTGGGCAAACTCGGCGTACTGGTGTGCTGGGATCAGTGGTTCCCGGAAGCCGCGCGTCTGATGGCCATGGCCGGTGCCGACATGCTCATTTACCCCACGGCCATTGGCTGGTATCCACCGGATGACGAAGCCGAGAAACAACGCCAGCGCGATGCCTGGATTACCATCCAGCGCGCCCATGCCGTCGCCAACGGTTTACCGGTGATCAGCGTCAACCGCATTGGCCATGAAGCAGACCCGAATGGCGGACCCGGTGCAGATTTCTGGGGCTCCAGTTTCGTCGCCGGACCACAGGGTGAAATTCTCTGGCAGGCAGATACCGAAAGCGAAAGCTTTGCTACGGTGAAAGTAGATTTGGCCCGGGGTGAAGACGTGCGCCGTATGTGGCCCTACCTGCGGGACCGGCGGGTGGATCATTACACCGATCTGACCAAACTTTATCGGGATTGATCACGGCTCAACACTGCATTGGGCTGCCGACGAAAGTCGTTTTGAGCTTCACGGGTTTTGTGGTGGCGTTCGGGGTTACTCCAAAAGCGCCTCAATTAACCGTTACAGCTTGACTTCGAAAATGCACACACTGAGCTGAACTATGCCTTGTCGAGGCTCAGCATATTCATAATCAGCCGGATCAATGTCTCTTTCTGTTTCGGGTCCGATTCCGCCACCAGTAGTGTCAACGCAGCCAGGCCGGTGTCGTTAATAATCGGATACCCATCACTGCTCAGCAGGCGACCATTGCGGTGCAGAAAATCCACAAACAGAAATGCGCCGCTGCGTTTGTTGCCATCGGCGAAGGGGTGGTTTTTCACCACAAAATACAGCAGATGTGCCGCCTTGCTTTCCACAGTCGGATAAGCCGGTTCACCAAACACAGATTGATCCAGGTTACCGAATATGCCCGCCAGTCCATGCTCACGCACCTGGGCAAACAGTGGTGTTGCCTCGCCGCGTTCTATCAATTGCTCCTTTAGCTGCCCCAGCGATGTCATAGCTTCATCAGGCGAAGGCAACTTGCCACCGGTTTCACCTGCGGGCTCTTCCAGCAAACCTTCATCGTAGCGCTGCAACCACAGGAAAGTTTGGGTATAGCAGGAGACGATATCGACCAGGCCTCTACCCGCGTCCCCGGACAGCTCGGGGCTTAGCGCAGCTTTTTGAATAAGAGCCAGTGCCTGCTCCAACTCGGCGGCGTTTTTCTCGAAACGACTGCGGTTGAGGGTATAGCCCTGCACCAAATACTCCCTCAGCCGATTGGTAGCCCAGATACGAAACAGAGTCCCCTGCTTGGAATTCACTCGGTAACCGACGGAAATCGCCATATCGAGATTGTAATGTTCAATCTCACGCCGTACCTTACGGCTGCCCTCCTGCCGAACTATCCGGAATTTCCGGATAGTTGCATCTTCGACCAGCTCCTTGTCAGAAAAGATATTTTTAATATGTTCGTTAATCGTTCGCACATCCTTGCCGAAAAGCTCACCCATCTGCGCCTGCGTTAGCCACAGCGTATCCGCCTCCAGCCTGACCTCAATTTCGGTCTGGCCATCGGCAGTCTGGTAGATTTCGATCTGGTTGTTTTCGCTGTTCATATCGCCTCCCTGCGATAAGGATATGGTATTACCGAAGCTATCGCAGCCTTTGCGACAACCGAGCCCAAGTATGTCACCTTTCACAAGCAGGCGCCCCAACAACACGACAGGACAGGAGTTCTCGTAAAACTCTCCGCGGTTGGATAGCACATCCCGCCTCTGCTGGTTGATGGCATCTATTTGATTTTAGAAGGAGACTACATTCAGTGTGTTCACTGCCCGTAAGCAAAATTGCGTCTATGTGAAAGTTTATTTTCGTCTATCTGAAAGTGGGGTTTCGTATATATGGGAGTTCCAGGCAGTGAAAGAGTCTATGCAAGGTACGATCTATTTCAGGTTTAGATAATTCCAAGCTAAGTCTGAGCATAAAAAAGGCCCCAATCTAAGTTGGAGCCTGTTCTTTTGGATGGTGCCCAAGGCCGGACTTGAAATACTTTGGGGGGCAAAGGTGTCATCATATGCGCTGTGACTCGTAACTCCTTCGTCATCAATTCAGTCATTAGGGTACCACTGGTACGATCGTTCTTTCATCATACCAGGTACGATCGTTCTTTCG
>JALRJN010000030.1 GCA_023261185.1 Porticoccus sp.
TCAGGATATTACGTCCCAGACCTTGTCCGGCACCAACAATACCGCCCAATCCATTGGCGAGCTGGCGGAGCTGGCCGTAGAGCTGCGCAACTCGGTTTCCGGCTTCAAGTTGCCGGCATCTATGGAGCGCGAATTGCCTGAATACTCCCTGCCGGTGGATGATGAGAGCAGCATCGATGAGGCCGGAGTTGAGGAAGAGGAGTGGTCTGAGCCCACCGATTATGTCGAAGCCGATAGCCTCCGCGGGCTGAGCCTCCAAGACCCCGAGGGAGATCACAGTGCTTCGCCGTTGGCACCAATGGAGAGCTCTGTAGCACCGAAGCCCAAGCCGCAAGCGGAGCGCCAGCCGATGCGTGGCACGATGCTTTCAGACGACGAGTTTGACCTGATTGACCAAGCTCTGCACAAAGGGGGTGATCAGGCGGCAGCGGATACCGTTGAAAGTGTGTTGCAGGATGCAGAAGCTACCCGTGATGAGCTGACCGAAGATACTCCTGTGGAACAGAAGCAGAGCTACAGTGATGATTACGACGAGGAGGCACTGCTCAAATCGCTCCAGGAAACGGATCCCGATGATGAGTTGGACTTTGATGCACTGACAGAAGATTTCTACAGTGAGGATGAGGCCGAAGAGGAAAAATCGAAACAGACGACTTCAACCCTGTAATACACCTGAGTACCTGACGGGGAGTGCTAGATGGAACAACAGGGAAAATTACAGGGATTGTCCTGGTTGACGGATGAAGTCGAGACCAGCCTGAATAATGCGGCTGAGGCGCTGGAAATTTATCTCGACCATCCAGACAACGACGAACCTATGCGCCGTTGTCTATCTCTGATACATGAAGTTCACGGTTCCCTGAAAATGGCGGAGTGCCACGGCCCGCTGCTGCTGGCCGATGAGATGGAACAGGTGGCCCAGCGCATTATCAACCGGCGCGTCATGAATGTCGCCGAGGCAGGTGCGGTGCTGGTGCAGGCTATTCTAACCCTGCCCGGCTACTTGCGGCAGTTGCTCAACACCCGTCAGGATCAGCCGGAAACACTACTGCTGCTACTTAACGAACTGCGAGCCATAAAATCAGAGCCGCTGGTATCGGAAACCGCTTACTTCACGCCCCAGATGCTCGCTTCAGAGCAGCTCAGCAAATCCTACAATCGGCAACCTGATCCGGTGGCCATGACCAATTTGTTACGCAAGCTGCGGCAAATGTATCAGTACGCCCTGCTGGGGGTGGTCAAGGGCGAGAAGGTTGAAGAAAACTTCGGTTACCTCGATAAAGTATTTTCGCGGCTTCGCGAGCTGAGCAAAGGTATGCCACGGGAGCCACTCTGGAATGTGGTGCTGGCTCTTCTGGAGGGTATCGCCGGTAAGGAAATCAAATTGGGTCAGGCAGTGCAGATGCTGCTGCGACAGCTGGAGGTGGAAATTCGCCGCCTCTCCCAGGCAGGCTATGACGGCCTCATGCAGCCCATGCCGAGAACCCTGCTAAAAAACCTTCTGTTTTATATTGCCCACGGTAAAAGCCAGGGCCCACGTTCTACCCTGGTCAGGGAGTTGTATCATCTGGACCAAGCGCTCCCCGATGTGCTGGTTGAAGAGGCGGACAACAACTTTTCAGCGCTGTATCAGAACGATACTGCCAAAGCCATGGTGGCCGTGCTTGAGGAAGAGTTCAGTCGGCTCAAGGAAGCATTGGCACAACTGGTGGAAGTTCCCGGTGACCATAAGGGGTTGAGGACAGAAACCGATGAGCGCCTGAAACGCATTTCCGATTCCATGCTGATGTTGGGCAGGCAGGAGCAATATCAGCAGATTGAGGAGGCCCGATCCCTCTGGTCTTCATTTCAGCAGCATCCCGAGGACCGTAGTGGACTGCTGGCAATGGCAGATAAACTGGTATTGGCCGAAAACGGCCTGCAGGGATGGCTGGAACAGAACAGACAGCTGATTGAAGGAATTACCACCAACAATGCCACGCAGGTGGAGCTGAACCGCGCACAATTGGCACTGCTGACTGAAGCCAAAAGCGGGCTTGAGAAAATCAAGGATGTCATTGTCGATTTCATTGCCTCGCAATGGCAGCGTGACAAGCTGGCCGATGTGTCTCAGTTGCTGATGGATGTCAAAGGGGCCCTGGCCGTGCTTGAGCAGGATAGGGCTGCCCGTGTGATGACAGCCTGCCAACGCTTCCTTTCTGAGGAAGTGCTGGCCGAACAAAGCGTGCCCAACTGGAATATGTTGGATTCACTCGCTGAAGCCTTGACCAGTATTGAATACTTTCTGGATGTTCTCGATCAGCGGGATGCCGATTACGAGGACATGATCCTGTCCCTGGCAGAAAAAAGTGTCGCAAAACTGGGGTACCCGGTTACAGCGCTCAACCAGCCTGACTCCCCCACGGTTATCCCGATCTTGAAACCTGATACAGGCGGTTCGGTTGACCCAGTTGAAGAGATAACGCAGAGCGAACAGGCATACGAAGAAGCCATTGCACCTGCCGAATCCGTGGATGAGATATCGGCCGAGCCGACATCAGAAAAGCATGACGAGTCGCAGGTCGATGACGAGATCGTTGAGGTATTCCTTGAGGAAGTCGATGAAGTCCTGGCGACCCTCAGGGAACAGTACCAGTTGTGGGTTGAACAGCCTGACAGTGAAAAGCCGCTTACAGAGGTTCGCCGGGCCTTCCACACCCTCAAGGGTGGCGGACGCATGGTGGGAGCAGAGACTCTGGGCGAGCTTGCCTGGCAACTGGAAAACCTACTCAACAAGGTACTTGAAAAGCGCGTGATGGTTACTCCCACCCTGATGGCCGTGGTGGAACTGTCTCTGGAGGTCATGCCCGAGGTCAGCGAAGCATTTCGTCTGGGCCGCAAACCGAAAAGAGCGGGATTTGTCGGTCGGCTGATGATTGCAGCAGAGGCGCTTGCCAAAGGTGAAGAGGTTGCCCTGTCACAGTTTGAAACCCATGACGCCGATACAGAGCAGGGCCGTGAAACACAGCCCGCTGTTGAGAGCAGTGATGCCGTGGAAAGCGACATAGCGGAAGCATCGCTCGAATCACCGGCAGAATTGGCCATTGATCCGGAAGAAATGGAACTGTTGTCCATCTTTTCTGAAGAGGCCGCGCAGCACCTGTCGACAATAGCCCGGTTTGTAGAAGATCAGCGCCAGGCGGCACCGGTTTATTCGCCGCCAAGCAGTGATCTGCAGGCCGCCCTGCATACTCTCAAGGGCAGTGCACGTATGGCCGGTGTGGAGTCCATTGGTGATCTCGCCACGCCTCTAGAGAACTTTATTAAAGAGCTGTACACCTACCAGCTCAACGTCGATAGCGACATTATCGACTTGCTCAGCGATGCCGATACCTATTGCCGTTTGTCCCTGTCGACAATCCCAAGCCTTGGCTGTGTCGAGGAAATACCGGAACTGCCGGGATTCCTGGAACGTCTGTCCGAGCTCCGTGATCGGGCCATGGCCGTGGTACTGCACAGTGAAGAAAAAGCGTCGTCACATCAGGTCAGTCCAGATCTGCTAAACCTGCTGATGACAGAAGGCATGCAGGCATTGCTGGATGCTGAAGATATGCTGCATCACTGGCAGCAATCCCCTGAAGATCAAACCATCGTCGGGCAGTTTGGTGATGAATTGTGCAAAGTCGCTGAGGCGGCCGAGCGGGCGGGTGTGCAACCCATGCAGCAGCTGGCCCAATTGCTGGGTGCCGCTTATGAGCAGATATTATCAACCAGCCGACCGGCTGACGAAGTATTGGTAGCTACCCTAGTTCAAGCGCACCACGAGTTGCTGGGCATGGTGGATGCGGTTGCTGCAAACCAGGATCTGACACCCTGCTCCGATTCACTGCAGCAGGCTTTATCTGATATTGCTACTCAGCCACCGACACCGGCTATCAGTGACGCGGGTGAGGCACCTCTGGATATCTCCGAGATGTTCCAAGAGAAGGTTGTTACTTTGACCGAGGTCGAGCCGCAAATTGAGGCCGGCATGACACCGGAGCCGGTTGCCTACTCCCCTGTTGAAGAAAACGACGAAGTGTTGGAAGAGCCACAGGAATTCGCACCAGAGTCCGCGGAGGTTTCTCCACCTGTCTCCGAGGCTGAACTTGAGCAGGCTGCGGATAGTGTTCATGAAGATATCAACGAAACCATAGAGGAGCCTCAAACTTCTCCTCAGTGGTTTGAAGCATCACAGCCAGTTTCCGATGCCGAGTCAGAGCAAGTTGCCGAGACCCCTGTTGAAGAGGCCAATCTATCTGAGGAATTGCCCGCTGAAACCCAGGATCTGTCTGAGAGCAGTGAACTACCTGCGGGCGAAGCCGATCAGGAGGCTGCGGCTACCGATGAATTCCAGGTGGTTGCAATCAACCGGCAAGATATTGACCTGGAAATCCTGGAAATTTTCATCAGTGAAGCAGATGAATTACTGGAAGATATTGACCGGGGCCTGCAACAGTGGGCTCAGGATTGGCAGGATCAAGACAGCATCGAGTCCCTGAAAAGGGCGCTACACACCTTCAAGGGCGGGGCGCGAATGGCGAGCCTGCAGCAGCTTGGTGAGCTCAGCCACGATTTTGAAACCGAAATTCTCACCCTGGAAAGTCATCGAGACCAACTCAACGAGGATGTTTTCCGAGGACTGATGCGTCGTCAGGATCACCTGTTGGCAGCACTGACGGCTGCCCGGCAGTTGTTTGCCGAAGCAGGGTCGGCAGCGCCGCAGCCGGAGTCCGTCACCGAATCCCCAGTTCCGCTGGAAAAAGAAGTTCAGGAAACATTGCCAGAGTCGGATCAATCCTCGGCAGAGGACAGCTTTGCCGAAATACACCCTGAGGTATTTGCCGAGCCAGCGCCTGAGAGTTCGATTTCCGATGCGCTGTTGCCGGAAATTATCGAACCTGTCGCGCCTCAGCAACAGCGGCAGCTAACGGGTCAGCAGGATACGATCAAGGTCTCGGCGCCACTGTTGGAAAGCCTGGTAAACCTCACTGGAGAAACCAGTATTTCCCGTGGTCGAGCGGAGCAACAGGTTAACGATTTTGCCTATACGCTGGATGAAATGCAGTCCACCATCGCTCGTCTCAAGGACCAGGTGCGCCGTATTGGCATGGAAACGGAAGCCCACATGATGTTCCGCCAGGAACAGCTGGAAGCGCTGAATACCCCCGAGGGTTTTGACCCTCTGGAAATGGACCGCTATTCCCACTTACAGCAATTGTCTCAGTCACTGCTTGAGTCTACTTACGACCTGCAGGACCTCAAGGAAACCCTCGCAGAAAAAGCCCGGGGTGCTGAATCACATCTGATAGGGCAAGCACGCATTGTCACAGACTTGCAGGAGCGGCTGATGCGCATGCGTCTGGTGCCGTTCACTCGGATCGTACCCAGACTGCGCCGCATCGTGCGCCAGGTTAGCGATGAGCTGGGCAAGAAAGTGGACCTGAAGCTGGTCAACATCGACGGGGAAATGGACCGCTCGGTGATGGAACAGATGCTGGCACCACTGGAGCATATGATCCGCAACTCCATCGACCATGGCATGGAGCCCGGAGCAGAGCGCCTGGCTGCGGGTAAGCCGGAAACCGGCACCATCTCCGTGGGGTTGGTGCGTGAGGGCGGTGATATCCTGTTGCAGCTGTCCGACGATGGCCGCGGGTTGAACACCGAGGCCATTCGCCAGCGAGCGATAGAACGTGAGCTGATTGCGGTGGACAACAGTCTCGAAGACCAGGATATCATCCAGTTTATCTTTGAACCGGGGTTCACCACCGCCGAAAAAGTCTCCCAGGTGTCCGGGCGCGGCGTCGGCATGGATGTGGTCAACAGCCAGGTCCGTGAACTGGGCGGCACCATCCAGATTCATTCACACCCGGGTCAGGGCACAGAGTTTATTATCCGGTTGCCGTTCACCGTTTCCGTCAACCGCGCGTTGATGATCGAAATGTACGGGGAGCTTTACGCCCTGCCATTGAGCAGTGTCGATGGTGTGGTTCGTATGAGCCCCAGCGAGCTGGAGCAATACTACCGTCACCCGGACTCACGACTCGAGTATGCCGGTGAGCAGTATGAAGTGCGCTATCTAGGCAGTCTGATCAAGGAGGGTGCGGCTCCCCGCATTGATACCTCGCTACAATCGGTATTTATGGTGCTTGTGCACTCGGAAACCCGCCGCTATGCGGTGCAGGTTGACGGCCTGGCAGGCAGTGCTGAAATTGTGGCGAAAAGTCTCGGGTTGCCCTTCAGTAAGGTGCCGGGACTGTCCGGTGCGACGCTGATGGGCGACGGTCGCGTGGTGATTATTCTCGACATGCTGGGACTGCTACGTGCCGAAGTGGTGGCGAGAGCAGGGGTCGAAGTACACGACTCCAAACAGGAGCGCGATCAGTCCAGCGCCATCTGCGCCATGGTGGTAGATGACTCTGTGACCGTGCGCAAGGTCACCAGCCGGTTCCTGGAACGGGAAGGTTTCGAAGTGCTGACGGCGCGGGACGGGGTCGAGGCCATGAAGTTGTTGGAAGATCGTCACCCCGACGTCATGCTGCTGGATATCGAGATGCCGCGCATGGATGGCTTCGAGGTGGCAAAGCGGGTCAAGGGCAGTAATACGTTGCGCTCTATACCCATCATCATGATCACCTCCCGCACCGGCGACAAACACCGTGACAGAGCCTTTGCCCTGGGCGTTGAACGTTATATGGGCAAACCCTATCAGGAAGATGAGCTGCTCACCGCCATGTCCGAAGTGATACAACTGGCCGAGCAATAAGTGCCTGGATAGAAAGCGGGGTTGGAGACTAGCCACATGAACGAGTTACAGACAGACAGCGGGTTACTGCAGACAGAGGTAGACAGCCTTTTTGTCTCCATTCAAGGGCACCGCCTGCTGGTACCGGCGGCTGGTGTTGCCGAAGTGGTTCAGCAGGTGGTCTGTGAGCCTGCTGACGAGCCAGACTGGTTGGTCGGCTGGATGGAATGGCGATTGCAACGCATTCCCCTGGTTTCCTTTGAGAGGCTGGGTGAAAACGGTGGCAGCCAGTCACCGGGTCGTATGGCGCTGGTGCTGCACGCCATGACCGATAACCAGAAATTCAATTTCTTTGCCTTGCAGATACAGGGTTTTCCACACTTGATGCGCATGACCCCCGCAGACCTGATGCAGGAAATGAGTACAGAGAGTCACCCCTTTGCGATCATGGCCGTGGCCATGGATAGCTGGCAGGCATTGATTCCGGACCTGGAAAAGTTGGAACACTACCTTTCCGAACAGCTTTACCCCTGAGATTGACAGACAAAGACCGCTTGCCCTCCGCCGCTACTTGGATCGCAGAAGTGCTATGCTTACCGAGAACCCTGCAAGGCGGGGGTCGTTTCACAAACAAGCCATACTTTGCGATGCCGCCTGCAGGTGATAGAGTTAGTCGGAAGATCAACCGATCTCCTCTCCCCTTCCCGCTCCTGGTACAACCTTTTTCCTAGGGTGAACGTATGTCCGAAAAGAGCAAAAAGTCTGCAGCACAGATTCAGGAAGAGCTGCTGGCTAAAGCGATCGAGAACACTGTTGCGCTCAATCCTCTGGTGGGCGTTAGTACGGATGACATCAAAAGCGCGGTGAAAAAAACCGCGAAGCAGGCCGCCGCGCAGCCGTCAAAAGTATTGCGCTACAGCAAGCGCTTCGGGCGGCGGGTCGCCGATATTTTGAAAGGCACGGACGAGTATGATGATGCCATCAAGGACCGTCGTTTTTCCGATCCCTCCTGGGAAGAAAATGTTATCTACCGAAAACTGAAACAGGCGTATTTTGCCTGGGATGAATCCCTGGACGAGCTGGTGGATGATCTTGATCTGGATGGGCTGGATCTGCGCCGGGCCAAGTTCGTCAAGGAAGTACTGACCACCTCCATGTCACCCACCAATTTTCTGCTGGGCAACCCTAAGGCATTGCGCAAAGTGGTTGAGACCAAAGGCAACAGTCTGATCAAGGGACTGAAAAACTACGTTAACGATCTGCAGCACAACCACGGCATGCCTTCCCAGGTGGATAAAAGCAAATTCCGTGTGGGCGTCAATCTGGCCACCACGGAAGGGTCCGTGGTGTACCGCAATGAGCAGTTGGAGCTCATCCAGTACCGCCCCCGTACATCGAAGGTTTATCGCCGCCCGCTGTTAATTGTCCCGCCGCAGAT
>JALRJN010000074.1 GCA_023261185.1 Porticoccus sp.
GACGTTTTGGCCCTCAATGTCTTTCAGGGTTTTACCTTCGCCCTTCAGAACAATGCCATCGTTCCCATTAGAAAAATCACCAAGAATTAATGCGGTAGAGTCGACACCACCCGCAGCAGGAATAGTGAGCGCATCCATATTGGTCATGGTGCAGGCATCAAACTGGCCGGCGGTGTACTGGTTGATGGATTCTACGTAGTCGTTGATCTGTACTACGTCGATAGTGATGTCATATTTATCAGCCCATTTCTTGACGATGCCGGATTCAGCACCATAGGCCCAGGGCATCCAGCCGACATAAATTGACCAGCAAATCTTAAAGTCATCGCGCGCCATGGCGCCGGAGGAGAACAGCAGTGAAGCAAGAAGGATTGCAGCAAGTTTTTTCATGATAAACCTCTCAGTCGGTTCTTTCGTGTATCGGGTTACACCGGTGCAAGTGGAGTACTTTTGGCTCAACGCCAAACAAGTCTCCCGGGCTTTTGTCCCGCCGTGTAACCCCTCATATCACTGAGAGGTCGAGTGCTCTCGGACCAGACACCCATCGACCTGAAAAGACTTTCGATGAATCGGAACCCTAGCGCTCTATTTGCCAGATTGTCTCAATTCGTGTTGCCAAAAGTACGAACACTAATGAAACTACATTCAGGATATATGCCAACTTTTCCGTGTCAATCGCAAATGCCCCTCTTACAGGGGCTTGAGCGCACACTGACCACGGCACATGCCATTAGCACACGAAAATTTCTGTTCCCTGATTGTGCACCTAAATCCTGATGCACCAACACAGTGCATAAAGGTGATAGCTTAAGTGCCGACCCAAGGTGGCATTTTTCATTGCATTAGCCGTGGGAACTGTCATATTTCACTAACGCCGAATTTTTATGCTCGATGCGCTCGGATAAAAGGACTCTCTGACATGCGAATGAAGGCTTTCGCCCTAACCCCGCTGCTGGGGTCCCTACTGCTGGGAACGGTCCCGGCCCTCTCAGTCGCGGCCACCCCGGTACCGGTGTTTGTGAAAGCCGCGGTGGTCGAACCCCTTGAAGAAACCATCGAAGCACTGGGCACCCTGAGAGCCAACGAGGCAGTAACCCTCTCTGCCACCGTCACCGAAACCATTACCGCTATTCACTTTGATGATGGTGAACGGGTCGAGTCCGGCAAAGTACTGGTGGAAATGACTAGCGAAGAAGAGCATGCCCTACTTGAAGAAGCACGCTCAACCCTGCGTGAAGCACAGCGCCAATACCAGCGTATCAAGGGGCTGGTAAAAACCAATCTGGCCAGTGAGTCCCTGCTGGATGAACGCCGCGCAGCCTATGAAACAGCCCAGGCCAAACTCCAGGCCACCCAATCCCGACTTCAGGACCGTCTCATCATTGCCCCTTTTGATGGTGTGGTCGGGCTGCGCCAGATCAGCGTTGGGGCACTGGTAACACCTGGGGACAGGATTACCACACTCGACGACGACAGTGTCATGAATCTGGATATGTCGGTGCCAGCGGTATTCATCAACAGCCTGCGACCAGGAATGACGGTGGTCGCCAACGCCAGGGAATTGGGGGACAAGGATTTTGAGGGAGAAATCGCCAGTCTTGATTCCAGGGTCGACCCTGTCACCCGCGCACTCTCCGTGCGGGCCCTGCTGCCCAACCCGGAACGCCAGCTCAAACCCGGCATGCTGATGACGGTGACCCTCAAAAAACCACCGATTAATTACATCATGATTCCCGAGGAGGCTCTGATTCAGGAGGGGTTTAACCAGTTTGCCTTCGTAGTGGATACCAGCAAAGAACCAGCCACTGTGTCCAAACGCCAGCTGACCACCGGCCCTCGCCGCCCTGGGGTTGTCTCCGTGATAACCGGCATTGAAGCCGGGGAACTGGTGGTCACCCACGGGATTATGCGCCTCAATCAGGGTTCCGCTGTCTCCATCACTGCCACCCAGCAAGGTGAGGAAAGTCTGAGCGAACTACTCAAGCAGTCAAGCACTGACCGCGGAGCTCACTGATTCCATGCTGCTGTCCGATATCAGTATTCGGCGACCAGTTTTTGCCTCGGTCATTTCCCTACTGCTTGTGGCATTCGGGATGATTGCTTTTGATCGACTACCCCTGCGTGAATACCCTGATATCGACCCACCAATCGTCTCCATCGAAACAAAATATCCGGGCGCTGCTGCCAACGTGGTGGAAACCCGCATCACCCAGGTCCTGGAAGATCGCATCTCGGGTCTGGAGGGCATCAAGTACATCGAGTCGAACAGCTCCGATGGCGAATCTAAAATTAATATTGAGTTTAACCTGTCCCGCAATATTGAGGCGGCCGCCAACGATGTCCGCGACCGGGTTGCCCGCGTACTGGAAGATCTGCCGGAGGAGGCCGACCTGCCCACCGTAGAAAAGCTGGATACGAATGACGAAGTCATTATGTGGCTCAATCTCACCAGCGAAGCGCTCTCTGTGCCCGAACTCACCGATTACGCGGAACGCTATTTGGTGGATCGCTTTTCGATTCTCGACGGTGTGGCGCGGGTACGTATAGGGGGAGGCCAGAGTCTGGCCATGCGTATCTGGCTGGATCGCATCAAGCTTGCCGCACACAACCTCACGGTAAGTGATGTGGAGGCTGCCCTGAGGTCTGAGAACGTGGAACTGCCCGCCGGTAAGATCGAATCGATCCAGCAGGAATTTACTGTGCGGGTGAAACGGGTGTTCCGCACTGCGGAAGACTTCAGCCAGCTGGTACTGAGCCGGGGCGAGGATGGCTACCTGGTGCGACTGGCCGATGTGGCCACGGTACACAAAGGCACAGAGGAATACCGCACCCTGTTCCGCGGCAATGGGGAGACCATGGTGGGTCTAGGCATCACCAAACAGTCCACCGCCAACACCATTGAGGTATCGCGGGCCGTCAAGGCGGAAGCAGCAAGACTCAACAAGCTGTTGCCCGACGGCATGCAGATCCACGAAAGTTACGATTCCTCCGTGTTTATTGAGCAGGCCATCGGCGAGGTCTACAAAACCCTGGCCATCAGCATTGGTCTGGTGATCTTTGTGATCTATCTGTTTCTGGGTAGTGCTCGGGCAATGCTGGTGCCCGCGGTCACGGTTCCCATCTCCCTAATCGCAACCTTTACCGTCCTGATGGCCATGGGCTTTACGGTCAACCTGCTGACACTGCTGGCACTGGTACTGGCCATTGGCCTGGTAGTGGACGACGCCATCGTGGTGCTGGAAAACATCCATCGCCGTATGGCGGAGCACCGTGAGCCCGCTCTGGTCGCGGCTTTCCGGGGCACTCGGCAAGTGGGGTTTGCCGTCATCGCCACCACGCTGGTGCTGGTAGCGGTATTTTCGCCAATCTCCATGCTGGAGGGCGATATGGGCCGGTTATTCTCTGAGTTTGCCCTCACCATGAGCGCTGCGGTGTTATTTTCCAGCCTGGTGGCACTGACCCTGTGCCCGGTGTTGGCATCATTACTGCTCGCCCGGACAGATGGGCAAGCTGCACCCGAAACCCGGGTAGACCGTTTCTTCCAGAGTTGCCGTGGCCATTACCGCCACCTGGTAGAGGCTAGCCTGAATCACCCGCTGCTGGTCGGGCTACTATTTGCAAGCTGCATCGGCCTCTGTGTCTGGCTGGTGGCCCTTATTCCCAACGAATACGTTCCCAAGGAAGACCGTGGCGCCTTTTTTATCATGGTCAAGGGTCCTGAAGGAGCCAGTTACGCCTACACCAAGGCTTACATCGAAGAGATTGAACAGCGCCTGTTACCCCTGGCAAGCGAAGGAGAAGCAGGCCGGATTCTGGTGCGTGCGCCACGTGATGCCTTTAACACTGGCATTGCCATTGTGGTTCTCAATGAGTGGGGAAGTCGCCGCTCCGCCTGGGACATCATGGCTGAAATCCGCGCCAAAACCTCGGACCTGGTCGGCGTACAGATTCACCCCGTTATGCGCCAGGGCATTGGTAACCGCACAGCCAAACCAGTGCAGTTTGTGCTCGCCGGTGGCACCTACGAGGAGCTGGCCCGCTGGCGGGATACCCTGTACGCAGAGCTGAGTAAAAATAACCCGGGCTTTACTGACATTGACAGCGATTACCGGGAAACCAGCCCCCAGGTACAGGTCAATATTGACTACAACCGCGCGGCAGAACTTGGGGTGTCAGTACAGAATATCGGGCGAACGCTGGAAAGCATGCTGGCTTCGCGCAAAGTCACCACATACCTCGATGCCGGGGAAGAGTACGACGTGATGATTGAGGGCAAACGCGATCAGCAAAACAGCCCCGATGACCTGACCAATATTTATGTGCGTTCAGAGCGCTCCAACCAGCTCATTCCCCTGTCCAACCTGGTGACATTGGAGGAATACGCGGATTCAAAAACACTGAATCGCTATAATCGCAACCGCGCCATCACCATTGATGCCAATCTGGAAGATGACCTGCCCTTGGGCGAAGGCCTGACCTATCTCGAGCAACTGGTGCGCGAGCACTTACCCGAACACGCGGTGATTGACTACAAGGGGCGCTCACTGGATTTCAAAAAGTCCGGTTCCGCCAGTTACTTCATATTTATTCTGGGTGTGCTGGTGATGTTCCTGGTACTGGCCGCCCAATTTGAAAGCTATATCAGTCCACTGATTATTATTCTGACTGTGCCACTGGCCATAGCCGGGGGATTGCTGGGTCTGTGGGCCAGCGACAACACCCTCAACCTCTACAGCCAGATTGGTCTGATCATGCTGATAGGACTGGCGGCCAAGAACGGCATTCTTATTGTCGAGTTTGCCAATCAGATGCGCGATCAGGGTAGTTCTGTGCAAGAAGCCATTATTACCGCTGCACAGGTGCGGCTGCGCCCGATTGTCATGACCAGCATTACCACCATTGCCGGGTCCATACCGCTGATACTGTCCTTCGGTGCCGGAGCAGAAACCCGCCAGGTGCTGGGTATAACCCTGTTCTGTGGCGTGGCTTTCGCTACGGTGTTTACACTGTTTATCCTACCGGTCGCCTACCACTTGCTGGGGCGTTTCACTCGAGGCCCCAAATATGTTTCCAATAAACTGGATCAACAGTTGAACGACACCCCCGCGCCATAACAAAGAACTAACTTTTCACCACGACCTTGCCCACTGGCGCCAGGGTCAACAGTGCCAGCTTCAGGTGCTGAAGGGCAAAGGGAATACCAATAATGGTAATGAACAGCGCCAATGCCAGGGTGATGTGACCCACCGCCAGCCAGAACCCGGCCAGAATAAACCAGATAATATTGCCCAGCAGCCCCAGCGCACCGGTACCCAGATCTTCCTTGCCTGTGATGACGCTGCGACTCACGGCTTCACGCCCAAAAGGCAGAAACGTGAACTGGCCGATAACAAAACAGGAGCGCCCCCAGGGAATACCGATAATGGTAATAAACGCCACCAGGCCGATCAGCCACCAGGCCAGGCCCATCAGCAGACCGCCAAAAATCAACCACAAAAGATTTCCCAAAAAGCGCAACATGATGATTACCGTCCCCTTAAAAACAGTTTGTCCAATTCTCCCAGTGACATCTGGGTCCAGGTAGGCCGGCCGTGGTTACACTGGCCACTGCGTTCTGTCGCTTCCATATCCCGCAACAGGGCATTCATTTCGGCAATGGATAATTTGCGGTTGGCCCGGACCGAACAATGACAGGCCATGTTGGCCATAATTTCATTGAGGTGTTCCCTGATGCGGTCACTGTTGCCATGGCTAACCAGGTCCGACAGCACGTCCCGAACCAGCGGTTCCACATCCGCATCACGCAGCAGTGCAGGCACCTGCCGCACCAGCAAACTTTCCGGGCCCGCCCGTTGTAATTGGAAGCCCAGGGATTCAAACACGGCAGACTGTTCCTCTGCGGTATCCGCCTCGGCCTGGCTGACCGCCAGTGTTTTGGGAACCAGCAGCGGTTGGGACATCAGCCCCTCAGCATCAAATGCCTGCTTCATGCGCTCGTAGGTAATGCGTTCATGGGCGGCATGCATATCCACCAGCACCAGGCCCGCAGCATTTTCCGCAAGAATGTAAATACCTTTTAACTGGGCAATGGCATAGCCCAGTGGCGGCAGGGTTTCATCGGTTTGCGCCAAAGGCGATGGCGAGATGGATGTCTCCGGCACATGCAGGTCGCCATACACGGCCATTTGTTCTGCGACGCGATTAGGCCCCGGTGACTTTTCGCTGAAACTGATCGACGCCTGCGTCACAGGGGAACGGTCCACCGCTGGTAAAGGTGTTTCCGTAGGCTCGCTGTCACCAGCTTGGTTGCTATCCCCAGGGCGGATATCGGCCACGCAGCGGTGCAGGCTACGAAACAGGAAATCGTGGACAGTACGACTGTCGCGAAAACGCACTTCGTGCTTGGTGGGATGTACGTTGACGTCCACATCTGCCGGGTTTAATTCCAGATAGAGGACAAAAGCCGGGTGGCGCCCGTGATACATCACATCCTGGTATGCCTGACGAACCGCGTGGGTCACCAGCTTGTCGCGAATGCTGCGGCCATTGACAAAGAAATGCTGCAGGTCCGCCTGACTGCGGGAAAAAGTCGGCAGCCCCACCCAACCCCAGAGACGTAAGCCAGCGGCTTCCATATCTACGTAGATTGCATTTTCCATAAACGCCGGGCCACAGATGGCCGCCACACGGCGCTCCTGTTCAAGCTGAGTGCCAGCGGCGCGAAACTGGTGGACCACCTTGCCGTTATTGCGCAGGGTGAAATCAATATCGAAATGACTGAGGGAGAGTTTTCGCAGTACTTCGTCAATCCGCTTGTATTCAGTGGTCTCTGTGCGCAGAAATTTGCGCCGGGCGGGGGTATTAAAAAACAGGTCACGCACTTCAACCGTGGTTCCACGCGGGTGGGCCACCGGCGCCAGGTTCACCGCCATATCGCGCCCTTCAGCTTCGGCTTTCCAACCGGGGCCTCTGTCCTGATCATTGGTGGCAATAGCAAGTCTGGCGACGGACGAAATACTGGCCAGTGCTTCGCCACGAAAACCGAGGGTAGCCACAGCTTCGAGGTCGTCCAGCTGCTCAATCTTGCTGGTGGCATGACGGCTGAGCGCCAAAGGCAAGTCTTCTTCTCCAATGCCACAGCCGTTATCGCGGACGCGCATGAGCTTAACGCCGCCGCTTTCCACATCAATCTCAATGCGGCTGGCACCACTATCAATACTGTTTTCCAGCAACTCTTTGATCACGGAGGCGGGGCGCTCTACCACCTCACCGGCGGCAATCTGGTTAGCCAACCGGGGACTGAGCAGATGAATTTTGGGCATGAATCAATAATCTTCAGGAAGCGGGAATTTTCAGGCGCTGTCCAACTCTGATGCGCGTGCTATTAAGACCATTATGTCGCAACAGGTCTTCTACAGACACATTGTAACGAACGGCTATATCCGACAGCGTATCACCCCGGGCAATGACGTGTACGCCCCCACCACCCATGGTTTTACGGGCCGCCAGCAATGTCCCGGCCGGAGGGGCTTT
Organism: Porticoccus sp.; assembly: GCA_023261185.1. Classification (GTDB taxonomy): domain Bacteria; phylum Pseudomonadota; class Gammaproteobacteria; order Pseudomonadales; family Porticoccaceae; genus Porticoccus; species Porticoccus litoralis. The sequence continues at coordinate 7,534 of JALRJN010000074.1, forward strand.
CTCGAAGTATCGATTGACACCGTTAAAAATGGCCCTCGCCATCTTTTGCTGATAACTCCGGTCGCTTAACTGCCGGGCTTCCTTGGGGTTGGAGATAAAGCCAGTCTCAACCAGAATGGAAGGGATATCAGGGGACTTGAGCACCACAAAGCCCGCCTGCTCCACATGTTTCTTGTGCAACCTGGCAACGCCACCGATGGAGCGCAATACCTCTGCCCCCACTTCCAGGCTGCTGCTGAGCGTGGCGGTCATGGATAGATCCAGCAGCACGCTGGCCAGCATGTGGTCCTTGTCATCCAGGCTGACGCTGCCGGCACCACCAATCAGGTCCGCCTGGTTTTCCCGGCTGGCCAGGTAGCGGGCCGTTTCACTGGTCGCACCGCGCCGGGAGAGCGCAAACACCGACGCACCGTTCGCCGATGACTTGGTGAACGCATCAGCGTGTATGGAAATAAACATGTCAGCACGGTGGTTACGCGCAATTTCAGTACGCTTGCGCAGGGGAATGTAATAGTCGCCCGTTCGGACCAGCCTGGCGCGAAAACCCGGGGTGCTATCAAGCAGCTTCTGTAATTCCTTGCTAATCGCCAGCACCACCTGCTTTTCACGTATACCTTTCGGCCCCAATGCACCCGGATCTTCTCCGCCATGGCCGGCATCGATGGCAATAATGATATCGCGGTTGCCACTTTCTCCTGCGGCGTCCTTGACTGTTTTCACTGTCTCCTGACCAATGTCATAGAGATCAACCACCAGGCGATCACCATATTGCTGGTTTTTGGAGAGTGCAAAACTACGGGGTCTGACGGCAGTTTTGAGATCGAGCACAATGCGCAGGTCAGTCTTATCCTTGACGCCGGTGCGCAGTGCAGTAACCGGGGTTGTCGACAGGTCCAGACCATTGGTGCTGGTATTGATGGATGAATGGGCAATATCCATCACCAGACGGGGAGGATTATCCAGGGGGAAAATTTTGTGGTTTACCGGACCACTCAGGTCAAAAACCAGTCGGGTATGGTCTGGAGCCCGCCACAAGCGAACACCATCAACCGTCGCCGCTAAAGATGCCTCGCAGAACATCCCCAGCAGCAATAGCAACAAGGTTTTGATACATGCTGAATTCAGCAACAAACTGTCCTCATGACATGGCTGCCAATTGTTTGATCGCGCCTTCGCCCCTCTCGGTGTTGGCCTCGACAAGTACACGCCGCGCGCCGTTTTCAATCCTGATCTGTATCCTCAAATCCGGCTCGGGCAACATGCCAGCACCCCGTTCAGGCCACTCCACCAGGCAACAGTTCGCTTGCTGGAGATAATCTCGAATACCAATATATTCGAGTTCTTCGGGGTCGCCCAAACGGTACAGGTCAAAATGATAAATCAGTTTTTTCCCCAACTGATAGGGCTCCACCAGTGTGTAGGTGGGGCTTTTCACAACACCGTGATGACCAAAGGCTGACAGCATACCGCGACTCAGGGTGGTTTTTCCTGCACCCAGATCACCTTCCAGAAATACCAGGCAGCCATCGGGCAACATACTGCCCAACTGGCGACCAAAAGCCACCATGGCGTCTTCACCAGTCAGGTGAATGTCAAACGACTCCCTCATGGATTCACTAACCGGCGCAGTGGACCCAGCAGATCGGTCGCAGTCATTCCCCTCTCACCATCCACCGCAGCTCGGTCAGCGGCTTCCGCATGCAAGCCCACAGCGAGTGACAATGCCTGTCCGGGATCAATACCCTGGGCCAACAACGCCCCCGCTATACCACTCAACACATCACCCATGCCGCCAGATGCCATGCCAGGGTTCCCGCCTGTGCAAACGGCCACCGGGAGTTTATCGGAACAGCAAATCAGGGAGCCAACACCTTTTAACAACACCGGACATTGATACTTTCGCCACAACTCACGCACGGCAGCAAATCGATCTGCCTGCACTTCAGAGACGGTTTTACCGAGCAGTCTGGCGGCCTCACCGGGATGGGGCGTGAGAATCCAGTGTCGGGAATCATGGGTCTGAGACGTCTGAGCGGCCAGCAGGTTCAGGCCATCTGCATCAACAACCGTTGGTTTGCCAGCCATAAATACTTGGCGAAGCAACTGCTCTGACCAGGGTGTTTTCCCCAATCCCGGGCCGACTACCACAACGGACGCTCGCTCGAGCAGAGGCTGAAGTTCCTGCCCGGAAGAGACAGCATTGACCATGAGTTCCGGACAACGGGATAGCACGGCAGACACATGTTCTGAACGGGTTGCCACAGAAACCAGACCCGTCCCTGTGCGTAACGCCACTTCTGCGGCCATGGCAACAGCGCCGCCAAAACCTCGCTCACCACCCACTACCAGGACATGTCCGAAGTCTCCCTTGTGTGCATCTCTGCGCCGCTTCGGCAACAAGGGCATCAGTTCTTCGAGATCCAACCGTTCACATTCCGGCGTCACCTGGTGGTACACCAACTCGGGAACACGCAAATTGTTAAATACCAGCTCCCCGGTATGCTGCGGGCCTTCACCAGTAAACAATCCCTGTTTCATACCGATAAACGTCACCGTTACATCTGCACCAATCACCGGACCAACTGCTGTGCCGGTATCACTGCAGAGTCCGGATGGGATATCCACAGCGACAATGGGCAGACCACTGTCTTTAATCAGGCGAATCGCCTGTGCAAAGGGCTCGCGAACTTCACCATTCAAGCCGGTACCCAACAGGGCATCAACTACCACACCTGTTTCCAAACCCATGCCATCACTAAAAGGCTTGATACTGACTCCTGCCTGCACTGCATAGTTGTAGGCTGACAATGCATCGCCCTGGAGCTTGTGGGCAGCAGTGAGCTGAATGATTTCCACGGGCAAACAGCTTTCGGCGGCCAGTGCCGCGACGATGTATCCATCACCCGCATTGTTGCCAGCTCCACAAAAGACTGTCAGGGGAGCTCCAGGCCAGCGACTGATTATCTGTTGAAATACAGCATAGCCTGCACGTTTCATCAACTTGATGCCGGGAATGCCACAATCCTGAATGGCAATGCGATCCAATTCCCGGACCTGCCGGGCGGAGTAAAGAGGGACTGGCAGATGGTGCGACATAAACTACCGATAATCCGCTGAAAATCTGTCAAAATTATACGTTAACTATAGACTTAAGTTCGACCATGACACTTCAGCACAACGACCCTGACTACACTCAGCTGGCCCTTGAGATCAAGGAATGGGGAAAGGCGCTGGGCTTTCAGCAGATAGCCATAGCCGACATTGACTTGTCCGATAGTGGTCAACAGCTCAACCGCTGGCTTGAAAATGGCTACCAGGGGGATATGCGCTGGATGGGTGAGCACGGCAGCAAACGTTACCATCCCGAGCAACTGCTGCCCAATACCCGCAGGGTGATTGTGGTACGTATGGATTACCTACCCCCAGACGACAACCTGGTTGCCGTACTGAAATCCGATGATCGTGCTTTCATTTCCCGCTATGCCCTGGGCCGCGACTATCACAAGCTGATTAGAAAACGCCTCACCACACTGGCGAAAGAAATCGAAAAGGCAGTGCCGGGAGGGGTGACCCAGCGCCCATTTGTGGACAGCGCCCCGGTGATGGAAAAACCCCTGGCAGTCAAAGCGGGCATTGGCTGGCAGGGTAAGCATACTCTGGTGATCAACAGCCAGGCCGGCTCCTGGTTTTTTCTGGGCGAAATATACACCAGCCTGCCGCTGCCCGTGGACACCCAGCTTGAGGAAGACCAGTGCGGGGAATGTCAGGCCTGTCTGAAAGTCTGTCCGACGGACGCATTTCCCGAACCCTACGTACTGGACGCACGACGTTGTATCTCGTATCTGACTATTGAGAACAAAGGAGCAATACCCGAAGAATTTCGGGAGCCCATGGGTAACCGGGTATTCGGTTGTGATGACTGCCAGGCTGTCTGCCCGTGGAATAAAGCCGCCCCCACATCCAATGAGAAAGATTTTTCACCCCGTCATCATCTGGACAACAGTGAACTGGCCACCCTGTTTTTATGGAGCGAGGCTGAGTTTATGAAATACACAGAGGGGTCACCCATCCGGCGCATTGGCTACCAGGGCTGGTTGCGAAATCTGGCTGTGGGGCTGGGGAATGCGCCGACTACTGAAAAGGTATTACAGGCGCTTGAAAGCCGGACCAGCTTTCCATCGCCATTGGTTCAGGAGCATGTCGCCTGGGCATTGCAACAACATCGTGAACCAAGACGCCGAAAACGCAAGGTTGCCAACCCGGACTCCCACCGCAACTGAATCAAAAGGTTACTGTTGCGTGGTGAGGTAATCGAGAATTGCCACTACCTGCTGTGGCGTCTTTGCCCAGGCCATGGCAGACCCATCCACTTCCTTCAGCGGATGGATAATATCGGCGTCGTGCAATGTGATATAGGGCGTGCCCAATGCCGCGCAGTAGCCCGCATCGAACGCGGCATTCCACTGCTTTTACTTATCACCGAAGCGGATGATGGCCAGATCACACTGCTCGATCAGTGTTTTGGTACGAATCGCATTGATTTTCGAGGACTTATGATCCCGCCAGAACAGCTCTGGCTCAGTGCCGAGCACATCACCTGCTGCGTCGCTGGCTTCGTGATCGGTGACGGCAGAGCTAAATGTCACCGGCAACTGTTTTTCGCTGGCACCCTGAATAATCCGGTCTCGCCAGTCCGTATGAATTTCCCCCGATAAATACACCTGCCACATCAGGGCTGCTCCTCCATCACAAAAAACACATCCCGGTAATATTTCAACTCGTTGATGGAATCCTTGATGTCATCCATCGCCAAATGCGCCCCCTGCTTGGAAACGCCCTTCAACAGCTCTGGCCTCCAGCGGCGAATGATTTCTTTGACGCTGCTAACATCGAGATTTCGGTAGTGAAAAAAGGCTTCCAGTTCCGGCATCTGGCGGGCCAGAAAACGGCGATCCTGGCAGATAGAGTTGCCGCACATGGGGGACTGACGGGCATCAACAAACTGGGACAGGAAATCCAGCGTTGCCTTTTCAGCTGCCGCCATGGAAATGGTGCTGGTACGCACCCGTTCCGTCAGCCCGGATTGGCCATGTTGTCGGGTGTTCCATTCATCCATACCCTCCAGCAGTTCATCGGGCTGATGGATCGCCAACATCGGCCCTTCACCCAAAATATTGAGATGCTTATCAGTCACAATGGTGGCAATTTCAATAATGACATCGTTGTCGGTGTCCAGCCCGGTCATCTCCAGGTCAATCCAGATGAGATTGAGGGGGTCCTTGCTCAGTAATACGTCATTCATGGGGAGTTTCTTTGGCCTTGCTAATGATACTGTCCAGTGCCGCCAGCCTCGTTTCTCGCTGCTCGACTTCTGCTTTTAAAACCTTGGCTTCTTCCTTACCAGCACTCTGCAACTGCTCTTTGAGGGATTTGAGTTCCTGGGTAATGGTCTGCTTTTCATCCTCAAGAGAATGAATTTTTTCAGCCCGGTCAGCCTTGTCAAAAATCATCGCTTCCGGTGCTTCTTGCTCGCTCTGCTTGACCTCCGGCTTGCCCGGAATGCCGATAAATTTCTCACCACTCTGGTACTGACGCTGATTCATGAATGTTGGAGACACAATCTCGATACCCGCCCCATGCAACTTATCCAGAACCTCTTTTCGGAGTTTGCTGCGTGTCGTCAACAGATGTTTCACCTCTGGGTAATAGCCGGAAATCTTGTAGCTGACCGAGAAATCTCCCAGGTTGCGTATCTGCATAAAGGGTTCGGTAAGGCCCGCTGCCAGCGCCGCTTCCTTGAACAGTGGCTCCAGTTGGTGGTGGGCCACGTCATAGCCAAGGGATAGTTCACAGGAAACAATGGTGCCGGATGAGCGCACAACGGTGACCGGATTTGAAGCCAGAAAGAGATTTGGCAATGTAATCAAGTCGCGGTCTTCAGACTGAATTTCCGTATGAAACAAACCCCGCTCTGTCACGCGACCAAAGTGCTCGCCGGCACGAATAAAATCACCGTGATGAAAGCTTCTCACGGCGCGCAGCATCAAACCGGCCATCGCATTGGAGACAAAGGTGGTAGACGACAGAGCAATAACACCTGTCAGCACCAAACCCAACAGGCTCAGCAAATCACCCCGCGTGGACTCGCTAACCGGCAAGGCCAAAATGACGATCACCAGAGCGATCGCCGTCAGCACCAGCATAGTGACCTGGCCCGGCAGCCTCGATTCCGTGGTTAGACTGGCACGTCGCAACAACAACCAGTTGGCAATCCACAGGCACAAAACAATGAAAGCAATTGTCACCAGCAGCGGAATAAATGTTGCCAGCGACTGGTAGATTCCTTCCAGATCAAGCATTTCTGATTCCTGTCCCCCGATGCGCTTATGCTATATCCTTGCGCCCAACGAAGCCAGCTAATAACCCCGGGCACCTATTCCAGTCAGGATTGGATTTTGAGCAAACGCCATTTAACCAAACAACAACAGCGACGCATCCAGCGTAATCAGAACAAGGCTCAGGCTGCTGTTGATAGAGTGCAGGCAGAAGCGTTGCTGACCACGGATAATCTTGGCCCGGAGCAGAATGGGCGGGTTACGGCCTGTTATGGTTCTCAGGTAGATGTTGAGCCTGAAAATGACAGCTCTCATGAATCAAAGCGCTGTCACCTACGGGCAAACCTGCCATCCATTGTCACCGGAGATAATGTTATCTGGCAGGACGGTGACCCCAAGGGTGTGGTGGTTGCCATCAAGCCACGCAACAGTGAACTTTGCCGCCCGGACAACCGCGGCAAGCTCAAACCTGTAGCTGCCAATATTGACCGCATTGTGATTGTTATCGCACCCCTGCCCGAACCCCACCGGAACCTGATTGATCGCTACCTGGTTGCGTGCGAGCATCAACAGATCACACCTGTGTTAGTGATGAACAAAAGCGACTTGCTCGATGACAATAGCCGTGACCGTCTCATGGATATGCTGTCTGACTATCAGACGCTGGGCTACGTCTGTTCGCAGGTTTCTGCCCACAGTGGCGATGGGATGGGGTTGCTCTCCGATCTTCTCGACCGAACAACCAGCGTGTTTGTCGGCCAGTCGGGTGTTGGCAAGTCTTCCTTATTAAATGCACTGTCTCCCGGGACAAATACCGCGGTTGGCGCGCTGTCAGAAGCAGTGACCAAGGGTACTCACACCACCACCAAGGCACAGTTATTTCACTTACCCGGGGGTGGTGAAGTGATCGATTCGCCGGGAATACGTGAATTCGGGTTATGGCACCTGAACCCCGAGGAAGTCGCTAGCGGCTTTATTGAATTCCGACCTTTTCTCGGCCACTGCAAATTCAGGGATTGCCAACACCGAGGCACCGAGCCCGGCTGTGCCATTAACGAAGCCATAGCTGAAGGTCACATCACTACCCAGCGAGCAGACAGCTACCGGCATATTCTACAAAGCCTCGAAAGCGGCCATTAAGCCCGACAAAACACTGCAAAATCAGTGTTACAATCGCCGCCTGCTATCAGTACGGGAGGCACCATGTCCACAATTCCAAAGTTACTCGAGCCGCAAGACCTGCTTAACCTGCTCGACCAACCCAATATTCTGATCATCGATCTGTGTAACGATGGTCTTTATACGCAAAAACATATACCCGGCGCAGTTCACGTCTCACCAAAAGAGCTGATGAATGGTGGCCAACCCTGGCCCAACAAGCTGGCATTACCCCCACAGTTAAATGCACTGTTTGGACGTCTGGGATTAACCGATGACACCCATGTCGTTGTTTACGATGATGAAGGCGGTGGTTGGGCTGGCCGCTTTGCCTGGACACTCGATGTGATTGGACACCACAACTGGTCATACCTGAACGGTGGACTGGTAGCCTGGCACAACGAAGGCTTTGCCGTGACTCAGGAAGTACCCCCTCCGACAGCAGTTGAGTTTGATGTAAAGGTCGACCTAGAAGCACTGGTGAGAACCGAAGAAATCATAGCTCACCTGGATTCCGGCGACTGGCAAATCTGGGATGCTCGCACCCCGGCAGAGTTCTGCGGCGAAAGAGTCATGGCCGATAAGGGCGGACACATTCCCGGCGCCATCAACTGCGAGTGGACCAGCCTGATTGATAACCATAGGAATATGCGAATTCGCGAGGATGCCCTGGAGCGACTGGCTGCAATCGGAATCGATCCCAGCAAACCCACTGTGACACACTGCCAATCTCACCACCGTTCTGGTTTTACCTACATGCTAGGAAGAATATTGGGCTTTGACGATATACGAGCCTATGACGGCTCTTGGTGGGAATGGGGTAATCGCCCGGATACTCCAGTGGAGCAATAGTTTGAACACATACCTGGCGGAATGGTTTGTCGCACTGCAGCGACTATTACCCCAACACGGACTGTCCCGGTTGGGGAAAAAACTCGCGGAGTCTCAATCACCGCGAGTGAAAAATGCGCTGATTCGACAGTTTATTAAAACCTACCAGGTCAACATGGAAGAGGCTTTATCTGCATCGCCCGATGACTACGCCTGTTTCAATGACTTTTTCACCCGCGCACTTAAGCCGGAAGCCAGGCCTATCGCCAAGGGCGATAGCGTGATCACCTCGCCGGCAGATGGGGCCGTCAGCCAACTGGGCACCATTACCGCAGGCGAAATTTTTCAGGCTAAAGGTAAATCCTTTTCTGTAGAGACACTGCTAGGTGAAGCTAACGAGGATAGCCGGCTCTTTCAGCAGGGTCAGTTCATGACCATTTACTTGTCGCCAAGCGACTATCACCGTGTCCATATGCCGGTGTCCGGCACACTCGACTACTGTCGCTATATTCCTGGAAAACTGTTTTCGGTCAATGCGGCTACCACTGCCATGGTCGATGGGCTATTTGCCAAAAATGAACGCTTGGTCTGCGTTTTTGACACTGATTTTGGCCGCTGCGCTGTGGTGATGGTTGGCGCGATGATGGTAGCGGGTATTGAAACCGTATGGCAAAAAGGCTATCAGGCAAATCAGCTGCGTGTGGATCAGTTTAAACCTGAAGAGATTACACTGGACAAGGGTGAAGAGATGGGCCGTTTTAAATTTGGCTCAACAGCAATTCTGCTGTTTGAACCAAATACTATCCACTGGTCACCGGAGATTGCCAGTGGTCACAATGTGCAGATGGGCCAGGAGATAGGCCAGCGAATGCCTGGCTGACAGCCAAAGATCAAATTCGAAAACGATCCTTCAGGTTGGTAAACATACCGAATTTCTTAGGTGAAGTTTCCACAACTTCCTGATCGCCAGCCAAAGCACTATCAAGAACTTTGCTGGCATTTTTCATGAAAATGGTGGTAACTGCAGGTATATCAACGTCATAGCCTGACAACTCCAGATCCCTTGCAATCGCCAGCTTGGAGACCGAACGCGCCTTGGCCACGCCACTACTCATCAAAGCTTCTCGCGACTGCTTCTCGTCCTTCAAGTCCAACAGTATATATTCGCCAGAAGCCTTGGCTTTTTTCTGATTGAAGACCGCCACCTTAGGTGTCAAGCGAGAATCCGCATGTTGCTCTACCACTACACCGACATCACCAGTGGTCAACTCCACCAGAGTCCCGGTGGGATACAAGCCGATCGACTGGATAAACTGAACAATCAGGTCATCCTGAAATTTTTTGTCTCGCATGTTGTAGAGCAGACTGACGGCACGAGATGGCGCCACAGGATCCTCAGACTCTTGCGGATTTGAAATAGCATCATATGTCGTGGCAATACCAGCAATACGGGCCAACAGGGGAATTTTCCCGCCCATAATACCCTCGGGAAAACCACTGCCATCAAAGCGTTCACAGTGGTAACGAACCACTGAAATCACCCGAGGCTCAACATTTTTCGAGGCTCGGAGCATTTCCACCCCGTACTCAACAAATTGCTGGTATTCCTTGTTTTCTTCAGGGGTGCGACGCTTTTTGCGCAACAGTCCATTGGGCAATTTGACCTTGCCGATGTCCTTTAACAGAGTACCCAGACAAAGTACGGACATGTCGCCCTTGGGCATTCCAATGTAGCGGGCAAATTGAACGGCCCAAAGCGCCGCTCTCATACTGTGGTCGTGTGTATGCTGATCTTTAAGACGCAGTCTCAACAACCAGGTGAATGCATCAGGACAGCGCACAACGCTATTGACCATATCAGCAACCGCATCTTTCAGCAGCTGATAATCAAAATCTCGACCTTTGGCTATCTGTTTGGCGGCAAGAGTAAACTGGCCGCGCAATTGCAATAATGCCTTTTCAGCATGTGCCACTTCACTGCTAAGCGGCACAACCTCAGTGTAAACATTGCGCTTGACCTCAATCGGAGTCACGTCACTTTTCTCCGTTATACCGGCCTGAGCTTTTGTCAGTGAAGAAATTATTTTTTTTCCTTGACCTGATTTGGCGGAGTAAGCATCGGTTACAACTGTGCCGATCGGGCTAGCGCCCTTGGTCACATCAATGAAAACAAAGTCACAGTAGTTACGCAGTGCGCTTATCTCCTTCGGGCTTTTGACCAGCAAGCCCTGGATGGGGAAAGGTGTTTGACTCCACGGGCGATCAAGACAGGAGACGTACATACCAATGGTGACGTCTTCCGCTCTGATTTTAACCTGTTTGATGCTCATAGCTTTCACCCCCCCTATCAGGGGTAGAGATAATTTTTAGCCTGCGTTAAACCACAGACTGACAACGTAAGAATAAACCCGACAAAAAGAAAGGCAAGAGAGAGGGTGTCGCCGGTCAGAAATAACGATAACTGGTTACTTTAATTAGAGTTTTTGTGGTATTTCTCTGACAGTTCGTGAACTGCGTCAACAAATGCACCGGCGTGTTCAGGGTGGATATCCGGAGTTATCCCGTGACCCAGATTAAAGATATGGCCTGAACCAGCACCATAACTTTCAAGAATCGAAGCAACTTCCTGACGGATCCGGGCGGGGGAAGCCCTAAGCACAGCGGGGTCCATATTGCCTTGCAGGGCAACTTGCCCCCCAACGCGTTGACGCGCGGTGCCGATGTCAGTTGTCCAGTCCAGACCTATTGCATCACAACCAGCGCCAGCGATGGCTTCGAGCCACTGGCCACCACCTTTAGTAAAGAGGATAACGGGCACAGGGCGCCCCTCATTTTCTTTCAATAATCCCGAGACAATTTTGCGCATGTAGGCAAGTGAAAATTCCTGGTAAGCACTATGAGAGAGACTCCCACCCCAGGTATCAAAGATTTGTACTGCCTGTGCTCCCGCTGCAATCTGTGCGTTCAGGTACACAATCACCGACTCAGCCAGAACATCCAGCAGTTGGTGCATCAGCTCAGGCTGTTCATACATGAGTGTTTTACAACGGGCAAAATCACGACTTGAGCCTCCCTCAACCATGTAAGTTGCCAATGTCCAGGGACTCCCTGAAAAACCGATCAGCGGCACCCGCCCATTCAATTCACGGCGGATGGTACTCACTGCATCAACAACATAAGCCAGGTCTTCATGGGGCTTAACTACCTCCAGAGCAGTGATCTCCTTTTCGGTACGTACCGGCTTTCGAAATTTTGGACCCTCGCCCGCTTCAAAATAGAGGCCAAGGCCCATCGCATCAGGGATAGTCAGGATGTCAGAAAATAGAATGGCGGCATCGAGCGGATAGCGCTCAAGAGGCTGCAATGTGACTTCACAGGCAAGATCCGGGTTGGTACACAACCCCATAAAGTCCCCAGCTTGGCTACGGGTCTCCCGGTACTCAGGCAAGTATCTCCCCGCCTGTCGCATCATCCAAACAGGAGTGACATCTACCGGCTGACGCAGCAATGCCCGCAGGAAGCGGTCGTTTTTCAATGCCGTCATTAGTGCGCCTTAAATTTCCAGGTAATCCAGGATGCCTTCACCGGCCTGACGGCCTTCCCAGATAGCAGTCACCACCAAGTCTGACCCACGTACCATATCACCACCGGCAAATACCTTGGGATTGCTGGTTTGAAACTTGTAGGGCTGTTCTTCAGGAGCAATGACCCCCTGCCAGCTGTTCAGCTCTACGTCGATATCACTTAACCAGGGAGCCGGGCTGGGCTGAAAACCAAAAGCAATCAAAACAACATCTGCCGGCAGAATTTCTTCACTGCCCGCAACAGGGACCGGGCGACGACGACCTTTTTCATCGGGCTCACCCAGTTCGGTGGTAACAACCTTAATACCTTCCACACGATCATTACCGACAATTTCTATGGGTTGCCGGTTGAACAGGAACTCGACCCCTTCTTCCTTGGCATTCTGCACTTCACGGCGAGAACCAGGCATATTGGCTTCATCTCGCCGGTATGCACAGACCACAGCCTCTGCACCCTGACGGATTGATGTGCGGTTACAGTCCATGGCGGTATCACCTCCGCCCAACACCACAACTCGCTTGCCTGCCACACTGATAAAGTCAGAGGAATCTTTTTCCCAACCCATATTGCGGTTCACGTTAGCAATCAGGAAGGGCAACGCATCATACACACCTGGCAGGTTTTCACCGGGAAACCCTCCTTTCATATAGGTGTATGTTCCCATACCGAGAAATACCGCATCAAATTCCTGCAGCAGAGCAGTCATCTCCACGTCCTTGCCCACCTCGGTATTGAGTCGGAATTCGACGCCCATATCCTCGAAAACCCGACGGCGATTCTGCATCACAGACTTTTCCAGCTTGAATTCGGGTATACCGAAGGTAAGCAACCCACCAATTTCAGGGTAACGATCAAAAACGACCGGCTTCACCCCGTTTCGAACCAGGATGTCTGCACATCCCAACCCCGCAGGGCCCGCACCAATAATGGCAACTCGCTTGTCCGTCCACTTCACGTTTGACATATCAGGGCGCCAGCCCATGGCAAATGCCGTGTCAGTGATAAACTTTTCCGCACTGCCGATGGTCACTGCGCCAAAGTCCTGATTGAGGGTGCAGGCACCTTCACAGAGTCGATCCTGCGGACAAACACGACCACAAACTTCGGGCAACGTATTGGTCATATGGCTGAGTTCAGCTGCCTCAAGGATGTTGCCGTCAGAAAGGAGCTTTAGCCAGTTGGGAATGTAGTTGTGTACGGGGCACTTCCACTCACAATAGGGATTCCCGCAGTCCAGACATCGGTGCGCCTGACTGGAAGCATCTTTCTGTTCAAACGGTTCGTAGATCTCAACAAATTCACGTGTGCGACTCAGGAGCCCTTTTTTACTGGGTTCTCCCCGCTCAACCTGAACGAATTGAAAATTGTTGTTTAGCCTCTGGGTCATAAATCCAAACCTATTCTCAGTTGCACCGTTTGCCTGTTACTGGGGTTCTGCCCGAGTATGCTGCAGCAGACCCTGCAGACTCGCCGCCTTGGGTTTTACCAGCCAGAAGCTACTCACATAATGTTCAAAGTTATCGAGAATCGTCTGGCCCCAAGAACTACCCGTTTCCTCGACAAACTCTTTAACAATGCCTTCCAGATTGTGTCGGTACTCCTCAGTGGCTTCGCTGGTAATACGCTGAATATCAACTAGCTCCATATTGTAGCGGTCGACAAAATTGCGCTCTTGGTCCAGCACATAAGCAAAACCGCCGGTCATACCTGCGCCGAAGTTGTACCCTGTTTCTCCCAGCACCACGACAATACCGCCGGTCATATATTCACAGCAGTGGTGCCCAGCACCTTCAATCACTGCAAGAGAACCGGAGTTTCTCACGGCAAAACGTTCACCTGCCCGGCCTGCCGCGAACAGCTTGCCCCCCGTGGCACCATAAAGACAGGTATTACCAACAATCGGCGCATCATTTGAGGCGTAGCGGCTGTTTTCAGGCGGTGCAATGACAACCTTACCACCGGCCATACCCTTGCCTACGTAGTCATTGGCGTCACCAATCAGGTGTATATCCAGGCCACCGGCATTCCAGACACCCAGTGACTGCCCGGCCACACCCCTCAAGTTCAACTTGATCGGCGCATCAACCATGCCCTGGTTGCCGTAACGCTTGGCTATTTCACCCGACAATCTGGCGCCAATTGAGCGATCACAGTTACTGACCGAATAGCTGAATTCACCGCCGGCCTTACTTTCAATGGCCGGCAGAATTTCTGTAACCATCTGCTCGGCCAAAACACCCTTATCAAATGGGTAGTTTCTGGCAACCTGACAAGTTTGTGGCTTGCTCTGAAGCAGTTCATCGGTGTAGATAATAGGCGAAAGATCCAGCTTCTTATGCTTTTCCGTTGTACCGGAAAGCGTCTCCAAAAGGTCTACCCGACCCACTAGCTCTCCCAACGTCCTGACACCTAAACGGGACATCCACTCACGTGTTTCTTCTGCCATAAAGCGGAAAAAGTTGCGCGCCATTTCTACCGTACCGTGGTAGTACTCTTCCCGCAGCTGTTTGTCTTGGGTGGCAACACCTGTTGCGCAGTTGTTGAGGTGACAGATGCGTAGATATTTACAACCCAGCGCAATCATAGGCGCAGTTCCGAAACCGAAACTTTCTGCACCTAAAATGGCCGCTTTGACCACATCAAGGCCGGTTTTCAAACCGCCATCGGTCTGAACCCTCACTTTGTCGCGCAGATCATTGGCCCTTAATGTCTGGTGGGTTTCCGCCAAACCAAGCTCCCACGGGGAACCGGCATAGCGAATAGACGTCAGTGGGCTGGCCGCTGTGCCACCGTCATAACCGGAGATCGTAATCAAATCTGCATAGGCCTTGGCCACGCCGGCTGCAATGGTTCCCACGCCAGGTCTGGATACAAGCTTAACGGACACCAATGCCTGCGGATTGACCTGCTTCAGGTCAAAGATAAGCTGAGCCAAGTCCTCAATGGAATAGATATCGTGGTGAGGAGGTGGCGAAATCAGGGTGACACCGGGAACCGAATAACGCAGTCTGGCAATCAAGTCATTGACTTTACCACCCGGCAACTGCCCTCCCTCACCCGGCTTTGCACCTTGCGCAACCTTGATCTGGATGACTTCAGCACTGGAAAGGTAATGTGGCGTGACGCCAAAACGACCAGAGGCAACCTGCTTGATTTTGGAAACCTTGATCGTGCCATATCGGGCAGGATCTTCGCCACCTTCACCAGAGTTAGACCTGCCGCCGAGGCTATTCATGGCTTCTGCCAACGCCTCATGTGCTTCGGGTGACAATGCACCCAATGACATGCCGGCAGAATCGAACCGTTTGATAATATCTTCAATCGGCTCGACTTCACTCAGTAGCACAGGAGCAATATCGCCTCTCACCTTCAACAGATCACGAAGTGTTGCTATCGGCCTGTCATTTACCAATCCGGCATAATCATGCCAGGCAGCATAATCATTGTTCTGTACCGATTTGTGTAATGCTGTAACGACATCCGGATTGAAAGCATGATATTCCTGACCATGCACATATTTCAGCAAACCACCCGGGTTAATGGGCTTGCGATCACTCCAGGCTTCTGCCGCCAGCAATTTCAAGTCGTTTTGCAGCTCGCCGAAACCGGCACCCTCGATTCGACTTGGCGTTTCAGCAAAGCAGATTTCAACAACATCAGATGACAAACCGATAATTTCGTACAACTGGGCACCCCGGTATGAACCGATTGTAGAGATACCCATCTTGGATAAAATCTTAAGCAGCCCCTTGTTAATACCCTTACGGTAGTTTTTGAAGGCTGTTCCCAGATCACACAGTACTTCCCCGGAATTCACAAGATCTGACAGAATATGGAAACTCAAATAGGGATAAACGGCAGAAGCACCATAGCCAATCAATGTGGCGATCTGATGCGAATCGCGAGCCGAGGCCGTGCTGGCGATGATGTTCGCATTACACCGCTCACCTACGGCAATCAGATGATGGTGCACAGCCCCCACAGCCATAAGCATTGGAATGGGCAACTTATCTGCAGCAATCTCTGAGTCAGACAGGATACAAAGTACGACACCCTCTTTGACCGCTTTTTCCACTTCCAGACACAGGTTCTGAATAGCGTCTTTGAGGCTAAATGTTTGGGGGTTGTAATTGACACCAAACTTTTTAACCGGGTACTCGCTCTGGTCAATATTTTTCAGCGCATAATACTTTCGAGGTGACAGTACGGGGCTGTTCAAATTGACACGCCTACCGTGTTCAGGCGTTTCCGAAAAAAGGCACTCTTCCCGACCCAGCTGGGTAGCCAATGACATCACCAGTGATTCGCGCAGAGGATCAATAGGTGGGTTTGTCACCTGAGCAAATTGCTGGCGGAAGTAATCGTAAAGGGAGCGCTGCTTTGCAGAAAGCACAGCCATGGGTGTGTCGTCACCCATGGAGCCAACAGCTTCCTGACCGCCTTCGGCCAGTGGTCTCAACACCTGGTCTCTTTCTTCCTGGCTGGCAAGAAACAGCTTCATGTAACGGCGCACCTGCTCGCGACTGAGCGCCCCCTCCACCTCGATGCTGTCTTGGTCCATGGTGGACATGACCTTGACCGTGCCTTCTCGCAACCATTGCTGGTAAGGATTTCCTGATGCCAGCTCGCGATCTATGTCTTCAGCAGTCAACATATTGCCAGTCAGGGTATCAATGGAGAGGATGTCACCGGGCCCAAGTCGGCCTTTTGCAACCACGTTTTCCGGTTGATATTTGTAGACACCGATTTCAGAAGCTACAGTGATGATGTCATCATCTGTCAGCACCCAACGAGATGGACGCAGACCGTTTCGGTCCAAGGTACAGACGGCATAGCGACCGTCAGTAATCACCATTCCTGCGGGCCCATCCCAAGGCTCCATATGCATGGATATGTATTCAAAATATGCCCGTTCGTTGGGCCCGTAATCCTGTGTGTTGTTCCAGGCAGGCGGCACCAGCAAGCGAACGGCCTTGTGCAGATCCATACCACCAGCCACGAGAACTTCCAACATGTTATCCAGGCTGGAAGAGTCTGAGCCCGTTCTGTTCACCAAGGGTGCAACATCCAGCAAATCGGGCAACAGCGGGGTCTCAAATTTCGGTGTTCTCGCTACCGACCAGTTACGGTTCCCGGTAATGGTGTTGATTTCACCATTGTGAGCAAGCATCCGGAATGGCTGAGCCAAAGGCCAGCGAGGCATTGTATTTGTCGAGAAACGCTGGTGAAAAACACAAATTGCGGTTTCCAGCGCAGGATCATCCAGATCAAGGTAAAACTTGGGCAGGTCTACCGGCATCATCAGCCCTTTGTAGCTGATAACATTGGCCGACAAACTTGCAATGTAGAACGACTCATCTGCCGCTAGGACTTTTTCTGCCTTGCGTTTGGCAATAAAGAGACGAGCGTTAAACGGCTGTTCCTCTAGATCGCCTGCAGCCACAAACACCTGCGCAAAGACAGGCAGGGATCGCAAGGCAATTTCGCCAAGACAATCTGTATTGGTAGGCACTTCCCGCCAGCCAATAACCTGAAGCCCTTCTTTTTGAAGCGTTTCATTAACGACTTGCTGAGACTGTTCACGGAGTGCAGCATCCTGGCTCAACATGACGGCGCCAACCGCATAGAGCTCTGGCAGGTCTACAGCAAACAGCTCTTGCGCAACCTGACGCATAAAGCTATCTGGTTTTTGCAACAACAAGCCGCAGCCATCACCTGTCTTCCCATCGGCGGCAATACCACCGCGGTGGGTCATACAAGTTAATGACTCAATGGCCGTTTCCAGGATACGGTGACTTGCTTGCCCCTTAGTATGGGCAATCAAACCAAAACCGCAGTTATCTTTGAATTCATCTAACCGATAAAGGCCTGTCGACATAATAAAACTCTAGACAGAAAGCAAGTAAAAACAGCTGGTTATATGGCCCAAAAATAGGTGACTCATATGGGCACAAAAGGAGGGACATTTTACATGGCAGAAGCCTGCGCCACAAATATCTAAAAGATAAAAGCCTATGGCGAAGGGATAACTATGAAGCCAAGAGCTTCATTCTGGTTCATTCTTCTGCTGACAGCAAGCTTCTCAGGTAGTCCGCGTCGAAATCTGAAGTAACCGTGGCTTCCCCCAAAGACTTCAACAATACCAGTCGCAAAGTGCCATCAAGAACCTTTTTATCGACGCTCATTAGGGACATGAACGTTTGGCGATCAATACTCTTAGGAGCCCATACTGGCAACTGACATTGCTCCAATAGGTTCACCACACGCAGCTTGTCTTCTTCACTTACCCAGCCCATCCTCCTGGAGAGCTCGGTCGCCATCACCATTCCCGCTGCAATAGCTTCTCCATGCAGCCATTCTCCATATCCCTGAGCGGTTTCAATGGCATGACCGAAGGTGTGACCAAAATTCAGAATAGCCCGAACACCACCTTCTTTTTCATCTTCATGAACTACTTTTGCCTTGTTTTCACAGGAACGGTGAACTGCGAATGCAATTGCTTCAGGATCACGAGCCAGCAATCGTTCCATATTACTTTCCAGCCAGACAAAAAAATCCGCATCCCGAATCAAGCCGTATTTAACAACTTCAGCTAACCCTGCGCGGTATTCTCTATCGGGCAGCGTGTTAAGGGTATCTGTATCAGCAATCACACATTGCGGCTGGTAGAAAGCTCCAATCATATTTTTCCCTTTCGGGTGATTGACAGCTGTCTTACCTCCTACAGAAGAGTCGACCTGGGCCAGTAAAGTTGTAGGGATCTGGATAAAATTGACACCCCGCTGATAGCAGGCTGCCGCAAACCCCGTCATATCACCAACGACACCGCCACCCAGCGCAATTAGCGTTGTGGTCCGGTTATGTTGCTTGCTAAGCAACTCATCAAAAATCCGGTTCAATGTATCCAGGTTTTTAAATTTTTCACCGTCAGGGAGAATAGTTGTATCAACTTGGTAGCCCGCCAGAATTTGACAGACTTTGCTCAGGTATAAAGGTGCTATCGTCTCATTTGACACGATCATGACTTGAGAGCCAGAAATAAATGGGCACAAGTGCTCTGGTTTGGACAGAAGGCCCTCACCGATAAAAATTGGATAACTGCGATCGCCCAGGTCGACCATTAAAGAGGTAGCGGCGGCAAAACTGGTCACTATCATCGACTCCCCGTCAGAAGGGGTGCGAATTTACCACATCAACATCGATGCTGGCGAACCTCTCTTGTTACCCACTCAGCAACAAATTGAGGTTTTTTTCTTTCTGTTTCGACGATGAGGTCAGCCACCTCCCGATACAACGGGTCTCGTTCTTTCATTAGCCGTGTCAATACAGATAGCGGATCATCGACCTGCAGGAGTGGCCGCGAACGGTCATGCGCCGTCCGTTCAAGCAATTGCTTCGCAGATGCACATAGGTAGACGACACATCCCCGGGACTTGAGCACTTCCCTATTTTGGGGGTCGATGACGGCACCGCCACCGGTGGCCAACAGAATGCCCTCATCGGCCGCCAACTCTGCCAGCAACAAGCTTTCCCGCTTGCGAAAGCCTGCCTCTCCCTCAACATCGAATATCCAGGGAATATCTGCCCCACAACGCTTTTCTATTTCAGCGTCCAGATCAACAAATTTGAGAGAAAGATTTTTTGCGGCGATACGGCCAATTGTGGTCTTGCCGGCCCCCATGGGGCCGACAAGAAAGACATTGTTAGGTTTTGACATTAATCAAGAAGGGCTTCGCTGAGAATTTTAGGCGTAATAAAGACAAGGATTTCACGCTTTTCCATATCATCCAGGTCCTTACGGAAAAGCCTACCCAGATAGGGAATATCACCAAAGAAAGGCACGTTCTCAACCGTATCGACAGTTGACATCTGGAACAGCCCACCGAGCACAAGTGTCTGCCCATCACCAACAATGGCCTTGGTTTCAACCTGCGTCACATCAATCACGGGCTCTCCTGTAGGCAAGATATCTCCAATGGAGTCCTGATTGACATTGATATCCATCACTATGCGACCGTCTGGGGTTATTTGTGGCGTTACTTCAAGCTTGAGCACAGCTTCTTTAAACTGAACAGATGTTGCACCACTTGACGTCGCATTCTGGTAGGGGATCTCTGTACCCGTTTTGATAGATGCCTTTTGCTTATCACCCGTCAGCACCTTCGGTTGAGAAACAATTTCGCCTGTTCCTTCATTTTCTAAGGCGCTTAATTCCAGGTCGAGGAAAGTATTCTGCGTAAGCAGCTCGATAGCAAAGCTACCTGTTGGGTTGTTGACACCCAAATCCACACCTAGGCCTGCATCATTAACAAGAATTGTGCCGCCACCCTGATTGAATACCTGAATGGGGTTGTAGGGGCTTTCAAAGTTTTCAATTGAGCCGCCAAAACCAAAGTCTGAGCTATCCGGTGTTCTGGCACCCTGAATGCCAAGACGTGCGCCAATTTCTTTTCTGAAATCCGTGTTGGCAATCACAATACGCGCTTCGATCAGCACCTGCCTGATGGGAATATCGATCTCTTCGATCAACGCCATGAAATCCCTGATCTTGTCTTCCGTATCCGTCAGGATAATGGTGTTGGTCCTGTCATCAACAATAGCTGAGCCACGATTAGACAACATACTATCTGTGGCATTGCGACCGCCACCGCCGCCGCCACCACCATTGCGGCGAACATCAAACAATTCATACAGCTCACGCGCATCGGCGTACTTGATCTTAATAAACTCCGTACGCAACGGCGCCAGCTCTTCCAGCTGTTTATTTGCCTCAACCTGCAAGCGTTCCCTCTCTGCAATCTCTGCAGCAGGAGCCACCATCAACACATTTCCGTCCTGACGTTTATCCAGCCCTTTGGCTTTCAAAACAATATCTAACGCCTGATCCCAAGGCACATTTTCAAGACGTAGCGTAATGCTACCCCTGACTGTATCACTGGCCACCAGGTTCAAATCGGTAAAGTCCGCAATCAACTGCAGGACTGAGCGAACTTCAATATCTTGAAAATTAAGCGAAAGCTTGTCACCGACATAAGCAAAACGGGATTTTTTCTGCTCAACCTCTTCAGCCGTGAGCGGTTTGACACTGACAATATATTGGTCATCTGCCTGATAGGCCATATAGTCATATTCACCCAAGGCATCGACCACCACTGTTGTCGTCGAGCCGTCAGAGGTAGTATCGATTTCTTTGACTGGGGTTGCAAAATCCATGACATCCAGACGGCGATCCAGCTCTTCCGGAAGCGATGTGCGGAAGAAGCTCAATTTTATATCACCAGCCGTTTGTGTGATATCAACACTAACTGATGGGTCAGAGAGGCCAACAATCACCAGACCTTCACCCTTTTCACCGCGACGGAAGTCTACAGATTTGAGACTAAAGTCCTGAGCAGCTGGCTTACTACGAGAAGTTGTTACAGCCTGCGCAACTGTTTTCTTTTCAGTACGTGCAACACCTTCACTCGCACCCACAACCATCGTCATAACATTGCCTGTGACACTGGTTTCGTAAGGTGCCATTTGTTGCATATTGAGAATAAGGCGTGTTCTGTCTGATGTTCCCAGCAAGACAGCACTGCGAGCATTTTCAAATGAGAGAGAATGCTTTCTCTCCAGATCACTAGTTACACCCGGCAGATCAAGGACAATTCTAGCCGGACTATCTATCGTGTATCCCTCTGGAGCTGGAGGAGAATCAGAGAATGACATCTTGACTTCAAACCTGTCTCCAGGCAGAGCCACAAAACTGATATCTTCCAATGACACCTGAGCCAATACCTGTGATGAAACCCCAAGACTGAGCGAAAGCCCAACCAGCATCAACACACTCTTTTTCAGATAGCCTTTCATCTCGCGATCCCCAAACATCGATTATTCCTTCTCTCTCAGAGCCAGGGTCCGCGGACGCTCGACCCAGTTTCCCTTGCCATCGGGAACGATTTCTACCACCTCAACCTTGGATTCAGTAATCGTTTTAATTCGCCCATGGTTTTTCCCAAGGTAATTGCCAACGGTTACCCGGTGTATTCCCCCACTGCCATCGTTAATCAATGACCAGATCATTCCATCTTGCGACAGAATGCCGACCATCGACAAAGCTGCAAAGTTGTATGATTCCAAATACTCTTTCTTACGGGACTCATTGGGAGCATCAACCGTATTTTTGCCGGCCAGTTTTTCACCATCAGCCACCAAAAGTGGTGGATCAAATGGACTACGCATGGCAATTGCGCCATACCTGAACGTCTTGTAGGAACGGAAGGTCGGTATAGGCTCAATATCACCGGATGGGCGAGCCTTCACTTCCTTCATAAACTGTTGTAAATCTTTATGTTCACCGTCGCCAGCACAGCCTGATGCGAGAACACAGCTGACGAAAACAAAAAACAAACCCATCAACCTGGCCATTTTCAGTCTTCCTGCGTCTTGTAGCGGTAGGTTTTTGCTTCAATCTCAAGAGCTAGAAGGCCGCCATTCCCTCTTGCTGACAAGCTGAAATCATGCAAAGTCACAATACGAGGCAGGCCCGCAACACCACTTACAAAGGCACCGACATCGTGATAGCCACCTTGAGCGACGATCTTGATAGGTAATTCCACGTAGAATTCAGCAGAACGTTCCGGCTGCAGTGTAATACTGGCAATATTAAGGCTCGCCCCCTGCCCCAATTCGGTAATATCTTCCAGTAAACCAGGTACTTCAGTATCACTGGGGAGTTGAGCCAACAGAGCACCAAAGATTTTTTCCATTTCAGCCATCTGCTCTCGATACTCTTCAAGATTGGCTGCTTCAAACGCTCTTTTTTCAAAGGTTTTTTTCAGCGTCACTTCCTGAGCCTGAACCTTCTGCAATTGCACTCCCATATCTTTAATATGGAAGTAGTACGTTCCCACCAAGACAAGAGAAAGGATCAAAACAAGAATGATTCCCCTGACAGGCAGAGGCCAAACCCCGACCGTCTCAAAATCCGGGTCCGCATAATTGAAGTCTTTTAACTGCTGAAATGTTTCATTCAGTGCCATCATGCATCTCCCTTACCCATAGCAGCATCATCCTCTGCCGGAGAAGCGATGACTTTTGCACGCATCTCAAAGCGACTGCCGTCTTCACCGAGGGTTTGATCTGCCTGAACCTTGGTCAAATTCGGCTCTGAAAACTTATAGGATGCATCCAACTGTCTCATCAAAGCGGATACGCGATTGTTGGATTCGGCATAGCCGACCAGGGAAATGCGACTACCCTTTAACGTCATCTTGGTAAAGTAGACACCGTCGGGAATTGCCCGCACAAACTCGTCATACAGCTTAACAATTTCTGGCCTGTTGCCCTGCAGCTCCTGTATCACCTGCATACGATCCAGGAGGTCTTGGCGACGCTTTTTAAGCTCCTTAATCTCAGCAACCTGTTTATCGAGTTTGGCAATCTCACTCTTGAGCAACTGATTTCTGCTTTCTTGATTGGATATTTGAGCGTTAACCACGCGATCCCAACCAAAAGCCACCAATGCTCCCACAATCAACATCACACACATGAGGGTGATGAATTCCTTTTTCTTCTCGGCGCGGTAAGCCTCACGCCAGGGAAGGAGGTTAATCTTGGCCATACTATTCCAATCCCCTCAGCGCCAGACCCGCTGCAATCAACATAGCAGGAGCATCATTACTTAGTGCAACAGCATCTACCTTGCCCGACACTTCCATATCAGCAAACGGGTTAGCCAGCATCGTTGGCAGTCCCAGCTTTTCTTCCACCTCATCCCTCAAACCCTCCATAGCAGAGACACCTCCAGCCATAATCAACTGGTCAACATAGTTGTATTGGCTGGATGAAAAGAAGAATTGCAATGAGCGAGAAATCTGCTGCACCAAGGCATCCTTAAAAGGCTCAAGCACCTCAGACACATAATCTTCAGGTAGGCCACCCTGCTTCTTGGCTTGGCCCGCCTCTTCCAGAGAAAGCCCGTAACGCCGCTGGATTTCTTCCGTTACTTGCTTGCCCCCAAAAAGCTGCTCCCGGGTATAGACGGTCTTGCCATTCACCAGAACGCTTAAGGTCAACATGGTGGCACCCACATCAGCGATAGCCACCACTTGCTCTCCCAGCTCTTCCAGCTGTGTCGCCAACAACTCAAACGCCCGCTCCACAGCAAAAACTTCAACGTCTACAACCTTGGGATTCAACCCGGCCATTTCCAACGACTCTGCTCGTGAATCCACATTCTCACGCCGGCAGGCCGCCAACAGGACATCTACCTGGTCCGCGTTGTTCTGGGAAGGGCCAATTACTTCAAAATCAAGGGCAACTTCATCAAGGGGATAAGGAATATACTGATCAGCCTCAAGAGCAATTTGTGTCTCCATCGCCTGCTCATTGAGGTCAGCCGGCATTTCAATCACTTTTGTGATCACCGAAGAGCCTGAAACTGCCACGGCAGCATCCTTGGCCTTTGCCTTAGCTTGGGAAACAACCTTGCGTATAGTCTCTGCCAAGGCCTCGACATTGTTGATATTTTTTTCAACAACGGTATTGGGTGGCAACGGCCTTACCAGGTAGCTTTCCACCTTGTAACGACTACCGCTTCTACTTATCTCCAGCAACTTCACAGCAGAAGAGCTTATATCCAGCCCCAATAAACTTTTGGGTTGCTGGTCTAGAAAACTGAAAATTCCCATTTTTGTTTTCTTTTCCATAGGTTACGCAAAGCAACTAACAGAGAACTTTAACTATTTCCCGCAAGTTTGCAAGTAGTGTATCGCTGTTCCTTTGACTCTATAATATCACGCTGATTTTAAAACGGCTTCAACATGACTCATCCTATTCTCAAAATAACAAGCCTTTTGATTTGGCTGCTTGCCTGTGCGGCCGGCGGCGGCCTTGTCGTCACAGGCAGTTTGTATCTATACCTTAGCCCCAAACTGCCGCCCGTTGAAAGCCTCAGAGAGATAAAACTGCAGACTCCTTTGAGAATCTATTCACAAGATTCACAACTTATTGGTGAATTTGGGGAGATGCGAAGAAACCCTGTGACCTTTGATGAAATTCCAGTGTCTTACATTTACGCCCTTCTATCAGCCGAAGACGACAGCTTTTATACGCACTCCGGCGTAGACATAAAGGGCCTGTTGCGTGCCGCTTCACAATTAATGACATCCGGTGAAATCAAAACAGGTGGCAGCACCATCACCATGCAGGTTGCGAGGAACTTCTTTCTCACCCACAAACAGACGTTCACACGCAAGTTCAATGAAATCCTTCTTGCGCTCAGAATCGAAGACGAGCTTACAAAAAATGAGATCTTGACGTTGTATGCCAACAAAATTTACCAGGGCAACCGGGCCTACGGTATCGAAGCGGCGGCACAAGTCTATTACGGCAAACACATCAATGAACTCAATCTCGCCCAATTAGCCATGATTGCGGGCTTGCCCAAAGCACCATCAGCCTACAACCCTCTGGCCAATCCGAATCGAGCCCTGATTCGCCGGAACTGGATTTTAAAAAGGATGTTTACACTGGATTACATCGATGAGGACACCTACACATCAGCCGTTAATGAGCCGGTAACCGCCACCTACCACGGCTATACCAGTCAGCTGGACGCACCTTATGTTGCCGAGATGGCCAGACTGGAAATTATCGACATGGTTGGCACTGCAGCCTACACCGATGGTTATCGCGTATATACCACCGTCGAAAGCAAGCTACAGCAAAGCGCCCAAAAGGCGGTACAGGATGGGTTGATCGCCTACGATAGTCGCCACGGTTACCGCGGGCCTGAAAAAAGGCAACTCAAGGAAGAGCAATGGATGGGGGCACTTAGAGAAACCCCGACGTTAGGCGGCCTGTCACCGGCTATTGTCATGCAAGTAAAAGAACAGTCGTTGCTTGTACAGCTTCCCAATGAAGAACAAACAGAAATT
>JALRJN010000075.1 GCA_023261185.1 Porticoccus sp.
TCAGGCGCATGGCTGCCATCAACATCCCGGGGGTGATCTTGTCGCAGTTGGAAATGCATACCAGTGCGTCGGCGCAGTGCGCATTCACCATGTACTCGACCGAGTCGGCAATAATGTCTCGTGAGGGCAGTGAATAGAGCATGCCGTCGTGCCCCATGGCGATGCCATCGTCGACGGCGATGGTGTTGAACTCGCGACCAATACCACCGGCCTTGGCAACTTCTTCGGCAACCAGCTGGCCCATGTCCTTGAGGTGAACGTGTCCCGGCACAAACTGGGTGAATGAGTTGGCGATGGCGATGATCGGCTTGTTGAAATCATCATCGGTCATCCCGGTGGCTCGCCAAAGGGCGCGAGCTCCGGCCATGTTTCTGCCTTTGGTGGTTGTGTGTGAGCGGTATTTGGCCATCTCTGTTCCTGCCGTCCTGAAAAAAACAAGGCGGCAAGGATAGCAGAGACAGTGGTGATGAATCAGCAGTTATAGGAGATTCTTGCAGAATATCCGTGACTTGCGCTGGAAGTTGTAGAGGCTTTTGCGCTCAGCGGGCAATTCCTCCAGTGTGACGTCAACAAAGCCCTTTTCCTTAAACCAGTCGCTGGCATGGGTTGTCAGGACAAACAGCTGCCGTATTTTCTTCTGACTGGCATAGGTTTCCAGCTGGGCAAGCAGCCGAGAGGCAAAACCACGATTCTGGAAGTCAGGGTGCGTGGCGACACAGGCTAGCTCGGCAGAATGGCCATCGCTGAAAGGATAGAGCGCGGCGCAGCCCACCAGCGTGCCCTCGGCGTGTTGCATGACCATAAAGCGGTTGATTTCCGTTTCCAGCAGTTCCCGTGAACGCTTGACCAGGATGCCCTTCTGCTCCAGAGGTTCAATCAGCTCCAGCAGACCACCCACATCATCAATGGTGGCCTGACGGATGATTTCCTTGCCATTTTTGAGGATCAGGGTGCCGCTGCCCTCGCGGGTAAACAGTTCTGTGAGTAATGCGCCGTTATCGGCATAGCTGATGATATGGCTGCGTAACACGCCATTTTCACAGGCCTGGTAACAGGCGAGTAGGTTTCTCTGCAGGGAGATGTTTTCAGCCTGCGAGATGAGGGTCTGGGGTACTTCGTTCAGTGAGAGCATTTTGATCAGGTTGCCCTGATCGTCGCAAAGGCCGTTTTCAGCACTGAACATCACCAGTTTTTCCGCTCCCAGGCTCACCGCGGCCTGGGTGGCAATATCCTCATAGTTGAGATTGTATGGTTCTCCGGTGGGTGAGTAGCCAATGGGAGATAACAATACCAGCGCGCCGTCATCCAGTTGTTTCTGAATGGCCTTCTGGTCGATGCGCCGCACCTCCCCAGTGTGGTGAAAGTCGATACCATCCCTAACCCCAAGGGGTTTGGCAGTGATCAGGTTGCCGCCAAATACCCGAATGCGAGCTCCGTGCATGGGTGAGTTTGCCGCACCTGTGGATAGCTGTGCTTCAATGGTGATTCTGGCGCTACCCACAGCATCTTTCACACAGGCCATGGTGACACTGTCCGTGATGCGTGTATTTTGGTCGAACCGAGCCTCTATGGCGCAATTGGTGAGCCGCTCTTCAATCTGGTGGCGCGCGCCGTGCACCAGCACCAGGCGAATGCCGAGACTGTGCAGCAGGGCAATATCGTGCACGATGTTTGTGAAATTGGCGTGTGCAATCCCCTCGCCACTGATGGCGAGGACAAAGGTTTTCCCCCGGTGCGCATTGATGTAGGGGGAGGTGTCGCGCAGGAACTTCACATAATCTGACACAGTATCAGCCGTTCATTGTTGTTGGGGCATTATAAACAGCAGCGGCCAATCAGTTGAATCAGAAAATCCACCGTGGGCTGAATGCGTTCCAGTGGCAGATATTCATCCGGTTGGTGGGCTTGCTCGACACTGCCTGGACCAAGGATGACCACATCCATTCCAAGATCTTTCAGATAGGGCGCTTCTGTCGCAAAAGAGACCGATTCACAGCTGTGGTGGGTCAGGGCTTCGCAGATCTTCACCATGGATGAATGCGGCTCGGTGGCAAAGGCGGGAACGCAGTAATGGTCGATGTTGATCATGACGTCGTCGCGCTCCTGAAGGGGCAGGATGCGCTCGGAAATCTGCTGTTGCAGGGCCGTCATGTCCATGCCTGGCAGGGGGCGTATTTCGAAGCCCAGTTCACACCTTCCGCAAATACGATTGGGGTTGTTGCCGCCATGAATGCAGCCGAGGTTCATGGTCGGGTAGGCGACCTGGAAGGTCGGGTTGTTGTGACTACCCTGTAACTCGTCTCTCAGTTTCAGCAATTCGCCCAGTGCCGAATGCATGGTTTCCATGGCATTGCGACCCAATGACGGATCGCTGGAGTGGCCGGAGCGGCCTTCAATCACCAGTTTCTCCACCATGATGCCCTTGTGCATATTAATGGGCTTCATGCCGGTGGGTTCGCCGATCAGGGCATAGCGTGCCCGGGGACGTCCTGCTGCAGCGAGCATCTGTGCGCCGGCCATGGAGGATTCCTCATCGGCAGTGGCGAGGATAATCAGCGGTTGTTTCAGTGGTTTGCTGACAAACTGTTTTGCTGCTTCGATCACCAGTGGGAAGAAGCCTTTCATATCACAGGTGCCTAGACCGTAGAGACGGTGGTTTTTCTCCACCATCTTGAACGGGTCGTGGCTCCATAGGCTGTCGTCACAGGGCACTGTGTCGGTATGCCCTGCCAGTACCAGGCCGCCGGGTCCATTGCCGAGGGTGGCGATGAGGTTGGCTTTGCGGGGGTCGGCGAGGGGCATGACTTCGGTGGCAAATCCGAGGTCGGATAACCACTGGGCCAGTAGCTCAATGACCTCACGGTTGCCCTGGTCTATGTCGGCATTGACGCTGCTGATGGAGTTGGCGGCAATCAGCCGCTGAAGCATGGGGATAAGTTGCATGGGCTGAGTGTAAGGGGCAGACCCAAAAAAGCAATTACCGGTCACAACAAAGTCCGGTAATCATAATGGTTTCCGGGCTGCGTGCAGGGATATGCGGGCTGGTAATTATGTCAGCGAATAAGCACGCATCAGGAATTGATGGGACATGGCGTCTATCTCTGTGTGCCCAGCAAGAACATCGGCAGCGTAAGCCTTGGCGGCTTTCTGTGCAGTATCTTTGGATTTGAAGGGGCCGACCATCCGTGTATTTTCCCGGATAGCAAAGAACCATTTCCCGTTCATGCACTCAATTCTCTCGGAACGGAAGTGCGTTGTTTCATCCTCACCTTGTCTGGTCAGCATGGCAGACCTCCCTGAAACAGGTTTTTGTGACTTGGTTCTTAAATATTAGTAGAGATCGTCGTGATGGAAGTGCCGCCTGTCGTTTTTTACGGCATCACGGTATCGCGGGCACTTAATCCTGTTGAAACACATTATGTTGGTTGTCGCTCTTTCTGATAGCCTTCATACTCAAAAGATGTCTGAAAAATCGGCCTGGGTGGAACAATATGGCGGTGGGTGAAGTGGCGGAGCGACTGCTGGATTTGGGTAACGTGCTCAATGATCTGGTCACCGATGGTCTGCTTACACAGCAGGATGCCAATGCAATTGCTGGTTCACAGCGCAACCGGGAGCAGTCACTGTTGCATCCGCTGGCCTACATTGCTGGCCAGCGTCCTGAAAACCGGGCTGATCCGGGCAAGCAGCTTTCCATTGAGAGCCTGACGCAGTGGCTGGCTCAGCGCGCCGGTCTGGATGTGGCTCATATTGACCCCCTGAAAATCGATGTAACCTCTGTCACTGCGGTGATGTCCTTCCAGTTTGCCCGTCGCCACAACATTCTCTGTATTGATGCCGGCGGTGACGAGCTAATGATTGCTACCTCCCAGCCGTTCATGGCCTCCTGGCTGGAAGACTTGAAACAAACCACCCGCAAGCCCATACGCCGGGTGGTTGCCAACCCGGTGGATATCGCCAAGTACACCCTGGAATTCTATTCGCTGGCAAAGTCAGTCTTTGGCGCCAAGGGTATCGCCGGAACCAATAAGGCTGGGGTGGCCAACTTTGAGCAGTTGCTCCAGATTGGCTCCCTGAAGGACCCCGATGCCCAGGATCAGCACATCATCAATATTGTTGACTGGCTACTGCAGTATGCGTTTGATCAGCGCGCCAGTGATATTCACCTGGAGCCGCGTCGTGAAAAGGGCAAGATTCGTTTTCGCATCGACGGAGTATTGCACCAGGTATATGAACTGCCCGATGCTGTGATGACCGCGGTGACCAGTCGCCTAAAAATTCTTGGTCGCATGAATGTCGCCGAAAAACGCCGTCCGCAGGATGGTCGCGTGAAAACCGTGACGCCAGAGGGCAATGAGGTGGAGTTGCGCCTGTCGACACTGCCCACTGCCTTCGGTGAAAAGCTGGTGATGCGGATATTTGATCCGGATGTACTGCTGCGAGGATTCCAGGAGCTGGGCCTGTGCGGTGATGATCTGAAACGCTGGCAGGATATGACTGGCAGGCCCCATGGCATCGTGCTGGTGACTGGCCCTACCGGTTCAGGTAAGACCACCACGTTATATTCCACCCTCAAGGAGCTGGCGACGGAAGATGTGAACGTCAGCACCATAGAAGACCCTATCGAGATGGTGGAGGACAGCTTTAACCAAAGCCAGGTGCAACCCAAAATAGAATTCAGCTTCGCTGCCGGTATTCGCACGCTCATGCGGCAAGACCCGGACATTGTCATGGTGGGGGAAATACGGGATCTGGAGACAGCCGAAATGGCGGTGCAGGCAGCACTGACAGGGCATCTGGTACTGTCGACGTTACATACCAACGATGCCCCAACGGCCATCACCCGACTGCTGGATCTGGGGGTTCCCGCTCACCTGATCAAGGTCACACTGAATGGTGTGATGGCGCAGCGGCTGGTACGAACGCTCTGCCCCCATTGTAAGGAGGCGGTACCGGTGACCGGGGCAGAATGGGATTCGCTGGTGACGCCGTGGAAAGTGAAATCCCCCCAGCAACTATATCGTCCAGTGGGTTGCCTGGAATGCCGGAATACCGGTTATCTCGGGCGCCAGGGTATTTATGAAATCTTGCCCGTCACCGAAACCATTCAACAGCTGATCACGGCAGATACCGATACCACCGCGTTGCGTTTGCAGGCCATGAAGGAAGGAATGCGTACTCTGCGGCTTAGCGGTGCCCAGAAAGTGGGTGCGGGGACCACATCTGTGGAAGAGGTCCTGAGGGTTGCGCCGGCCTCAGGAAAATAATAATGAACTGTTGGCGTCTGAAAGATAGCTGACAGCAGAAAATAACTTGCGGTCCGCAGTGGCCCCATACGACCGAGAAAGACCATGCATCAATTATCGTTGCCATCACCCTTGATGGAGAACTGGTTGCGTCACCAGGAGCATTTCCGGAACCGTGCCGGGTCAGAGCAGACTGACTGGCTGGATGAGACCCTGCAGGATAAACAGTTTGCCCACGCTATTGGCATCGCTTGGGGTGGCAGTGAGTTTGTGGCCACAACTTGCGTGCAACAGCCGACGATGTTCCAGGAGCTGGTGTTGTCCGGTGATCTGGATAACGCCCTTGCCCCAGGCGAGCTGGAGCAACGACTGCGATCACACCTGGATGGCGTTGCGTCCGAGGAAGAACTGCTGAAGAAGCTGCGGTTGTTCCGCAACCGTGAAATGGTGCGAATCGTGTGGCGTGATTTCAATCGCCTCGCGGAACTTGAAGAAACCACCGGAGACATGACGTCTCTGGCGGAAGCGGTTCTAAGCGTCACCCTGGAGTATCTCTATGGGCGAGCCTGCGAGGAGTGGGGAACTCCCCTCGATCGTCAGGGCAATCCCCAGCAGATGGTGATTCTCGGTATGGGCAAGCTGGGGGCTTGGGAGCTGAATGTCTCTTCCGATATCGATCTGATTTTTACTTATCCGGAAGCCGGTGAAACCAGCGGTGGCAAGCGCAATTTAAGCAATCAGGAATTCTTTGTCCGCCTTGGGCAGCGACTGATCAAGGCGCTGGATGCACGCACGGCGGAAGGCTTTGTGTTCCGGGTAGACATGCGCCTGCGGCCCTATGGGCAGAGCGGCGCTCTGGTGCTCAACTTTGACGCTATGGAAGAGTATTACCAGACCCAGGGAAGAGACTGGGAACGCTATGCGATGATCAAAGCCCGGGTGGTGGCTGGCGACCAGCAGGCGGGTCGCCAGCTGATGACCATGCTGCGACCATTTACCTACCGCAAATACATCGACTTCAGCGCCTTCGAGTCTCTGCGCAGCATGAAGGCCATGATTAATCGCGAGGTACAACGCAAGGGGTTGTCAGCTGACGTCAAGCGCGGCGCTGGCGGTATTCGCGAAGTTGAATTCATTGCTCAGGCGTTTCAGATCATCCGTGGTGGCCGCGACAGCCGTTTTCAGACGCCAGAGCTAAAGGCGGTTTTGCCCCTGATTGCAGAGGAGGGCATGTTGTCCTCTGAGGAAGCAAAACAGCTTTATGAGGGATACCGGTTTTTGCGCAATGTCGAGCACGTTCTGCAGGGGTGGCAGGACCGTCAGACACAACTGCTGCCTCAGGATGCCGAGGGGCAGGCGCTTGTTGCCGTGTTAATGGGTTATTCAGATTGGTCGCAATTTCTGGAGAGATTGGATAAGCACCGCTCGTGCATACGGGGCCTGTTTGAAGATGTGGTGGCGGAAGATCGTCGGGATGCCGAAGCCTCCACGGAAACACAGGATTGCGAGCTGGCCAAAACTGTGTGGTTGAGTTCAGATCCTGAAGGTCAGATGGCTGAAGCGCTGGCTGAGCTGGGGTATGACGATGTTGCAAAGGCCGTCAACGGTATTGTCAGTTTGCGCGACAGTCATGCCGTGCTGGCAATGGCCAATGATACCCGGGGCCGCCTTGATGGCCTGATGCCGCGGCTGATACCCGTTTGCGGGCAGATGCCAAACAGCGCCGAAACCCTATGCCGTGTCCTCAAGCTTATTGCTGCCGTGGCGCGGCGCAGTGCCTACCTGGTGTTGTTGCGGGAAAATCCATCTGCGCTGCAAACGACGGTTGAGTTATTTTCCGCCAGTAGTTGGGTGGCCGATCAGCTGATTCGCTATCCGGCCTTGCTGGATGAGTTGCTTGATAACCGCAGTTTATTATCCCTTCCCGACCGTGCAGCCCTTTCGGATGAACTCCGACAACAGTTGTTGCGCATCCCCAGTGATGATTTTGAAACACAGATGGAAGTGCTGCGGTATTTTCAGCGCTCCCACGGGCTGCATGTGGCCGCCTGTGAGGTGGAGGGCATTCTGCCACTGATGCAGGTCAGTGATTATCTCACCTGGCTGGCTGAGGCCATTCTTGAGCACGTGTTGGAAATGGCTTGGGAACAACTGGTGGCGCGACACGGGAAACCCAGAACAGTCACAGGCGAAGATGCCGGCTTCCTGATCGTGGGCTATGGCAAGCTCGGGGGCATCGAGCTGGGACATGGTTCCGATCTGGATCTGGTGTTTCTGCACAATGCCGATCCGGCGAAATCAACAGATGGTGAAAAGGCAATAGATAGTGCTTCATTCTTTGCTCGGCTCGGGCAGAGGATCATCCATATACTGACTGCGCGATTGCCCTCCGGTGACCTGTACGAAGTGGATATGCGTCTCAGGCCGTCCGGAAATTCGGGCATGCTGGTTTCTTCAATCGGTGCATTTGAAAAATACCAGATGGAAGAGGCCTGGATATGGGAGCATCAGGCATTGGTACGGGCCCGCACCATTGCAGGTGATGAAACTCTCGCCGAACAGTTCTATGCCATACGTGAGCGGGTACTTTGTCGTCAGCGGGATACGCTAGAGTTGAAACAGGCCGTTGTCGAGATGCGTGACAAAATGCGAAAGCATCTGGGCTCGGGGGCTGGGGGCCAGTCGGGAGAAGGAATATTCAACCTAAAGCAGGATGCCGGAGGTATCGTTGACATTGAATTTGTGGTTCAATTTGCGGTCTTGGCCTGGTCCCACGACATTACCGGTTTAACCCATTGGAGCGATAATATTCGCATCCTTGAGTCACTCGAGGAGAGTGGCGTTCTATCCAGTGACGATGCTCAATGCCTGATCAGTGCCTATAAGAAATATCGCTCCGCCGGTCACCGTTTGCAATTACAGCAGGCTACAGGTGTCGTTGATGCAACGGAATTTTCCGCTGAACGGGAGCAGGTAAAAGCAGTCTGGCAGCGACTGCTGGGATAATAAGTGCCTGTCCGTACCAAGAAACGGACGGTTTTGAGGAGACATTAATGTCATTTGCCGATCGTGATGGTTATATCTGGTTTGATGGTGAGATGGTGCCCTGGCGCGATGCCAAGGTGCACGTTCTGACCCATACCCTGCACTATGGCATGGGGGTTTTTGAGGGTGTGCGTGCCTACGAAACACCGGACAGCGGTGCGGCAATTTTCCGCTTGCAGGACCACACCGACCGTTTGTTTCGTTCCGCCAAAATCATGGGCATGAAAATGCCTTACAGCAAAGACGAGCTCAACGAAGCCCAAAAACAGGTGGTGCGGGAAAATGACCTGCACGAGGCTTACCTGAGGCCGATGGCGTTCCTCGGCTCCGAGGGCATGGGGTTGCGTGCGGACACCCTGCAAACCCATGTGATTGTGGCGGCCTGGACCTGGCCTTCCTATATGAGCCCGGAGTCCCTGGAAAAGGGGCTGCGCATTCGCACATCTTCCTATACCCGACATCATGTCAACATTGCCATGACCAAGGCGAAGGCCAATGGTAACTACATCAATTCCATGCTTGCACTGCGCGAAGCGCTTGACTGTGGTTGTGACGAGGCTTTGCTGCTGGACCCGGAAGGTTATGTGGCCGAGGGCAGTGGTGAGAATGTCTTTGTGGTTCGCGACCAGGTGCTCTACACCCCGGAGCTGACCTCGTGTTTGGATGGGATTACCCGCAAAACAGTTATGCAGTTGGCTGCTGAATTCGGATACAAAGTGGTGGAGAAGCGCATCACCCGCGACGAGGTTTACGTGGCCGACGAGGCATTCTTCACAGGAACTGCGGCAGAAGTGCTACCCATTCGGGAGCTTGATGGACGAGAAATCGGTTCCGGCTCTAGAGGGCCGATTACCGAGCAGTTGCAGTCGCAGTATTTCGACCTGGTGAGGGGGCGACTCGCCAAGCACGCAGAGTGGTTGGCACCGGTGAGTCAATAACTCCCGGCTTCCCGGGGAAAATCATGACTGAGGCCAGAAAAATTCTCATCATCGGTCCCTCTTGGGTGGGGGACATGGTGATGGCCCAGTCGCTCTTCATTCTTCTCAAACAGCAATCTCCCGACTGTCAGATCGATGTGTTGGCTCCTGCCTGGAGCCGACCACTGTTGGCACGTATGCCACAGGTGAATAGGGCAATTGACATGCCCGTGGGTCACGGCAGTCTGATGTGGTCTGTGCGCAGACAGGTAGCTCGCGAGCTCAAGGCCGAGGGGTATGACCAGGCCATCCTGTTGCCCAACTCCCTGAAATCTGCCCTGATCCCGATGTTCGCAGGTATTCCCCTGCGTACGGGCTGGAAGGGGGAGTTCCGGTACGGGTTGGTCAATGACATCCGGCTATTGGACGAAACACGCTATCCGCTAATGGTTCAGCGCTTTGATGCCCTGGCTTTGCCCCCCGGGGCACCGCTACCGGAAAAATTACCCATTCCCGACCTGCATGCTGATTCCGCTCGAGTGCCGGGGCTGCGCCAACAGTTTGGCCTGACCGACGAGCGACCAGTCTTGGCACTTTGCCCGGGCGCCGAGTTCGGGCCGGCCAAACGCTGGCCAGAAAAGTACTATGCTGAAGTGGCAGCCCATCGGTTATCTCTGGGTTGGCAGGTGTGGCTGATGGGCTCAGAGAAAGACAAGGCCGTGGCCGGGGCCATCATTGAGACCTTGCCTGAGCACCTCCGGCAGCAGTGCCACAATCTGGCGGGAGTCACCAAGCTGGAAGATGCGATTGATCTTTTGTCAGTCTGCGATGCGGTTGTCAGCAACGATTCCGGCTTAATGCATATTTCAGCTGCGCTAAACAGGCCGCTGGTGGTGGTTTACGGTTCTACTTCGCCAGGTTTCACCCCGCCCCTGAATGAGCGGGTGGCCATTGTTTCCATTCCTGTGGATTGTGGACCCTGTTTCAAGCGCGAGTGTCCATTGGGGCATATGAAGTGTCTCAATGACTTGCCCCCTCAAAGGGTGATCACGGCACTGGAAAAGTTGTTGTCCTCTGAGTCGTTGGATGCCGATAAAGGTCGGTTGTCTTGAAGCTCGCGTTCTGTTTCTACAAGTATTTTCCCTATGGTGGGTTGCAGCGGGATTTTTTGCGTATTGCCAAAGCCTGTGTGGACCGGGGGCATGACGTTATAGCCTATACATTGAGTTGGGATGGCGACCAGCCGGACTGGCTTCAAGTGGTAGTCGCCCCTGTAAAGGCGGCAAGCGGGCCCGCCAGGTACAGAAAGTTTTCAGCCTGGGTAGACGACGCGATCAAGCGGCACCCCGTGGATGCGGTGGTGGGATTTAACAAAATGCCTGGCCTGGATGTCTATTACTGTGCAGACCCCTGTTTTGAACATAAATCCCGTCACCTTCGGCCGTGGTGGTACCGGTAAGACACCTATGATTCTTTGGTTGATAAAGGAGGTTTTTAACGCTAAAAAGGTAGTTGTTCTAAGTCGGGGTTATGGTAGAAAATCAGTGGGTTTTAAATGGGTGAAGAGTGAATCTACACCCGCAGAGGTAGGCGATGAGCCCTTGCAAATTTTTAATTCTTCGAGCCAGGTTCCTGTTGCGGTTTGCGAGGATAGAAGGCTCGGAATTGAGCGAATTGTAAGTGATCTCTCTCCTGATATCATTTTGCTTGATG
>JALRJN010000061.1 GCA_023261185.1 Porticoccus sp.
CTCACTTCCCAGAGGGGTATAGATCATGCCTGGGAGAAATTCTTGTGCACTGGCGGACAGTCTGACGACCTTCCTATTAGAGACGTTATCGCCAGCTCTTGGCAACGCTGCCTATCTCAGGGAGTCAACCCAGAGCAGAAAGCGGCTCCCTTACTGGCCACAGAAAACAACCTTTACGACTATCGTCAAAAGAACTCCGAACTTCTAGACTGTGCACAACCGGTTATTGCCCAGGCAAGTGCCTTTCTTCAGGATCTGGAAACTATCCTTTTCTTAACCGATTACCAAGGCCTCAACCTGCAAATCGTTGGCGACCCTCGCACCCTGGATGATGCCCATCACATTGGTTTAGTAGAAGGCAGTGGCTGGAATGAGGTGGTTGCCGGATCAAACGCTGTAGGCACGGCGATGGCTACCCGCCGGCCTACACAAGTACATGGTGAAGAACATTACTGCCAGGGGTTTAAACCCTGGACCTGTACAGCTGCGGTTATTGCAGACCCCTATGACAACCAAATGATGGGGGTCATAGATCTCTCCGGTCTGTGCAGCATGTATGACAAATTTCACGTCCCCCTGGTAGTAGCCTGGGCCAGCCAGATTCAATCCGGCTTGGCGAGGAGGACTTCCGAACAATGGAGCTCCATCCTCGAGCACAGTAACAGCAATTTTGGTCGCTTCCGGAATGCCGGAAAACTGTTGCTCGACAAGCACGGCAGGCTCGTAAACTTTTCGTCAAACTCCACCGAAGCTCTTGACGCATTGGGCATTGACTATGACCCATACTCCAAACGCCGCTTATCCATGGAAAGATTCGGCGGAGAAAGCATTGTTTACCCCCACGACCGCGGCGAATGGGTCTCAGAAGACTGGGTCGAACCCATTCGCCACAAAGGCGAGATCATCGGCTTTCAACTGCTGGTACCTGCTGGTCGCATCCATTCGGGAAAGCCGCAAATCATCCAGGAAACCAGCCCCTCGCTAAAACCTGATTTTGACCCATTCCAAGAAATCTACGGCGAAAGCCCCTCGTTCAAATCGAGCGCTAATAAGGCCCGCAAAGCAGCATCAACACCTTTACCTGTTTTGATACTCGGAGATACCGGAGTTGGCAAAGAAGTGTTTGCCAAAGCCATTCACGACAGCAGCCATTATTCGGAAGGGCCATTTATTGACCTCAACTGCAGCTCCTTCTCCAAAGACATTCTAAACAGCGAACTATTCGGTCATGTAGAGGGCGCATTTACGGGGGCGAAAAAGGGCGGCCTGATCGGCAAAATAGAGGCCGCTAATGGGGGCACTCTATTTCTCGATGAGATAGGTGAAATGCCCTTGGAAATACAACCTGTTTTTCTTCGCGTCCTGCAAGAGAAAAAAATCTACCGAGTCGGGGATGTCAAACCCATTCCCGTTGACTTCCGACTTATTGCCGCCACAAACCGAGATCTTAAGGCTGCTGTAAATGAGGGACTGTTTCGCAAGGACCTCTATTTCCGCCTCTCTACGGTGACCATCAGCCTTGACCCGCTATCTGGCAGAAAAGAGGACATTGAAGGCATCGCCCAGTCGGTGCTGGACCGCTTAAACAAAGAAAATCCAGAGCAAATTACCGCTAAACGTTTTTCTCCCGCCCTGCTAAATGCCCTCAAAACCAGGGAATGGCCGGGCAACATTCGCGAACTGGTGAATGTCGTTGAGTGTATGTGTTTTATGTCCCAGAGCGAGACGCTCACCATCGATGACTTGCCGGATGGCTATCGCCCAGGAGAAGTCAGCATTCATTCAGAGTTTGCCGCTGGCCCAGCCAGCATACCCCAAGGCAATCTTGACGTGGTTGAGAAAAACACCATTGAGGCTGCGGTCAAGCAATCGAGTGGCAATATGACGCAAGCTGCAAAGCACCTCGGCATTGCCAAAAGCACCTTATATCAAAAGATGAAAAAATACGGGATCAAGAAACCGTAACAAGCTCTCTAGCAGTTGGCCTTAAGCAAAACCCCCTAATTCGAGGGGGTTTTTTGTAGCTTCAAGTGTTTACCTACATACCTGCTGCCGACCAGAACTGCTGCATTCCGGCCACCCCAACAAGGCCTTAGTACATATGTTGGCCACCATTTATTGACAGGGTTGAACCCGTAATAAATCCGCCCTCATCCGACACCAGGAATAGAATGCCCCGAGCAATATCATGGGCTGTCCCCAAACGACCCACCGGTATTCTGGCAACAATTTTCTCCAGAACATCCGCAGGAACATTTCTCACCATATCGGTATCAACGTAGCCTGGAGCTACCGCGTTAACGGTCACACCATACGCAGCACTTTCCAAAGCCAGGGCTTTTGTAAAACCGTGAATGCCCGACTTTGCAGCTGCATAGTTGACCTGTCCGTATTGACCAGCCTGACCATTGAGTGAGCCAACGTTAACAATTCGTCCGAACTTACGCTCCCTCATACCTTCAATCACACCACGACACATATTGAAGCAAGAGCCCAGGTTAGTATCCAGAACTGCCTGCCACATTTCATGGGTCATCTTGTGCATGGTGCGGTCACGGGTAATACCCGCATTGTTAACCAACACCGATACAGGACCAACGTCACGTTCAATCTGCGCAATTCCTTCCTGACATGCATCAAAGTCCGACACGTCAAACTTATAAACAGGAATTCCAGTTCGCTCTGAAAATTCCCGGGCACGCTCATCGTTACCACCGTAGTTGGATACCGTTTCATAACCGGCTTCTTTCAACTCGACAGCAACTGATTCACCAATACCTCTTGTTCCCCCAGTTACTAATGCCACTTTAGACATGCTACATCTCCTGCTTTATGGGACTGCAAAATAACTCTTTTTACATCTTTAACTACTGACACTGATCAAGCAGTGAATTTTTTATAGGCAGACCGCACCACTGCCAAGACTTATAGAATAGAAATGATTTTCGATTAAATGAATGCGACTTTTAGCGAACATACATCATCTATAAGGGCCATTGGATAATTAATAAACCAGCAGAAAACAAAATACAAACACAAATCCAACTTTCGGCAGAAAGGAGAAAGGAGAAAGGAGAAAGGAGAAAGGAGAAAGGAGAAAGACTGCCGGAACACCACGGCCATTGCCATGGCATTCCGACAGGGGGTAAAACCCATCACTGCATACGGCGCATTACCGTGACACAGTTGGTAACACCGGAACCACCAATATTCACTGTCATGGCGACTTCGGGGTTGCCTTTGTGAGCAACACCGATAGGCTCACCAATCAGTTGCTTGTATGCCAAGGCATGCATGGAGGCACCTGTTGCACCAACCGGGTGACCTTTGGATTTCAGCCCACCAGACAGGTTGATCGGACAGTCACCATCAGGGTCATATTTTCCAGCCATGAAGTCATAGCCGGCACGCCCGGGGGCTGACAAGCCAATGGCTTCCGTACAGAGAATCTGGTTGACCGTGAAACAATCATGCACTTCTGCCAGGTCAATATCGTTAACACCAGCTCCCGCTTCTTCCAACGCCAGCTTCACAGCGTGACGTGTAGCCTGCAACTCATGCAAGCGCCCCGCCCTGGCTGAAAGCGTCATACGATCAGTCACATGACCAATACCAGACAGCTCTACGGCATGTTTGAAATTGGCTTTCGCATTATCAGTGGAAGTCAACACAACTGCTGCGGCGCCATCAGTGATCAGAGAGCAATCATGCAAACGCAGAGGTGGAGCAATCATAGGGTTGCTGCCTTTACCTGACTCCGGCAAATTGAGAATGGCTTCTGCTGTCACTAACTGATTCCTGTCCGGGATACTGCCCGGGCCGAAATGGGCCAGCGGGTTTTGAATACCATTGCGATAGTTCAGCGCCGAAACATGGGCCAGCATGATGCGCAACTGCTCATCCGTCAGCTCATTATTGGCTTGATAGGCTTTACCCAGCTCGGCAAACAGCCCAGGAAAAGTCATGCCCTTGGCACCTTCATCAGGCCAGTAAGAGCAACAGGCCAAAGCATGAGTTACCCCAGCCGTATCCAGTGTATTCATCTTTTCAACACCGATAGCCAATACGTTTTTAAAACGGCCTGAGGCTACGGCATAGGCCGCGTTATAGATGGCCAGCGAGGACGTCGCACAGGCACCTTCGGTGCGGGTAGTTGGTTTTAATAGTAGCCCCTGTGGATCAATCTCCAACGCCAGGGGGCCAACATGCTCCTGATTGACGAACATGGAGGGCGAGCAGGAACCAACCCAAATTGCGTCAATATCCTTTGCCTCAAGCCCTGCATCGGCAATGGCGCCAGCTCCGGCTTCTTCCAGTAATTCATAAAAAGATTTGAGATCTTCGATCTCTCCAGTCTCACGATCGCGCTTTACAAAAGCACCAAACTGGGTGTTATAGGCACCCACAATACTGACCTTCACGGCATAACCCTCGTATTGATTAAACGTTGAAAACTAGTAATAACGTGTGAATATTTGCTTCAGATATTTCGACCGGAATCCTTCCAGAAGACCTTGCGAATCTCCTTCTTCAGCACCTTACCGACAGGGCTCCTTGGCAACTCATCCCAGAAATATACCTGTTTCGGGGACTTAACACTGCCCAACCTGCTCTTACAGAACTGAATAATCTCCTGTTCATCAGGCGCTTGTACATTAGCCTTAAGTTCAACAACAGCCGTCACTTGCTCGCCCCATTTTTCGTCGGGAACGCCAATGACCGCACAGTCCTTGATGGCCGGATGGCCCCAGATAAGCTGCTCGATTTCACTCGGATAGACATTGAAACCACCAGAAATAATCATGTCCCGTTTGCGGTCCACAATAGAGAGGTATCCACGCTCATCCAGAAAACCGATATCACCAGTACGCTGCCAACCATCGCGACGAATCTCTTCAGTGGCCGCTGGGCTTTGATAATATCCTTTCATCAACAGATTACCTTTGACCGCAATCTCCCCCTCTTCACCCACCGACAGTGGCTGCCAGTCATCATCGAGAATTGCCAACTCCACATGCGGACATACCTTGCCGCAGGAGCGGAGAATTTCGGGGTGATCGTTTTCAAGGGCGTAGACATGATCCTCGGCACTCAGGAATGTACAGATCATCGGCGCCTCAGCCTGACCATAGGTTTGCACCATCACCGGACCAAAGGCAGCAATCGCCTCCTTGAGCTTGTCCACCGACATTGGCGCAGCCGCATACCAGAAGTAACGCAAACTTGAATAATCGAAGTCACCAATCGAAGGATCTGCAAGCAGCATATAAATGGCCGTGGGCGGCAGAAAAAGATGAGTCACCCGATAGTCCTGGATCACCCCGAGCAGCCTATCGGGAATCATCCCATCCATGACCACAACTGATGCACCTTGACGAATAGTGGCAAATGACGCGATCCCGGCCGCATGTGTCATCGGGGCTGACACAAGATAAGAACCGGGAATATCCGGCTCAGGCATAATCTCATCCTGAATCGCCGTCAGTGTTTCCCAGCTACTACTACTCCATTCCGCCAGCTTCGAATCACCCGTGGTTCCACCCGTGGCAAACAGAGTAAGGAGAACATTTTCACCCTCAGGTTTCACATCAAGTGTCAGAGGCATTACCAGCTCATCGTCCAATGCTTGAAGCTCGACACCCAGCACTTGCTGGCCGTTAAATCTGAGAAGCTTATCCTCAAGATAGGTATCTACTATCTGTGGGATGGACGCCAAAATAGTGTCATCCACAAAGAATTTGACCGTACCAGATTTGGAGATCTGCTTCTGATTTGCTTCGAAAGTATTGCGGACATTGAGCGGCAACCAGACGGCGCCCAGACGTGATATTGCAAAAATACAGCAATAAGCGGCAACCGAATTGGGAGCATAAGTCGCGACAACATCCTGCGACTTAACTCCCCTTTCTCGGAGAACCTCCGCAATTTGCACGGAGGCATTCACCATTTGCCGGTAACTGAGAGAGAGCTCGTTGTCCAGATCAATAAACTTGCCAGCGCCCGACCTCACGGCTGGGCTCTCATCAAGAAAATCGACGAGACGCATACTCACCCCCTATTAAAGATTAGATTAACCCTTAAGGGTAGCAAGTGTATCGAGTACAGTCTCCGGTTTTGTGCCAGCCGGGATGGTCAAATAGTAGAACCCCGAAGTAGCAGGCAGAGAACCAGACTGGTCACCCCACAAATACTCGGAAATATCCACACCACTCACCTTGGCCGCTGTGGGAGATCCCGCTGGAGCGACAGCAAAAGCCACATCGGCAGGAACATCGTAATCCACATCAGAAGAAGGCAAATAGACCCCAACGGACCAACGGTAATGCTTGGCCACATTGTAGATCGGCTGATACCAACTTAATTCCTCACCGCTAGCCGGCGGCAATTCGGGATCTTCTACCAGTAGCACCCCGGACAGATCGGTTTCGCTGAAATAGCGAAGAAAATCTGCCATGTACATTGATGCAGTATCAATGTTCATTTCATCGGGTTCCGCCACTTCACCGTTGGCAGCTTGATGAGCCTTCACCAGCAATGAACGAGGCGAAGGCATCACCAACGCCAGCGGCGTTGAAGCTCCATAATTGTTACTGAAGGCAGTGATCACTTCTGCCAGCAACTCCCTCGGACCATAAGCTTCGAGCATGGCTTTTAATGCCACGGTGACACGACGCTTACCGGCCATGGACGGAATGGCTTCCGGATCTTCCTTCATCCAATGTTGGAACAGGTCCCAGACATCAAGCACTGCAACCTGCGATTTCACCAAGCCATGGGCCTGCCCGTAAAAAGACATGTAGGCAGCGGGATTCGACCAGGGGTTTTCATCCGCACCCAGCAACAGCTTTTTGGTGTAATCGGTAAAGTTAATCCAAAGCCGGGGGGTCTCCCCCCCGGCGGTTAGGTAAGATGCTAAGTTAACAGCCATACTATTTCCTTTCGTTAGAAGGA
This sequence comes from Porticoccus sp., assembly GCA_023261185.1. GTDB lineage: Bacteria > Pseudomonadota > Gammaproteobacteria > Pseudomonadales > Porticoccaceae > Porticoccus > Porticoccus litoralis. The sequence continues at coordinate 6,952 of JALRJN010000061.1, forward strand.
GGTAAGCCTGCCGCTTCTCTGACTCTGGCAAGCTCATCCTCAAGCTCACTGATTCTAACATCTTTAGGATGGGTCACATAAATGGGGCCCGGGTTTTTAGCATCACGCTTGTCGTTGATATTACCGGCGTACACGTAATCCAGTTCGTTGTTCCAGGAACCATAGAACGGGATATTTTCCGGAGGAGTATCCTTCACATGAGACTTGACGAACTCTGCGTAGGGTACACCCTGCTTCTTACGAGTTTCACGGTAATCTGCACGAAGCTTCTCAGTAGCAGCCATGTCAACCACGAGGGTTTCTTCATTGAACTCCACTTTGTAAAGCTTCTTCGCGACATCCGGAGTGATCAGACCTTCTTCGATGTCCATGATCACATAAGTGGGATCACGCTCGAGAGGGTCACCATAACCACCACCAGAACCCTGGGAGATCATGTACAGCTCACCACGCTTGGAGATGTCGAAACCAAGACCCATGTGCTGGGTGTGGTAACGGGCACCTTCAAAGGGCTGCTCATTCATGATTTCAGCAATGGAGTGCTTAAATCTTTCAGGTTCTTTCAGCAGGATGTCATAGACGTCCACACCAGATACACGACACATCGGGTAAGTACCGCCGGCGTAACCACCGAACAGACCTTGGATAGTCGGTACTTTAGAACCCTGGGTAGTGGTCATGAAGCCCCACTGATCACTGTCTTTGGTAGACGAGATCATGGTGTAGCCCATACCACCACGGTATTTACCAGGTGCCTGGGTGTTGGTGGTCATTTTCTTGGAAACCAACTGCAGGAACGGTACTTCTTCCTCGTTCATTTCCTGCTCACCGATATCCGCCATGGTTGCGAAGATCGGAGACAGCGCATGCTCACCATCGCGGTCCATACGAGCACCACCGCCCATACCATTCAGGTCGGCACAGAGGTTACCCAGAGTTTCACCGTGCTGGTTCACACCACCCCAGATGAAGGTGTTGATCATGTTGTGCCAGGGTGCCAGTACACGGGTGTACTTGTCCGGGCAGCTGTACAGGAACTTGGCCGTCGCATGCTGGGCCACGGTGAAGCTGTGGAAGATGGACATCAAGCTCTGTGAGTTAGGCGCTGAGTAGGAACAGTCAACCAACGTACCTTGCTGAGTTACAAACTCAATGGGAGACAGACCCGCTTGACCACGAGGCAGATCAGGCCAGATGTGGTTCATGAACGCTTGGCCCACCATACCTTTCATACCCGGCAACTGGGTGTTGATGGCACGGTTGGTCAACTCAGGACTGGTACCGGTGAAGTCGAAGATCAGACGATCGCCTTTCTTGGTTACAGCCAGGTTGATTTTCAGCAGAGCGTTTTCACGGAGAGTACTGTCCATGATGGTTTGAGTGCGAACAGTCATGTCAGGCCACTCGGAGATACGGCGACGTACTTCGGTCACAACGCTCTCGTTGGTGTAGCGCAGACAGGCAGTCAGGGCATCCGGACCATCAGTGGCCAGAACTTCCTTGATCCGCTTCTCAAGACGCATACAGGCGAACAGTTTCACCTTAATGTCTTCATACTGCAGCTTGGGCTCACGCACAGAGTTCTGCAGGAAGGTCAGCAGGTCTTTCTTGATCTGATAGCCTTCAACAATCTTGAACGGAGACATTTTCAGGCCTTCGTCAAAAGAGGTTTCAGCCATGGAGGGCATACCGCCCGGCTCAATCGCACCGCATTCACCTTCGTGTACGGTGGAAGCTACCCAGCAGACAAGTTTGCCTTCGTGGAACACTGGAATGATCATGCTCTGGTCAGTGTTGTGCACGTTACCGTAGCGGGAATCATTGTGAATAAAGCCGTCGCCTTCATTGACGCCAACGGTTTTTTCCTCGACCCAGTTCTTGATGATGAACTTGATCGGGTGGTGAACCAGTGCAGAGAAGATCAATACACCACCAGCACTACCGATAGTCAGGTCGCCTGACGCGGAGTAGATACCAGTGATAATGTCACCCCATTTTGCACCGGGCGCCGCACCCATCTGCTCAACCATCTCAAAACCTTCTTCACAGGCAGACTGCAGACGGTCACGGATAGAAGCGATCTGGTTCAGGTCGGTAAATTGCCCCATACACTTTTCTTCATCGGCCGTGCGCGGCTCGATGTTGTGGTGGCGCATAATTTCCGGATCGGGACCCAGGAACAGCGTGGTTTCCTTGAGGAATTTTTCAATCAGCTCCTGATCTTCCAGAGCCGGATTTGTGGTTTCGTTATTCATTGTCTAATACCCCTCTTAATTTTGTTCGACGCGGAAGAACCAAACGGCGCCCTGCTCAGCAGAAACATACTTCCAGCCTGGTTCAATCAAGTAGGTTGTTACTTCAGAGGCAACAATGCCTGGACCTACGATCTCAGTTCCCGGGGGAATGTCGTCCTTACGCCATACCGGTGTCTCAATGCCCTTAGGACCTTCACTGACAAAGTAACAGGTTCTGGTGGACAACGGAGCTGGAGGAGCAAGACGCTCGCTTTCAGGTACCGGTTTGATGTGTTTAAAGTGAACGGTATCGTGCTCAACAAAAGAAGCCACACGAATGGTGTTGATACGAATACCTGCTTCAGGCGCCTGGCTACCTTCACCAAAACGGTGGCCGTAGTCATCCGAGAACTGCTGCAGGATGTTCAATACATCAACTGCCGAATCCAGAGTGTGCTTGGGAATAACAACAGTGGTTTGTACCAGCTGGTTACCATAGCGCATATCCAGTTCCAGAGAGTGCTTGATAGAAGACTGCTCGGCACCCTGACGCAGCAAGTCGTTTGTACCACGCTCACTCAGCTCAGCAACAATGTCATTGAAGCGCTGGTAATCGCTGAAGACCTTACGGGTGTTTGAATCGTACAGCACCAGGAAGAGAGACATTTCGTGAATGTGCATTTGGTGCATGTTGCCGGCACCCACAGCAGAGAACACGGAGCTCATTGGCGGTGCCAGAATCTTGTCCATGTTCAGGTTGCTGGCGATACCACAGCAGTGCAGAGGACCATTACCACCGTAGGCCAGCATGGTGAAGTCCTCGGGGTCATAACCACGAACACGCAGTTCGGTGTGCAGACCGTTAGCCATGTTGCTGTCAACTTTCTCTTTGATCAGCAGCGCCGCTTCGATTGGCTCGACATCCAGATCGTCACACAGTGCTTCTTCAATAGCGAACATGGAACGCTTCGGATTCAGCGGAATGTGGCCACCGGCGTAGTTGGTGGGATCCAGGTAACCCAACGCCAAGTCAGCATCAGTTACAGTCGGGTTCATACCACCGCGGTCATAACAGGCTGGACCCGGGTCAGAACCGGCACTCTTCGGTCCAACGGCAACAGCATTGTACATACGGTCAAAGGAAGCGATAGAACCACCGCCAGCACCCAGAGTTACCAGGTGAACCATAGGTACAGACACCAACCAGCGGTCGATAACCGGGTTGAAGTCATAGTGCTTGATACCGCCTTCTACCACGATACCGATATCGTAAGAGGTACCACCCATATCGGTAGCAACCACACTGCCCAGATCAGCTTCTTTCGCCAAGTGTTCTGCGGCACTGATACCGGATACAGGACCGGAGTGAATGGTTTGCAGCGCATCCGTGGAGTTCAGCTGCGCCATACCACCGGAGTTGTGAATTACCAGCATCGGCTTGGAGTATGAGTTGGCGCGCAGGTTTTGCTCCAACTGGCTCATCGCGTGATACATGGTGGAGTGCAGGTAACCATCGACGATGGCAGACGTTGCACGCACATACTCACCTTTACGGCCAGCTACACGGTGAGACAGGATCACCGGAATAGAACCCAGCAGGTGAGAGGGGTATTCATCTAGCAGGATCTGCTCAACACGCTTTTCGTGCTCGGGATTAACCACAGAGTTAATCAAACAAACCACGATAGCCTGAGCACCTTTGTTCACCAGGCTGCGGATTCTTTCACGAACGTCTTTTTCATCCAGCGGCATAACCAGTTCGCCCTGGAAGCCCAGACGCTCACGAACACCTTCGATCATGTGCGGCAGAACCAGAGGAGCAGGACGCTGTGCGTCGGGCAGGTTTTGCTTGCCCAGCTCATCCAGACCTTCACCGTAACCACGACCACGGCTCAGAGGCACCATCGCTTCGTAACCAGCTGTTACCAGCATACCGATACGAGGTCCATTGTGCTCAATCAGAGCGTTGGTACCCAGAGTGGTCGCGTAACGAACGGAGTCAACACCACCAAGGATTTCTTCCATGGTAATGCCGAGTTCGGTGTAAGCCTTTTCGACAGCCTCGTTAAAACCGAGGGCCAGGTTTTGGTGGGTGGTCAACGCTTTGGTTTCAATATACTTGTTGTCCCACACCACAAAGCAATCGGTGAACGTACCACCGATATCTACTGATATACGTTTCATAACCTATTTCCTAAATCAGTCCTAATTTATTCACTAAACCAACTTACTAGCACGATCAGTGCTTGTGGGTGTGGCAGCGATCGACAAGAACGTTGGGGCCTTTCACCGGCTCGGTAATTTCCTCACGGTGGCTCCATTGTTCCTTCAGGGCGTCAAGATCAACTTCCATGTCGTAGAGCGGCATGTGGTTGGGGAAGGTGTACTCAACCTCAACCTGGGTACCGCATGACGGACAATAGAATTCATAGATGTTGACCCACTCTCTGTCTGGACAGAATGTGAAACGGTATTTTTCCGGATCAATGATGGACGGGTGGATATCCGCGGGGTCACGGTTATAGACCAACAGCCCTTCTTTATAGTTACCGCGTGCTGAGCCCACTACGTGATCACAAACACGGCACTCCCAGTTTTCCGTATCCAGGTCGATACGAAGATATTCAGTCATCAATACTTTCATTATTTTTCCCCCTTGGTCAGGCGGATATCGCCCAATTCAGTAACAACGAATTCCCAACCTTCGCGAACCAGACAGGTGAAGAATTCTTCTTCAATAACTGCCGGGCCTACGCCGTGGCCGCCTGGCTCCATGAAGCTGACTTCATAAACTGGCAGTTCCTGAGTACCGGTATCACCAGCGAAAAGAGAACGGGTTTTGGTAGCTTTGGCCGGGCTGCCTTTCTTAACAGAAGCGTGAGAGCTGTCTTCGGTTTTAAGCTGCTTGCGCACGGAAACTTCCAGAGTGACCGCATCGGCTTTAGCCATTTCCTGAGGAATAGCGATAGCACCATTGAGCTTGGATACCAGCTCAGCACCATCTTTCTCGGCAACGAGACGCGCTTCAGTCACATAGTCACCTCTGCCATAACCCTCTGCGAACATATCGCGCTCACCACGCTCAACCAGAGACGCGTATGCAGCTTCCAGCGCTTCCTGGCGGTTGCCTTTCAGCACAACAGCATAGCTTTGACCGATGTCACAATCGCCCATACCGAACGCACTGAATACAGCAGCAGTTTTCGGGATGAATACAGTGGACAGGCCGCATTTTTCAGCAACGCCACAAGAGTTCATCGGACCGGCGCCACCAAAGGCCATCAGAACGGTGTCATCTTCGATCTTGCCGTAAACTTTCAGCTCATTAGCAATTTTTTGCTCGAATGCATCACGCAGTTGGAACAGCGCCTCATCTACAGTGATACCCAGTGGAGTCGCAATGTTCTCGTTGATGGCAGCGCGTGAACGCTCAGCATCAAGAGCCAGACCACCACCGAAGTAGGTAGAAGGATCAAGCAGACCCAACAGCAGGTTTACATCTGTCATGGTTGCATTCTTGCCACCGCGACCGAAACAGGCTGGTCCAGGTACAGCGCCCACACTCTCGGGGCCTACTTGAATAGCACCATCTTTAACAGACAGGATGGAGCTACCGCCGACACCGGGGCTAGAGATTTCACACAGACCGAAAGAAATCGGAACACCTTCCACCAGGCCGCGACGATCTTCATCAACAGCATGGTTGATCACCTGACCCACGTCAGTAGTTGTACCACCAACGTCCATGGACAGAACGTTTTTCAGGTTGTACTGCTTGCTGAAGGTTTTAACGCCTTCCATACCACCACGAGGACCGGAGCTGTAGGTTTTCAGCGCAATGGTTTTAGCAACACGAGAAGCGTCACCATCGTTGCGGAAAATCAACAGCGGGTTTTTGGTGCGGTATTCACGCAGACGGTTTTCTGCGTTGTACAGGAAGTTTTCCATGGCCGGATGCAGGAAAGAGTTGATCATTGCAGTCCAGGCACGACGCTCTTCAGAGATATCATCAGCCAGTTCGCTGGAGAACAGCATCGGCACAGCACCCAGCAGGTGACGCGGGTAGTTATCAAAAGCCAGACGCTTGAATTGCGCTTCGTACTCATCCGCCTTGTCAGACTCAAAGCTAACAACGATACGGTTGGCACCAACTGAAGTCAGGCGAGTGATAACTGACGTTGTATCAGCACCTTTCGCAACATCTGACAGGGCAGCCAGATCCACTTCAGCCACACGATCACCAACGAGGAAGTCATACAGCTCTTCGTCCAGCTTGCGCAGACGTGAAGGCAAATCAGAGCCTTTATTGACAACCAGACCCAGACGCGGACCTTTACGCTCTACGATAGCGTTGGTGCCCTGAGTGGTGGAGTAACGAATATGGTCTACTTCAGCAAGCAATCTGGCGACGTCTTCCTGACCATAGGCTTCTTGAGAAGCCTTACGTAAACCGTCGAAAAAGCACTTACTCAGGTCGTAAGGCGTAGTGAGGGTTTTAGTTTTGTAGAAATTATTATCCTTCAGCACGCAGATATCGGTGAGCGTGCCTCCGTTATCGATATTTATCAGCATTCCCATATCGAGTTACCTTAGTTTAGTTTCTTTCTAGCCAAAATTGATTAGGTTTATATCCCCTTCTGCAAGGTGTACGACAAGTCGAACACATCACAGGGATAAGATTCTTATGCAACGGTCGTACCAACTCAGAAAAAACAGAGAATATGAATTTTATGTATATGTTTTATATTATTTTTTCATGGGTGGACTGTATCGACCAAACACCAAAATAACTGTTCGGAAATCGTTCACCTGTACTAAAACGCTATACCGACAGCTACCGGCTATGCACTTGAACCGCAACGGTTTTATAGAAAAAACTGCCATCAAACCGGCAGTGCTCAATGAGTATAGTAGAGATGCTGAAGAAGGCACGAAATTCGTGAATCCACGAAGCAGCCTTCCTCTTCAGGCTGCGTAATAGTCAATATGGAATGTAACATTCCCCATGGCAGGAAGAAGGTGATGAAGCAGATTCGGCGCCATAACCCCTGCAAATGATGGGTCGAGGAGGAACCCCCTGCTGGCATCACTATCCGGCTCAATCACGAACTGCAACATCCCCGCTTCCACAACAACCTTGCCCCAGACACCATCAGGGGTTGTGATTCCCGACCGGAGGTGGTCGGGGAAATTGTCGCGATCATAGGTTTCACTGCTCTCTTTCAGTGACAGCCCTTCGGGCAGTGCGGGCATCTCACAGTCAATGCATTCAAACTCATCGCCGATATGTTCCTGTCGGCCCTTTCCGGTACCAATCCAGCGGCACTCCATATACGGGGGGTTATGACGCATCTTTAGCTCGTGGCCGCACTCAAGATCAGCTACCCACTCCTGAAACCTGTCCATATGGAAATCTTTGATTGCTCGTTTCATATCTTAATCTCCTCGTCGTGGTTAGCGCCTTTTATAGCCGCCTCCACGGGCTTCATGCTCTGTTCCACGTTAGGCCACGGTTTGCCCGCTTGCAAAAAACACCAATATATTTGTCAATAGAGCCCTTCACACCGGGCAAACAAGTGGCCTTATTATGATTATGTTTTTTCCTGTTATCACCATAACGCCACTTCCACCCTATAACCCATAGACTATATCTGATTGTGAATGTTCTCCGCCTTTTTATACTCACACTGTTTTCCCTTACGGCCCATGCCCAGGAGATTAACGCTGCGGTGGCATCCAGTTTCCTGCTGCCCATGAGGGACATCGTTACCGCCTTTGAACATCAGAGCCAGCACAGGGTGTCTATAGCCAGCGGCTCCTCCGGCAAGCTCTATGCCCAAATTATCCAGGGAGCACCTTTCGACGTATTCCTCTCTGCCGACCAGGAAAAACCCAAAGCCCTGTTGGAAAGCGGGCACGGTATCTCTGGCAGCCGTTTCACCTATGCACAGGGATCGCTGGTTGTCATCGCAACCAACGGACTCACAGACGACCCTAAAGCCCTGCTTTCCAGGGGTGAATTCAACAGACTTGCCATTGCAAACCCGCGACTGGCCCCCTATGGCGCAGCAGCTGTTGAAACCCTGAAGGCGCTGACGCTCTGGGACGCCGTCAGTCAAAAGTTGGTTATCGGCGAAAGCGTTGGCCAGGCATACCACTTTGTCATCTCCGGCAATGCACAACTCGCTTTTATTGCCAGGGCACAGGTATACAACCCACAGCGCAAGGCTCGCTACTGGCCGGTACCCACGAAACTGCATAGCCCCATCTATCAAGATGCAGTATTGCTCAAAAAAGGAAGCAACCAGCTTGCCGCCAAACAACTGCTTGCGTTTTTACAGAGTGAACAGGCCCTGATTATTATGGATGACTACGGTTACCAACCTGCAGGACAACAATAGCCATGGGATTTTCCGCAGCGGACATTGAAGCGCTCTGGCTGACCCTTCGCCTTGCGGCCATTGTCACCCTACTACTGCTGATGATTGGCATTCCAACCGCCTGGTGGCTGTGCCGAACCCGCTGTCGCTGGAAAGGACTTATCATCGCCATCATTGCTCTGCCCCTGGTACTACCTCCCACCGTACTGGGATTTTACCTACTGCTGGCCATGGGCCCGAATGGCCCGGTCGGTCAACTGACCGAGGCCCTTGGCATCGGCCTGTTGCCTTTTACCTTCGGTGGCCTGGTTTTTGGTTCAATTATTTATTCCCTGCCCTTTGTCGTGCAGCCGATACAGAACGCAATGGAAGCCATCGGGGAACGACCGCTGGAAGTGGCTGCCACCCTCGGCGCTAACCCTCGGGATACCTTTTTCAATGTGGTGCTTCCCCTGGCCAAACCCGGCATTCTGACCGCCACCATTCTGGGCTTTACCCACACCCTCGGAGAGTTTGGGGTAGTGTTAATGATTGGCGGAAATATTCCGGGAGCCACACGGGTAATTTCCGTACAGATCTACGATCATGTGGAAGCCATGGACTATGCACAGGCCCATTGGCTGGCGGCAACTATGGTGCTGTTTTCCTTCGTGGTACTGGCCATACTCTACTCGCGTAAACACCTGATGATCTGGAAATGAGTGGAGAACCATGAGCACTCTGCCACTCGATGCCCGTTTCAAGCTGTCCTACCCGGGCTTTTGTCTGGACGTGGACATGCAACTGCCCTGCCAGGGAGTGACCGCACTGTTTGGCCACTCCGGAGCAGGCAAAACGACCCTGCTGCGCTGTATTGCCGGTCTCGAAACCGCCGCCACGGGCCACCTGCGCGTAAACGGTCAAATTTGGCAGGATAACAACACCTTTGTTCCCACCCACCGCCGCACTCTGGGCTATGTCTTTCAGGAGGCAAGCCTGCTGCCTCACCTCAGTGCCAGGGAAAATCTGGAGTTTGCCATTAAGCGTGCAACCCAACCGGTCACTGAGGCCGACCGCATGGACACCATCGACTTGCTCGGCATTGCCCCATTACTGGACCGCTCACCCGGGCAACTATCCGGCGGCGAGCGTCAGCGAGTCACCATTGCGCGTGCACTACTCAGCAAACCGGGATTACTGTTGATGGACGAACCCCTCGCTTCCATCGACCAGACTCACAAGCAGGAAATACTCCCCTACCTGGAGAACCTGAAGACGACACTGGATATTCCCATCATCTATGTCAGCCACTCAGCCGAGGAAGTGGCGCGGCTGGCCGATACTCTGGTTGCCATGGAAAACGGCCGGATCGTTGCCAGCGGTCCACTGAACGACACACTCACCCGGCTCGACTTTCCCATCAAACTGGGAGAGGAAGTGGGCTCTGTCATCGAGGCCACTGTGACGGAGCGCGACCCTCAATGGCAATTGGCAAAAGCGACCTTCGATGGTGGCGATCTCTGGTTCCGAGACAGCGGCTATGATGTCGGGTGCCAGGTGCGGGTGCGGGTGTTCGCTCGGGACATCAGTCTCTCCCTGCAACACCATAGCGATACCAGCATCGTGAATTCCCTGCCTGCCGTAGTGGAGGAAATATCCACTGAACAACACCCCGGCCTGGCACTGGTGAAACTCCGCGTTGGCAACACGCCACTGGTGGCCCGCCTCACCCACCGTTCTGCCCACCACCTGGAACTGGCCCCCGGCAAACCCATCTGGGCACAGATTAAATCCGTGGCAATTATCCAGTAACAAGTTCCACACGTCGGCTGAACCGACCTGTTTCACTCTGTCATCTGTACTGATAAAACACGGTTGTGAACACCCATGAAACGGACGATAACGTCGACAACAATTGCCTAAGATCCATAACTAGGTGTCATTACCTAATAAAATCTGATTGACTACCCTCACTGAGCAAAATTATTCGCTTTTTCGTCGATTCCTCATCCAGTTTCGACGCTGACGTGTTTCAATTCACCGCCCCCATACGTTATAGGTAGCCATGAAAGTTCCAAAACGGATTCAACCGCTGGTAGATATTGGCCTGGTTGATGAAGTCATCTGCCAGCTAATGAGCGGCAAAGAAGCCACTGTCTATATCGTGCGTTGCGGCGATGAAACCCGCTGCGCCAAAGTTTATAAAGATTCCGCCCAACGCAGCTTCAAAAAAGCTGTGCAATACCAGGAAGGCCGAAAAGATCGTAACAGCCGTCGCGCCAGAGCCATGGGCAAAGGTACGCGATTTGGCCGTCAGCAACAGGAAGAACGATGGCAAAGTGCCGAGGTCAACGCTCTGTATAAAGTGGCGGATGCCGGGGTGCGGGTTCCCACCGCCTACGGTTGCATTGATGGCGTGTTATTGATGGAGCTGGTCACCGATGATACGGGCGACGCAGCCCCCAGACTCAATGATGTCACCATGTCTGCCGAACAGGCTCTGGAAGATCACGCCACCATGATGAACTATGTGGTTCGCATGCTGTGTGCAGGACTGGTCCATGGCGATTTATCAGAATTCAATGTGTTGGTCGACGCCTATGGCCCAGTGATTATCGATATGCCCCAAGCGGTGGATGCCGCAGCAAACAATAATGCACAGGCCATGTTCACCCGGGACGTCGACAACATGACCACCTACTACGGCCAGTATGCGCCGGAGCTACTCAGCACCCGCTATGCCCAGGAAATCTGGGCGCTATTTGAGCAGGGTGAACTGGACCCTGAAGTCACGCTCACCGGTCATTTTGATGATCCGGACGATGCCGCCGACGTTGGCAGTGTTCTGCTGGAAATCAAGGCGGCCCTGCAGGAGGAAGAAGATCGCAGAGAGCGGATGTCCGAAAGTGAACCCTATTGAGGTCCATTGAGACAGTTTCACCCCGGTTAGACTCGACGAAGCTGCTACCACCCCTTATAGTACGCGCCTCGTTTTACCCCCCATCTTTATCGCGTTAACCGCGCAGGAATGTTCCCGTGATTTCCAGCTCCAATATCACCATGCAGTTTGGTGTAAAACCGCTGTGTGAAAATATCTCCGTCAAGTGTGGCACCGCGCACTTGGGACGGTATGTACAATATGGCAAAAGCCATCAACGATAACACGGACGCAGCAGGCGTCGGTATTGCAGGTAAAGACTTCGACAATACGATGCACCAATTCCTGAACTATCTGTACTCCAATGGTGGTGTTGTGATCGATCCGGTAACGGGTGAAAACAAGCTGAATTCTTCTAACACCCGCGAAACTCTGGCGTTCTATGAAAAGCTTATCAGCGTCGCACAGGAAGGCCCAACTGCGTGGGAACGTTCACAGCTGAAAGATCTTTATAACGACGGCAAAATCGGTATGTACATCGATGGTCCTTGGGGTCGCGGTCAGCACAACGCAAACATAAAGGAAATCACTGTTCCGGTCCCTGCCGGTCCACAGGGTGGCAATGGCACACTTCTGATTACTGACTCGATTGCTGTGTTCAAAGGGTCTGGTCACGAAGAACTGGCACATAAGCTTGCTGGCATGCTAACCACGGGTGAATCCCAGTATGCACTAGATACCGAATGGGGTCTTACGCCAATCTTTGACTATGCCAAGTTGGGTTTTGAAAACCCATACTACGAAGGCGATGACTACTGGCAGGTTTTTGTTCGTGGCATCGGCATCGGCGGGCCAGAACCTCTGGTTGAAGAGTTCAAAGGTCTTCAGTCTGCGTTCACCAACATGATCCAGGGCATCATTCTGGGTGAAGGTTCGGTAGACGAACTGGTTGAGATTGCAGCCCAAGAGCTGGACGACGCTCTATAATATTTTACTCAAGCGAACCGCGGGGGCCAGCAATCGCCCCCGCACCAATTTTAGGATATAGAAAGACCCATCATGGCCACACTTGACCTCAATAACATCAGCAAGTCATTCGGCGAGACCCAGGTGCTTTATGACATTCAACTGTCGATCAGGGATAAAGAATTCGTTGTCTTTGTTGGGCCGTCTGGCTGTGGAAAATCCACTCTGTTACGCATTATAGCAGGCTTGGAAGAGGCAACTAGCGGTTCCGTTGTGATTGATGGCGAAGACGTGAGCTTGGCTCATCCAGTTGATCGCGGCATCTCAATGGTCTTTCAATCCTACGCTCTTTATCCGCACCTTTCAGTGTTTGAAA
>JALRJN010000073.1 GCA_023261185.1 Porticoccus sp.
CACTACACGCTGGATTATCCGAAAACGTCCGATATCGCCAAGGACACCATTATGGTGCCCGTCAATTTTGCCGCTCAAAACGTGATTGTTCGGAAGAACTGACACCAACCAGTGTCAGTCTCTGTCGCAAGTGCCTTTGTGCTTCCCGACTAACACTATCTGGGAAAATGAACAGCCGATGACTTTGCCCTTCGCGGAGAAATACAAGCTGTATGAGGCCCGGAAAAATCAGGTAACTCTGAAGTTCAACCTCATCAGTAAGTTGGTTCATTTCCAGCATCCAGATGCCATCTCGCCAACCCAGGTATTGAACCCCTTGCCGATGCCAACGTTGTATACAAAGATATCCACCACAGCAAACCATGATGGCCAGCCCTACTGATATCAGCAGAGGTATGGGTCAAACCAACAACATGAGAACGACAGAAAAATGAATTATCAGCAACCAGGCCAGCAATAACCTGGAAGGTTGAATCTCGAGCTCAACGGGTTTGGGGGCGAGTGTCACGAATAATAGTCACTATCCTTCGCAGATCCGGATCTTCTGGATCTTCCCTGCGCAGAAACCATCCGAACATATCCTGATCTTCACAATCCAGCAGACGATGGTAACGCTGCTTATCCTCTTCATCCAGGTCGGGATAGATTTTGTCGAGAAATGGCAGAAGCACCAGGTCCAGCTCTAGCATGCCTCGCCTGCTCGCCCAGAAAAGTCGATTTCTATCCATTTGCTGATACCCCCGAGATTGCGTTGGAGCGCCATTATAGTGGATCAGCGCAGGTTAACACACTAAGATATCTGCCCTGTGTTTCAAAGGGTTAACCATGGCTAACTGGCAAGGCTGTCTCGGCGATATTGCCGTATTCTCAGAGGAATCCCTATCCCTGAGTTTTGGCGAACTACCCACCCAATATCAAGAACTGCTGGGAAAGCCCACTGTAACCCCCCTCTATCATCAAGGTCTTATTGTCGTTGACGGCATCGACGCCAGTCGATTTCTTCAGGGGCAATTGACCTGCGATGTTTTCAAACTGGAGGTGGGCGATAGTCAACCCGGCGCGTGTTGCAACCCCAAAGGGAGGATGCTGGCCGATTTCTATCTCTATCGTGTCTCTGAACACCGTTATGTACTGCAGCTACATCGCAGCCTGGTGGCACAAACACTTGAGCACTTAAAAAAATATGCTGTTTTCTTCAAAGCGACATTGAGTGACGCCACTGAACAGTTTTCCTTGCTGGGCCTATGCAACTGCGTCAAAAACCTTAAGGATAGCGACTTACACTACTCTGCTGTCAGAAACCTGGACGATGGCCGTCAGATACTCCTAATCGATGCCATTGGCACTGAAATCTCGTGGCAAGCGCTATCAAATCAGGCCACACCGGTAGGTACTGAATACTGGCAATTGCTCGACATACAAGCAGGGCTAGGACACATTCAGTCAGATACGACGGACCTGTTTATCCCGCAAATGCTCAACCTGCAGTCTGTCGATGCCATCAGCTTCAAAAAAGGGTGCTACACCGGGCAGGAAGTCATTGCTCGCATGAAATATCTGGGCAAGCTGAAACGGCATATGTACTGGATTACTATCCCCCACAGGGACAGCCTACCCGGACCCGGGGCACCCTGTTATCTGGCCGACAGTGGGCAGAGCATTGGCAATGTGGTTACCGCCGTACGTAATGGTGAAAATGATGAACTACTGGTTGTTCTGACGGACGAGGCCATCAGCAGTGCTTATCTGGTAATTGACGGAGTCCGATCTGAAATCACTAAAAATGACCTTCCATACTCTATATAAATTATAGAGTTATATAATTGTTGTAATGTGGTTTTTAACATATAGGTGCAGCAATGCTTGAGTGGCTTAACGAACACCAGACCCTGCTGACATGGCTCAGTGTTATCTCCCTTGTGACCTTTGTGGTCAGCCTTATGGCGCTGCCCTGGCTGGTTTCATTGATTCCCGCCGACTATTTTCAGCACCAGGAAAGACAGCCTGCACCCTTAAAAAAGGGACATCCGGTGATTCGCTTCCTGATGCTTTGCGGGAAAAACCTACTGGGACTGGCATTGTTATGCGGCGGAATACTCATGCTTTTTTTGCCGGGTCAGGGACTGTTGACTATCGCAGTGGGGCTGTTGCTGATGGATTACCCGGGCAAGTTCTCACTGGAACGACGTATTGTCGGCCACCCAAGCATTCTGAAAGGGCTTAATTGGCTGAGGAGCAAACGCCATCAACCACCTATCGAACTGTAGGTCACCCGATAGATGTTTCTGGCTTTAACTGATCTGGCGAAACAGTCGCTGGTAGTTGCCAGTCAATAGGATTTTTCCCGTGCTGACGCAGGTACTCATTGGCCCTGGAAAAATGGTGACAGCCGAAAAATCCCCGGTAAGCCGAAAGGGGTGACGGGTGTGGCGCTTTCAACACCAGATGGCGACTGCAATCAATGAACGCCCCTTTCTTCTGGGCATAGCTTCCCCACAACAGAAAAACCAGACCATCACGGCGAGCATTGAGCTCATGTATTGCCCGATCGGTAAACTCTTCCCAACCCCTACCCTGGTGGGCCCCAGCGTTACCCTGCTCCACTGTCAGCGTGGAATTGAGTAGCAGCACACCCTGCTCTGCCCAATGGGCCAGACAGCCATGAGATGGTGACTTGAAACCCAGATCGGAATGCAATTCCTGGTAGATATTGCGCAAGGACGGAGGAATCTCTATCCCAGGCATGACAGAAAAACAGAGTCCGTGAGCCTGATTGGGACCATGGTATGGGTCCTGCCCCAATATCACCACTTTCACCGCATCAAATGGCGTGAAATTGAACGCTGCAAACCAGTTTGAGCCTGCAGGGTAGATGATTTTGCCCTGCTGTTTTTGCTCGGCCAGATAGTCCCTAAGCGTCGCCATATACGGCTTATCAAATTCATCGGCCATAACATCCAGCCAGCTGGCGTGCAGATGTATTTTTCGCTTGTCTTCCACGCTGTCATTCCGGTTATCATGGGTCAGGCTGCAATAAACCGGATATTTCGATCCGAATCAACCTTCACCGTAACGAGAACCTTAAACCACGCGGTTAACCTGATGGAATGTCTGTGAAGAAAATTGGTCTGGCTCTGGGTGGCGGTGGCGCGAAAGGTGTGAGCCACCTTCTCATACTGGAAGCGCTGGAAGAACTGGACCTGAAGCCAGCCTATGTCACTGGCACCAGCATCGGTGCTTTAATTGGTGCCATGTACTGTGCGGGGATGCCAACACAGGACATCAAAGAGATTTTTCTGGAATTCAGCCTGAAGGACAACGAGTCCATCAAGCATCTGGTCACCAAAAAACACATTTTCAAATGGATGGATTTTATCGGCCCTCAGTTTCGTGGCCGTGGCCTGATTCGCGTGGAAAATCTGATCTCCTACCTGTTTGAATCTGTGCAAGCCAAACGTTTCACTCAACTGGAGATTCCACTCAAGGTTGTCGCTTCCGATTTCTGGAATCGCCAGCAAGTTGTGCTGGATAAAGGCGCTCTAATCCCCGCCATTCGTGCCAGCATGTCCCTGCCTGGCCTGTTTGAACCGGTTAAAGTAGGCGGACGTATCCTCATAGATGGCGGTGCAGTGAACCCCGTGCCCTTTGATCTACTACCGGACAGCTGCGACCTGAGAATCGCGGTCGATGTGATCGGGGAGCGTTCCGATACGGAAAAAATGCCATCACTATCTGAAGCCGTGTTCAATACCTACCAGATTATGCAAAAGAGCATTATTCGCGAAAAACTCGAGAAAGCACCGCCTGAAATCTACATAGAGCCCAGCGTGGTCAATGTCAAAATGCTGGAATTCTACCGGGCAAATGAAATCTTCAAACAGGCAACGGCCACGAAGAGCAACCTCAAACGAAAAATCACGCTGTGGGAGAAACACCACGGATAAACTCGGCAATGGCTGTATTGGTCTCTTCCGGTTTTTCAATGGGAGTGCCATGCCCGGAGTCTGCTATAACCACCAGCTTGGCATTCTGCATTGCTGAAACGACCGCTTGTTTAACGGCCACCGGAGAGTAGTCCCGGTCACCGGTTAACATCAGTGTTGGCGTCTGTATCGCCGTCAGATGTTCCAGTACGCCCCACCCGAACAGTGACTTCAAGTTTTTTAGATATACCTTTTTAGGGTTTGAGGCAATTTGTTTGGCCAACATATCGATCAGCTCTTCCCGCCCCTCTCCGGAAAACATGGTTGTAGCCACCTTGCGTCCGTAGGCCTTCATGCCCAGCAGGTGAATCGCTGCTAAGCGAGTCCAGAGCATTTTTCTGGCGGCAAAGGTGTCATTGGGCAATGCCGGACCTGAATTAACAATGGTCATGCTGAGAAGGCGCTCCGGCGCATCGACAGCCAACTGAAATGCCACCATGCCACCCATGGACAGACCAACAATATGGGCTGAAGGAATACCCAGAACATCCATCAGGGAAATCACATCTGCCGCATGAATCGGGACACTGTACGGGCCATCGGGTTTGTCTGAATCCCCGTGCCCCCGGAAGTCGGGTGCAATCACCCGGTTCGATTGACTGAAAAAATCGATTTGCGGCCCCCAATCCTTGCGACTCACACCGAGCCCATGCAGCAAGATTAGTGGTTCCCCCTGCCCTTCATCTACGTAGGCTATGGACACCCCATTGATCCTAGCTTCAGGCATGACCTTATTCTCCTCTTAGAACGTCATGGGACTTTGCCGGATAAGCTGATGACAGGCAAGCCAGCCCCAGGTCGGGCGGCGACAACTTTTTCATAACGGCCAAAATTCCCCGGCAAAACATAGCCGGTTTTGGTATCATTCCCGAGCCAAAATACAGTCCCACTGAAGATTACTCAAAGACGTAGAGACGAAGTTATGAACATGCAGGCTCGTTATGACAGGCAGATCGCCACCTGGTTGATCATTTGCGCCGCCATCATTGTGACCATGATTCTACTCGGGGGCGTCACCCGCCTCACCCGCTCCGGGCTTTCTATGGTGGAGTGGAAACCCCTGATGGGCATTATCCCACCGCTCAGCGAAGAAGCTTGGCTGGAAGTCTTTGAAAAATACAAACAATTCCCCGAGTACCAGAAAATCAACAAGGGCATGAGTCTGTTTCAATTCCAAGAAATCTTTATGTTCGAGTACCTGCACAGGGTGCTGGGCAGGCTGATTGGCCTCCTGTTTCTTGTTCCGTTCCTGTTCTTCTATTTCACCGGTCGAATCAAGGCAGGACTGACTCCAAAACTGGCGGGCATGTTTGTACTTGGCGGCCTTCAAGGATTGCTGGGCTGGTATATGGTGAAAAGCGGGCTGGTAGACAACCCCAGAGTCAGCCAATACCGACTGACTGCCCACTTGGGCACCGCTGTTTTTATCTATGCCTATATCCTCTGGGTTGCGTGGGGGTTGCGCTATCCGAGTCGCACACCAACAGCCAGCCAGGGGCTACAGCGATACGCTAGCACGCTGACGGTACTGGTCTTCCTGATGATTCTATCGGGAGGGTTGGTCGCTGGTACACATGCTGGACATGCCTACCCCACATTCCCCTTGATGGCAGGCAGTTTTTTCCCACCTGGTCTTTATGCTACAGACCCCATGTGGCTTGCTGCCTTTGAAGACCTCACCACCATACAGTTTAACCACCGTATCTTTGCCTATCTGATTATCGTACTGATCAGTGTTTTTGCTGTGAAAGCGTTCAGCCAAGTCGGCATCCAGGATGATGCCAAAAGAGGCTTGAAGCTGATGCTAACGCTGTTGGTTATCCAGGTTTCTCTTGGTATCTCTACGCTATTGCTGCATGTGCCAGTCCCCCTCGCAGCGGCCCACCAGGGCGGTGCTGTACTACTTTTCACTGCAGTACTCTATACCACACATCGCATGAGACACTGATGATCAAAGACCAACAAAAAATCACCCAAAAGGTTTTTCTTTAACGACTGATAATGTAGACAGAGCAAAGTATCGGGTATAATTTCCCCAGTTTATTCCCCCTGTTATGGAGCAATGGCATGAAAAAAATGATTGGAACATTGGTATTCGCGGCGTTGACTGTCACCGCTGGTCAAGTAATGGCAGACGGCGACATCGACGAGGGTAAGACCAAGGCCATGGCCTGTGTGGCCTGCCATGGTGTTGCCGGCATTAGCAGCAATGAAATCTGGCCTAACCTGGCGGGCCAAAAAGCCGGTTACCTGGTTAAACAACTCAAGGCCTTCCGCGACGGCACTCGCAGCGACCCTGTGATGAGCAGCATGGCCAAAACATTGTCCGATCCGGATATTGATGATCTGGCTGCTTATTACTCCAGCCTGTAAAAAGACTGCCTGTGCACGGCCGCAAATGATGGGGTGAGCTGTGCTAGGAGTCTCGTAACGATACTATCTATACAATGCTATAGACACAAAAAAGCCCGGCTATTGCCGGGCTTTTTTATTGTTGAGCATATGCCGTTGTGCCGACTATGACAGATTAACCCACGAAAACTCGGGCATTTCTGAACAGGCGCATCCAGGCACCATCTTCTCCCCAGTCATCCGGGTGCCATGAGTTGGTCACCGTTCTGAATACCCGCTCCGGGTGAGGCATCATAATAGTTGCTCTGCCATCGTCACTGGTAACGCCGGTAATACCGTAGATAGAACCATTCGGGTTGGCCGGATAGCTCTCGGCGACATCCAGATAATTATCCAGATAACGCAACGCCACACGGTCAGAAGCATCAAAGGCATCCACATCCTGATCAGGTCCAAATTCAACGCGACCTTCGCCATGGGCCACAGCAATCGGCATATACGACCCCTCCATCCCGGCGAGCATAATCGATGGTGATGGACTCACTTTTACCAGCGAGAAGCGCGCTTCAAATTGCTCCGAGACATTGCGCACGAAGCGAGGCCACTGCATCGCACCGGGAATCAGTGTTTTCAGGTTAGAGAGCATCTGGCAACCGTTACAGACACCAAAGGTGAAGGTATCCTGGCGCTCAAAAAACTGCTGAAACTGGTCGCGTAAAACACTGTTGAACAGAATGGTTTTAGCCCAGCCCTCTCCCGCCCCCAGCACATCGCCGTATGAGAAACCACCGCAAGCCACCAGGCCCCTGTAGTCCTGCAAATGATGTCGACCACTGAGCAGGTCGCTCATGTGGACATCCACTGCACTGAAGCCGGCACGATCAAAAGCGGCCGCCATTTCCACGTGGCCATTTACACCCTGCTCTCGCAACACGGCTATGGCAGGGCGAACACCGGTGTTGATAAACGGAGCCGCCACATCCTTATTAATATCGTAGCTGAGGTTGGCACTCAAACCCGGGTTGTCAAAAAACAACCCATCAAACTCCTGGCGGGCACAGTCCTCATTATCCCTGAGAGCCTGAATCTTGTAGCTGGTCTCACTCCAGCGACGCAACAGTTCAACCCGGCTTGAGCTGAACAGGTACGCCCCGTCCTGCATAATCTCTATGGCGTCGCCGCGATCCAGCGTCGCGACCTTGGTGACGGCAATACCCGCTTCCATAAAGCGCTGCTTGAAGGACTCAACCCGGTGAGTCTCCACCTGTACCACTGCGCCCAATTCTTCATTAAACAGAACAGAAAACGCATCTCCTGGTTGTTCATCCAGGCAGATGTTCAAGCCGATATTACCGGCGAAAGCCATTTCGACCAGTGTTGTGAACAGACCGCCATCGGAACGGTCATGATACGCCAGAATATCCCCCGCCTGATTCGCAGACTGAATCAGCTCAAAAAATGCTTTCAGTTTTGCGGCACTGACCACATCCGGCGGAGTATCGCCCATCTGGTTATAGACCTGAGCGATAATGGAACCACCCAGACGATTGCGATTGTCACCCAGGTCAATATAAAGCAAAACCGTCTCACCCAGATCGGCCCGCAATTCCGGTGTCAGGGTCTTGCGGACGTCCTGCACCGGAGCAAATGCCGAAATGATCAGTGACATAGGGGCAGTCACCGCCTTGTCTTCACCGTCCTGGGACCAAGTGGTGCGCATGGACATGGAGTCCTTGCCTACCGGAATGGTGATACCCAGCGCGGGACATAACTCCATACCCACAGCTTCAACCGTGCGGAACAACTTTTCATCCTCTCCGGGGTGTCCGGCGGCACACATCCAGTTGGCAGATAGTTTGATGTCAGATAGCTGGGCGATCGGGGTGCCGGCGATATTGGTGATGGCTTCACCAATGGCCATACGACCTGAAGCCGGGGCATCCAGCAACGCCAGAGGCGTTCGCTCACCCATGGCCATCGCCTCACCGGCATAACTGTCGTAACTCACGGTAGTGACGGCACAGTCAGCCACAGGAACCTGGCAGGGCCCAACCATCTGGTCACGTGCCACCATGCCCGTTACTGATCGATCGCCGATGGTAATCAGAAAGCTTTTACTGGCCACCGTGGGATGGCTCAGTACACGCTCGACAGCATCGTCAAGACTAATGGACAGACCGCTGAATGGCTGAACCGGAATTGAACGGGTTTCGGCAGAACGGTGCATTTTCGGCGGCTTGCCAAACAGCACAGACATGGGCAAGTCCACGGGTTTAGACGCGAAATGGGTATCGTTCAACAGCAAATGCTTTTCATCCGTAGCCTCACCCACAACCGCATAGGGGCATCGCTCACGCTGACAGATAGCCTCGAACCGGGCCAGATCTTCTGGTTTGACGGCCAGAACATATCGCTCCTGTGCCTCGTTACACCAGATAGCAAGCGGCGACATGCCGGGTTCATCATTGGGGACATTCCGAAGCTCAAAGCGACCACCGCAACCACCATCTTTTACCAGTTCCGGGAATGCATTGGATAACCCCCCCGCTCCAACATCGTGAATAAACGCAATGGGGTTACTGCCTCCCAACTGCCAACAGCGGTCAATCACTTCCTGACAACGGCGTTCAATTTCGGGGTTCTGGCGTTGTACCGAGGCAAAATCGAGATCCTCGGCGCTGCTGCCTGATGCCATGGACGATGCAGCACCACCACCGAGGCCAATCAACATCGCCGGGCCACCCAGTACAATGAGTTGACAGCCCGCCTGAAATGGCGGTTTGTCGACATGCTCGGCGCGAATGTTGCCATAGCCACCGGCGATCATGATGGGTTTATGATAGCCGCGCCGTTCGCCATCAAATTGCTCTTCAAAAGACCGGAAATACCCGCACAGGTTGGGCCTGCCAAATTCATTGTTGAATGCAGCGCCACCGATGGGGCCTTCAATCATGATATCCAGCGCGCTGGCAATACGATCCGGCTTTCCATAGGGCTGTTCCCATGGCCTCAGAAAACCCGGTATTTGCAGGTTGGAAACGGTGAACCCGGTAAGACCGACCTTTGGTTTGGAACCGCGGCCTACCGCACCTTCATCTCGAATTTCACCACCAGAGCCCGTACCAGCGCCGGAAAAAGGCGCAATAGCCGTCGGGTGATTATGGGTTTCAACCTTCATTAACAGGTGGATAGCTTCCTGACTGTAGCCATAAACCTGGGTGTCCGGATCAGGGTAAAAGCGTCCCGCCGTGCTGCCAACCACTACCGAGGCGTTATCCGCATAGGCCGAAAGAACATTGTCCCCACCCAGCTCGTAGGTGTTCTTGATCATGGAAAACAGTGACAGTTCCTGATCCTGGCCATTAATCGTCCAACTGGCATTAAAGATTTTATGGCGACAATGCTCAGAATTAGCCTGGGCAAACATCATCAACTCGACATCTGTTGGGTCCCTGCCCAGCTCATTAAAACTGTTCACCAGGTAGTCAATCTCGTCATCAGCCAACGCCAGCCCCAGGCTAACATTGGCTTCGGCCAACGCCGGTTTGCCCTGAGAAATGACAGGAACGGAAGTCATCGGCTGGGGTTGCTGGTGCTTGAACAGCTGGACTGCATTGTCCTCCGCGTCGAGTACGGTTTCGACCATCCGGTCGTGTAAACAGGCTTTGAGCGCTTGCTGTTTGCCAGGTGTCAGGCTGCCTCTCAGGTAATAAGCCACACCACGCTCCAAACGCCTGATCGCATCCAGCCCCGCGTTGTGTGCGATGTCCGTTGCCTTACTGGACCAGGGAGAAATCGTGCCGGGACGTGGCGTCACCAGCATTAACTGGCCACGTAATGACTCAGGCTCTAGCCTCGGGCCGTATTTAAGCAGGGATTCAAGGGTCGCCGCTTCCTCACCACTTAGGGGACGCTCCAAATCAGCAAAATGCAGGTACTCGGCATAGAGACTTTCAACCCCGGCATCAACCTCCTGTAACTCACGAAGCAGCTGTTGTTTTCTAAACTCGGAAAGTGCTGGGGTGCCACGAAAGATCTGCATGTTAAAAACTCGATTGGGACTGACGGAAAGGCGGCTATTGTAATGGAATTGCACGGCTATCGTCAGGGGAAGTGCAGTCCCGATTTGGTTGCTCATCACCATTTCCAGCTCCTCAACATGAGAAATCTGTAAATACACGTGATAACCTTTCCGATACCCCGTTCACGAACAGAAAAATAAGGGGTTAGCCCGTCTCCAATAACAGTAGCGGGCGGTGTCTAAGCGAGAGCATACTTCCGTCACTGGCACATTTTTGGGTAGGTGAATGCTGGGCTTTTATTTTCATCTCAAAAAAACCACAAAGCGTA
>JALRJN010000006.1 GCA_023261185.1 Porticoccus sp.
GAGAACTCGTGGCCGAGGATCAGCGGGCCCTTGCCCGTGGCGGTGCCGACGGGGCTCTTGCCGTAGTAGTACTCGACGTCGGAGCCGCAGAAGCCGCAGGCCGACACCTCGACGAGGACCTCGTCCTCGGCGATGGTGGGCTCGGGGACAGATAGTGTTTCAGGTAGGGCTTCAGCCCCTGGATACGAATGCCGTACCAGTGCGTGGAAAGAAAAACCAGGATGGCCAGGGCAGCGGTTGCGGACAGGTCTCGGGTAGGGGAGTGAACACCGGGTATTAGCCCACAGAGGTTGGCGATTACCAGAAAAATCCAAAGGCTGGCGATCAGGGGCATAATCTGCCGCGCATGCTGGGGTGCCGCTGCAGACACAGCGCTTTCAATGGCAACTACCATACCCTCAATCGCAGATTGCAGCGGACCGGGTGTGATGCTCAGCCGTCGTGATACCAGCCAGGTACATAACCACAGGATTGCCATGATGACCCAGGTAGTAACCACCGTGCTGGTGATAGCCAGCGGCCCGAGGTGGAATAGTGGGTGAATCATGATATCCGGGTTTTCCACTTTTTTACTCCCGAACAAAGAGGTAAACGTTAATGGCACCAATCATAACGCCCACCAGGATCAGGCTGACGGTCCAGCGGCTTGAGTATTCACTGGCCAGGCTATCGATCCACTGGCCGAGATAAGCGCCAGCCACGACCGGCAGCACCAGAAGGAGGCCCAGGGTGCCGATGTAGACGGTCTGACCGAGCAGTGTAGGTCGTTCTCGTTCGGCCTTCTTCATGCGCCGAACCTGGCGTTCCACCTGCTTTCTCAGCTCATCTGATTGTGTCATGGCTCAGGTTTCCATTTTTGGCGCTCAATTCCCAGAGGCGCTTCAACACTTCCTCTTCCATGCGGTGCAGGCTGGACTTCATAGCATGCAGCTGTTCTTCTTCCGCCAGCAATTGTTGCTGAAGGGCCTGGCTGATGCGGTTGTAATCGTTGTCCAGCAGATAATGACGGGTACTGAGGGTCAGCACGTTGTCCTGAAAATAGAGAATGCCGCCAGGTACAGCCAGGTATTGCCAATCCCCGTCACCAACCCGAAAGCGTGCCAGACCAATAACCAGAGCGGTGATCAAACGGTCATGACCGGCAAGAATGCCAAAGCTGCCGCTGCTGTCTTCACCAACAAAGGATGTGACACCATCAATTTGCTGGTTGTGGGTAGCATCCTGAAGAACCAGACTGAACTGCTTCATTGATTGACCCCCGCCATGGTGCCCCGCATATAGCAGCGCTCCTCCGGCATGTCATCGTAATCTCCTCGCAGGAATGCCTCGCAGTCGGCGATGGTCTGCTCCAGGGGTACGGATACCCCAGGAATTCCTGAGTGGCTTGCAGTACTCCAGAACGGCTGGGTGAGGTAGCGTTGTAACTTTCTCGCTCTCATGACAATCTTGCGATCCTTCGACGATAGCTCCTCAACCCCGAGCATGGCGATAATATCTTCCAGTTCATGGTAACGGGCCAAGTGTTCCCTGACGGCTTCGGCGACGATGTAGTGTTGGTCGCCCAGGGTATGCCGGTCCATCAACCGGCTACCTGATTGTAGTGGGTCCACGGCTGGGTAGATCCCCTTGCCCGCTTGGGCGCGGGAGAGAATTACCGTGGTGTCCAGATGGCTGAGGATGGCGCTCACCGCCGGATCCGTCATGTCATCTGCGGGCACGTAGACCGCCTGTACGGAGGTGATGGCACCGGCTTGGGTGGACAGAATGCGGTCCTGCATCTCTGCAACTTCCGTCGTGAGCGTCGGCTGGTAGCCTACTGTGGCGGGCATGCGCCCCAGCAGGCTGGAAACTTCGCTACCGGCTTGAACAAATCGAAAGATATTGTCCATCACAAACAATACTTCCTTCTGCAAGCTGTCGCGCAGGTACTCCGCATAAGTGAGCGCTGATAGCCCTATGCGAAATCGTACGCCCGGGGATTCGTCCATCTGGCCAAACACCATCAGAGTCTGAGGCAAAACGCCGGCCTTTTCGATCTCATGCCACAGTTCATGGCCTTCCCGGATGCGTTCTCCGACGCCTGCAAAGACCGAAACACCTTGGTGCAGAGTGGCCACAGAGTGCATGAATTCCATAATCAACACGGTTTTACCCACGCCGGCACCGCCAAACAGCCCGGTTTTTCCCCCTTTGACAAAGGGGCAGAGCAGGTCGATGACCTTAATGCCTGTTTGCAGAACTTCACCCACGCCAACAGCCTCGCTGAGGGGCGCGGGTTTGCTATGGACATTGCGGTATTGCCTGGGTGTCAGTGGTGGCTTGTCATCGAGAGGTTCGCCAAAGATGTTCAATAACCGGCCCAGACATTCCGGCGCCACTGGCACATGAAGTGGCGCTCCGGTATCAAACACCGTCATGCTGCGGTACAGGCCACTACTGCGGTGTAGAGTGATGGCGCGGAGGTGGTGCTCATCCAGGTGCTGGTGTACTTCAAACAGAAAGGTTTCGCCGTTGATATGGGCGCAGAGGGCTTGGTGCAGTGGCGGTAAGGTATCGCAGGCGATAACTGCCACCGGCCCGTGGACTTCCACGATTGATCCAATGGGGGTGAGCCCTTGCTCGCGACAACCTGCTGGTTCTGTCATGTAAAAAGTATATGCCTAATCAAATCTGTGAACAGGATTTTCCTTACCCTGTGCCCATTCTTTTAGCGAGACTCCCCAATTCCATTGCTGGTCAGCACATCCTCACCAGTCTGCTGTCGAATCTGTTCACGCTGTTGCTCCGCCAGTTGTTCTTCGTGGTGGCTGAGGCTACTGCCCACCCAGGTATCCATCAGTTTGGCGGTAACCAGGTCGCCACTGACATTGATAGCAGTACGGCTCATGTCGAGTATGCGGTCTACGCCCATAATCAGGGCAATGCCTGATGCCGGAATGCCCACTGTATTCAGAACCATGGCAAGGATGACGATACCCACACCGGGTGTGGCGGGAGAGCCGATGGACGCACCCACTGCCGTAATCACAATTAGGGCCATGCCACCGAGGCCAACCTCAATACCGTATACCTGCGCCAGAAACATAGCAGCCACACCTTGGTACAGCGCTGTGCCGTTCATATTGATGGTTGCCCCTAAGGGAATGACAAATTGTGAGACAGAGGGGCGCACCCCAAGTTTTTCTTCTGCTGTTTTGATGGATAGGGGCATCACTGCGGCGGAGCTGGAGGTGGAAAAGGCCAGCAGCAGGACTTCCTTTACCGAGCTCAGAAAGGTCCGCGGGCTTATATGCGCTGTCAGAGCTATTATCAGCAGATAAACGCAGAACATGGCTAACAGGCCCAAAAGAACTGTGCCCACGTAAACGGCCATGCCCAACAGGGCTTCGAGGCCCAGTTTGGCAGTGAGTTGAACGAGCAGGCCAAACACGGCAAAGGGTGCCAGCAGCATGGCCCAGCGCACGACAGTCATACAGACCTCCTGCAGGGAGCCCATCAGATCCAGCAGAGGTTTTGCCTGAACGGGTGTCATCATCACCAGCGCGACACCGATGACCATGGCAAAGATCACCACTTGCAACATATTGCTTTCCACCATCGAACTCAGTGGATTCGATGGCAGCAGGGTGACAATTTTGCGGGGCAGATCGTCAAACACCGCCGGATTGGTCGGTGCTGTATCAATTGCTGGAGCAGCACTCAGGGTGGCCTGC
>JALRJN010000084.1 GCA_023261185.1 Porticoccus sp.
GAGCATGTCTGGAAAGAACCTGCTGATGATGCGAAATTTGCGTTGATCAAGGACTTCGATGAACTTGGGAAGCAAGCTATTACTGACTATCAGCAAAATCATGAATAATTTTTTATCAAGCTTTGTCGTGCTTGGTATTTACTTCGTAATTGATTGATTTTTCGAATTTGCTGGTGTTGAGTCAGCATGCTCCAAGAGTTTCCTCCCACCTTTATTGCTCGCTGCCTAGGATTTGATGAACCTGAGGAAGAAATTCACTTCCTATGGCAGGAGCAACAATTCTCTCTACAAGCCGATCAGAATTTAAAGATCACCGAAGGTGCCCTGGTCCGATTTCAATCCAGTCAGGGCAAACTCATACTGGAAAGGGTTGTCTATACGCCTCCAGCAGGTGCTTCAAGGGATCCGCCAAGCTGTTCTCAATGGCCAGCGCAACTACGAGCAACTCTGCCAGGAAGCCGCCGATACGTTGAATACCCACGGCTGGCAAACCGATTACATCAGCATCCGCCGCCAACAGGATCTGGTGCCGGCGGGCCCGGATGACCGTCATCTGGTGATCGTAGCGGCCTCCCGACTAGGTATACCACGCCTGCTCGACAATCTTGAGATCTAGAACCTTTTGATTCTTTTTGTTTTTTTGACCAAAATCAAAATTATTACAAGGTTATTGACAGGCTGAATTTGACGCGACACAATGCGTTTCCATTTTGCCGCTTAGGGTTAAGAATCCATGCAAAGAACCATGCTCAAGTCGAAGCTGCACCGCGTGACCACCACGCATGCGGAATTGCACTATGAGGGCTCTTGTGCCATCGATGAAGATCTCCTCGATGCCGCGAACATTCGCGAGTACGAACAGATCGACATCTGGAACATCAACAATGGCGAGCGCTTCACCACCTATGCCATCCGCGGTCAACGCGGTTCAGGCATCATCTCGGTCAACGGATCAGCGGCACGCCGCGCAGCACCCGGTGACCTACTGATTATTGCCACCTTTGCTGTTTACAACGAAGTCGAGCTGGCAAATTACGAACCAAAATTGGTTTACGCCGATGCAAACAACCGTATTGCCCGTATCGGCAACGGCATCCCTGCGCAGGCCGCCTAGACCACTTTTCGGGGATCAGTCCATTCGATAGAGGCGGACTACATCACCCACGATCAATAACGCCGGAGGCTTCAAACCTTCGGCGTTAATCTTTTGAGCAAGAGATTCCAGCGTCGTGATTAGCACCTTCTGATCTGGCCTTGTACCGTGGTAAATCACGGCAACTGGGGTATGCGCCGCCCGTCCATGCATCATGAGTGCATCGGCGATTTCTCTGGCAGCCGTCATCCCCATATAAAAAACAACGGTCTGCGTAGGCCGAGCCAGAGCGGGCCAGTCGAGTTCGCTTAAACCCGCTTTCAAATGGCCGGTGGCGAAAGTTACTGATTGCGCCCAATCTCGATGCGTCAGCGGAATGCCCGCATACGCGGCACAGCCGACCGCCGCAGTAATCCCTGGCACGACTTCAACAGGTACTCCGGCTGCTAACAAGGCATCCATCTCTTCCCCACCCCGGCCGAAGATGAACGGATCACCACCTTTTAACCGAACCACCCTCTGCCCAGCCTTGGCTAATCGAATCAGCCAATCATTCACCGCCTCCTGAGGAAGCGCATGCTTTGCAGCCTTCTTACCCACGTAATGTAGTTCAGCCTCTGGACGAATCAACGTAAGGATTTCAGGACCCACCAGGTTGTCGTACAAGACTACGTCCGCTTCTGTAATCCGCCGTAGCGCTCTTAAAGTCAGCAATTCCGGATCACCAGGCCCAGCTCCGACCAGACTCACACTCCCCGGCTTTAAAGCAGATGACTGCTTCAAGGTTTGCGCCAGAAAGTCGTGAATCTTCGAAAACATCAGTTCAGCCATATAAAAAGTGGGACAAGGGTCAATCGAGGTTACTGAATCACCCTCTTGCCAGAAAGTGCCGGTAAGCATATCTTAATACACCTGCGTAATACGCGTTCATAACCACTTGGAGACAGCAATGCCTCTCACCATTCGCCAATTACTCAACCACAAGACCTCTGGCATTTACGCCGTACGTCCAGATGCCTCCGTACTTGAAGCCCTGGAAGCCATGGCCCGTGAAGACATCAGTTCCGTGCTGGTTATGGAAGGCGATGCACTGAAGGGCATTTTCACGGAACGTGACTATGCCCGCAAGGTCATCTTACGTGGCCGTAATTCGCGGGATACCGTGGTCCGTGAACTGATGACTAGCGAACTAATCACAATGACGCCCGAGCAGACGATTGATGACTGCATGGCCGTTATGACTGAAAAACACATCCGCCACCTGCCGGTGCTTGAAAACGGTAAAGTGATTGGCCTGGTGTCGATCGGTGATGTCGTGAAATCGATCATCGCAGGCCATGAAGAAACCATTCAGCAACTGGCTGGCTACATTGCAGGTGATCTTAAAACCTAAAGCCGGCTGAATCGCCCCACACAACCCGCTCGCGAAATGCCAGCGGGTTTTTATTTGCCTTTCGCCCAACACAGCGGTAAGCTTCGCTCATTGTTTTTTGCTAACCCATTATTTTTTAACGATATTTAAACATAAATGTAACATGGGTACCGAAACCGAACTTAAGCTATCTCTGGCCGCTTCAGACATCCCTGCACTGCTAAAGCATCCTTTGCTTGCGGCGGTGCCCAAACGCCAGAAACTGCATAACACCTACTTCGACACCCCGGATCTAGCCCTGACCAAAGAACGGGTTGCTGTTCGAGAGCGACGCATCCTCAGGAAAACGCTTCTGACCGTTAAAACAGCCCACCCTAGTGAGGGCGGCATCAGCCAGCGTTCCGAGTGGGAAGCACCAACGACACCCGGGGTATTTGATTTTCCGACCCTGGTGGACAACGCCCAACTCGCTGATAAGCTCTCGAAGATCGCAGATCAGCTTGTACCCGTTTTCACCACAGACTTCAATCGTCGGATCTGGACACTGGAGTTTCGCCGCGCCACGATAGAGATCGCACTGGATCAGGGCCTCATATCAGTGACCCGCGACGGCATCTGCCGTGAGCAACCCATCTGTGAACTTGAACTGGAACTTAAATCGGGAGCACCAGGGACGCTGTTTGCACTCGCCCGAATGTTAAGTCGTCATGTGCGCCTGCACCCTGCGGATGAAAGTAAAGCCGCTCGTGGATACGCGTTATTTCTGGATAAAACCCATATCCCTGTCAAAGCAGCACCGCTCCGGATCAGCAGCAATGACACAACAACATCGGTTTTTCTGAATATTGCACGCAGCTGTATCACGCAACTACAAGCGAATGAACAGGGCATTTTCACCCCGCAGAATGACGAATATATCCACCAGGCCCGTGTCGCGTTGCGTCGCCTGAGGACAGCACTCCGGCTATTCTCGGCGGCCTTACCCGATGGATTTGCTGAACGATGGAGCCAGGCCTGGCGAGATATCGCTCAGGAGCTGGGCGATGCACGCAACTGGGATGTATTCTGTAACGAACAAATGCCCCGGCTGTATGAAGACTTGGCTGAGCATCCGGATCTCATCGCCTTACGAAACTTTGCGCAGACCAGACGTCTGGCCACGCACGAAGCGGCAAAAAAAATCATGCAGAGTCGGCAGTACAGCCTGAACATCCTGAGCTTTTGCGAGGCGCTGTTCGGGCTCAAAGATGACCAGACATTGATCCGTAGCTACGCGACCAAAGCACTCAAACGGCGTCACAAGCGATTTTTATGCGGTGCGCGCAAGGCGCATACGCTTAACGCCGAACAACGACACGAAGTACGTATTGATCTCAAAAAGCTACGCTACACCCTGGATTTTTTTGAAAGCCTCTACCCTAAAAAACGGGTCCACGCATTCAGCCGCAGTCTGACTGAGACCCAGGAATTACTAGGTCATATGAATGACCTGGCGACCGCAGAACTGTTAATGGCTGAGCGCCGACTTGCCACAGAAGACACACCGGCAGCTTGGGCTAAAGGCCGGATGAGTGCCTATCTTGAGCTCTTACCTGCTGCGCTCAGACCAGTCATTCAACAGGCGGTTCCGTGGGAGAAGTAAGCAACGTTACTTGCTTTTATCCAGATCCTTCTTGTCTGCATCTTTTTTCAGAATGTCGTCACGAAAGGCTTTGAACCGTTTGAACGCATTCTTGTAACCGTCCTCGTAGCCATTTCTGTAGCCAGAACCACCTAGCAACTTGTTGTAGTTTGGCTTGTCTTTGAGAATCTTCTCCAACTGCTCGAGGATTTCGAATACCGTTTTGCTCGACATGATGTCACTCCATGAATACGAGTGCTGAAAATAGCCCGACCGCTTTTTTTGATCTACCGCGAAACGATGAATTATTTGTTGCAGATAAATGACAAAGGGCATCGTCATCCTCGTGAAACACAATCTGGATATTGTGATCGCTTCACGATGATCACAGACCACCTTGCGCCTACTGTTCGTTTTACTGCCGACCCTTTTTGTTGCGCATGCGTATGCCTTTGAACCTCTCAATACCGATGATGCCGCAACAGTTGGTCATGAAGTCCACCAGATTGAAGCGTACTTTTATGCCATCAGCGCCAACGGTACCTATGATCAGGTCAGCGATATCTCCCCCGGCGAAGAATTTGTCGGCAATGGGAATGCCCGAACCCTCCCAATCACCTATACCTATGGCATCAACGAGGTTACGGAAGCATCGATTTCAGCCTCCTATTATTTTGTACCCACCGGAAGCTATGAGCCCATGTCGAATTACGTCTTGGGCATCAAATGGCGATTTATGGGTGATGGAAATACCGGACTTAATCTAGCTGCAAAACCTACCCTAACCCTGCCCTCTAGCAATAACCAGCAAGCAGCAGGCCTGGGCAATGCCGCTACCAACTACGGGATCAATCTGATTGCTTCATATTATTGGCAGGATGTTGATATCCATCTCAATGCGTCTTACGAACGGGAACCCTACAATCATGCCTACCCAGTTGGTGGGGACAGCGATCTGCAGAGAAGCAATGTCTATGGGGTATCCATTGCACCCGTCTGGTCCATTCATCCCAGATTAAAGTTAGCCCTCGATATCGGTACTGCGACCAACACACCGACAAACGCTCCGACCTATCTGAATGGCTATGTGATGATGGCGGGTATATACAGTCCTTCACCGACCTGGGATCTCGGGGTGGCCTATCTGGTCAGTGGTAACAACATTGCGGACGCAACCACTGTCAGTAAATCGAAGCGTAACGGTGCAGACCGTTTCGAAGTAGGTGTGACCTGGCGCTTTTAAAGCAGCTTTTATCAATGAACCGAAGGATACTGTCCGGCAGCAATCGAGTATCATGCCGGCTGTATGAAAGAACCCGCCTGCCCCGATCTATATTTTGAAACTGCAGAACTCACTGCTTCTCAATCTATTGTGCGTCCTTTTTTTAGGTGCGCAGGGAAACGTTTGTCTCGCTGAATCATCAGTCGAGGCTGACCCGAAAGTCGATAGCGCAACACCGATACCGGATGACACGGAAAACTTTAGTCTTCACGGTCAAGCAACCTATATCCTGCAATACAAGAACAAGTTCAATTCGCCCTATCAGGGCGAAAAAAGCCTGCTCAGCACCGGTGATCAGACTAAAAGCTATACGCTGACCGTTACGCCATTTCTGGGTGCACGCCTCTGGGAAGGCGCCGAGGTCTACTACAACCCCGAAGCCAGTGAAGGCATGCCCTTCTCGAACCTCAGTGGATTGGGAGGGTTTACCAACGGTGAAATGCAGCGTGGCAACAACGTGCCCATGGTGTTCTATACCGCCCGTGCATTT
>JALRJN010000020.1 GCA_023261185.1 Porticoccus sp.
GGCCGCACAGTGGGCTGGATTTCACACTGGAACGAAATGCTCAGCAATCCCTATCGTATTGGCCGCCCGCGTCAACTGTACACAGGTTCGCCAAAGCGCGATTACCCCGGCTGAGACCAGCGCTGATAGAAAAAACCGCCACACCAGGCGGTTTTTTTTCGCCCACAAAAACGTTCGCATACAACACAAAAAATAAACCCCTTGTGCTACCTATGGCCAAATTCGCACTGATATGTCAGCATGAACCAACAAAAGGGCTGAACTTGAAGAGAGCCTGATAGTCATAATTAGAGTGCGTTTAGGAGATTACAATAATGAGTAAAAGACTAGCGGGTAAAATACGTTTAACAATAACCACTTTGCTGTCGGCTTTGCTGCTGTCAAGCGCCTCATGGTTATCAGCGGCTGAAGCAGAAAACACCCCAGAAGCCGTAGTTAAAAGCTATTACGCGGCGCTTAAGGCCCGCAAATACGAGGATGCATACGTACTATTAACACCTACGATGATCGATGGCCGAACAAGTAAGGAATACGTCGCTGACTGGAAGAACATTGTCAATATGGGTTCGGTGATTCTCCACGAATACGGCATAAGCTCTATTGATATTGATGGCGAAACCGCTACGGTATCTGCTTGGACACGGGCCAGCGATGTATTTAATAAAGATGGAATTATCGAAAAGGAAATCGATCACCTGAAACTGATCGATGGCGTTTGGAAGCTCGATGCAACAGAAGTATTAATGGAATAATCTGGAGTTACACAGCATTAATAAAAGCAGTCATTTCGAGTGGAAATGGCTGCTTTTTTATGCCCCACGACTAACGTCCAATAGGTTTCGCAACTGCTCTGTGAAAGACTGTTAAAAACACAGCTATATAAAGGGGTATGGGGTCATGCAACGAATACA
Source organism: Porticoccus sp. (assembly GCA_023261185.1). GTDB lineage: Bacteria > Pseudomonadota > Gammaproteobacteria > Pseudomonadales > Porticoccaceae > Porticoccus > Porticoccus litoralis. The sequence goes on from JALRJN010000020.1 coordinate 912, forward strand.
GGCGTATCTGGTGGGAGCACTCTTGATGTTTGGGTCGGCAACCTGGGCCGCCATCTTTGCTCAAAATATTACATCCGTCCTCCTGCTGATGGCCGTCCCCTCAATGTTATGCGGTTATGTATATGCCACCGCCCTACCCCAATACGTTTGGGGCATGCTTCTCGGCATATGTGTTTATATGATGGCCGAGTACCTGATGTATGGCCCCGTTTATAAAGTGACTGGACTGATATACGGCATCGGTTACGTCATCGCCATCGGTTTTGCCTTCACTGGGTATGCCGTTTACCGCTGGAAATGCAACAGACAACAAGCTGGCCAAAAAAAAGAGATGAAGCCTGAAACTCGGGACCAAAAATGGGCCGAGGCTCAATAACCAGTAGGTACTCATACTGACAAAGCGCTTTATAACCCCCACGCCCGCCCAATAAAAAACCCCTGCATAAATATGCAGGGGTTTTTTATTTGGTGGAGCTAAGCGGGATCGAACCGCTGACCTCAACACTGCCAGTGTTGCGCTCTCCCAGCTGAGCTATAGCCCCGAAAGAGGCTGCGAATTTTAGGTACTGACCCCATAGGTGTCAAGCTTGTTCTTCAGGATGCTCTAGTCGCGATCTGGACATTTCCTGATATTCTTTTTCCAGCTTCTTGAGCTGTTTTTTGGATACGCCGCCAGCGGCATTGAGAGCGTGTCTAACGCGCACTCTGACAATATCAGGGCCAAGGATGGCCATAGCATCAAACAGCGGAGGCGCTGACGGAGAGCCCGCCACAGCGACAAACAGCGGAAACAGGAAATCTTTTAATTTTAAGTCCATCCCCTGAGCCAGTTGATTCAGTTCTTGGTATAACCCATCACGATGCCAGTGACGCAGGTTATCTAACCGCCAGGAGCTGAATTGCAAAATCTTGCAGACCGTATCCAATTCAAGCTTTTTATGCTCAAAACTGTTCTCTTGTAATGCCGGCATTCCAGAGAGCATAAAATTCAACAGAGGCGCGATATCGGTAAACTTCTCTACGCGCTCCTTGATCAATGGGATCATTTGACTGAGGTTATCGCGATTTAGTGCCCAGGCCGCAACACGGTCGGCAAACTGTTCATCGTCAAGATTTTCGCGTATCCAGCAACCATTCAACCAATCCAGCTTTTCGGTATCAAATACCGGGCCACCCAGATGAACAGAACTGATATCAAAGTGCGCCAGCATTTCCTGTAGAGAGAACTTTTCACTTTCATCCGGCATGGACCACCCCATACGCCCCAGGTAATTCACCACCGCTTCAGGCAAATACCCCATATCGCGGTAGTAGGTGATGCTGGTGGGATTCTTACGCTTGCTGAGTTTGCTTTTATCGGGATTCCTCAACAACGGCATGTGACAGAGCTGCGGCATTTCCCAACCAAAATACTGATAGAGGAGAAAATGTTTGGGAGCCGAATTAATCCACTCCTCGCCACGAATAACATGGGTAATGGCCATCAGGTGATCATCGACCACATTGGCGAGGTGATAGGTAGGCATGCCGTCCGCTTTGAGTAGCACCTGCATATCGACCTGCGACCAGGGAATTTCAATTTCACCGCGCAACATGTCGTTGAATCGACAGCTGCCCTCAGAGGGCACCTTCATACGGATAACATAGGGTTCACCTTCAGCTAGGCGTCGGTCAATTTCGTCCTGGGTCAGGCTCAGGCTACGTCCGTCGTATTTTGGCGTCTCACCGCGGGCCATCTGCTCACGACGCATCTCATCAAGCTCTTCCGGGGTGGCAAAACAATAAAATGCATGCCCTTTTTCTATCAGCTCTGAGACATAGCGGTGATAGATATCCATCCGCTCACTTTGGCGATAAGGACCATAGTCACCGCCAACATCAGGGCCTTCGGACCAATCCAGCCCCAGCCATTTGAGGGATGACAGAATCATTGCCTCAGACTCCGGCGTACTGCGAACCTGATCGGTGTCTTCTATGCGCAGAATAAATTCGCCGCCCTGACTTTTGGCAAAACACAGATTGAATAACGCGATATAGGCTGTCCCGACATGGGGGTCACCTGTGGGTGAAGGAGCAATACGTGTGCGAACAGACATAATGTTGAAATTCCGCCTAAATTAAAGGGTCACAAAAAGGCGGTCATTATACGCATACCAACGCTAGGCGACAGGTTTCACCTGAGGCTCACATAAAAAATAGCCCTGGGCGACATCAACCCCGAGGGCCTGTAGTTCCAGCCACTCAGCTTCGGTTTCCACACCCTCAATCCACAACTCCATGCCCCGATTGTGGATTAAGCCCGCCAGGGATTTGATGTAGAACTGGTTGTCCTTATTACTGTCCAGGCCGCGAGTGAAGGAGCGATGTATCTTGAGGTGATGCAGGGACAGGCTGCCCAGGTAACCGAATGCAATGGAGTCAACCCCAAAATTGTCCAGGCCGAGTGTCGAATTGCGCCGCTCCAGTAGGTCATGTAATTCCCGCAATGGTGCATCGTTGGATCTAATTGCATATTCAGGGATTTCAAAAATCAGCTTACTGGCGAGCTTTCGCTGCGAAGAAAGGAAAGTATCAAGCCACGTCATAAAGCCCGATGACTTTATGGAAACCATGGACAAGTTGACGCACAGCTTGCCATCAAGACCATCCTGGCGATGAGCCGATGCCAGCGACTCCAGCACCAACTGATCCAGTTTTGGCATCAATCCCAAACGTTCAGCAATGGGAATCACCACCCCGGCGGATAACAGATCGCTACCCTGAAGGAAGCGCACAAAGACTTCGTTTGCCACCAGTGAGCGATCTTTCGTGGTGTATATCGGTTGAAAATGCAGGGCCACAAGCCTGTTTTCAACAGCCTGGCGAAGGTAGCTTTCCCAGTCATTCAGGGGCTTACCGAGTACTGGCACTTCCCCGTCAGAAACATCCGCAAATTGCATCCAGTGACTGCCCTTGCCCATTCTGGCCTGGCACAAGGCGATATTTGCCTCACTCAACATCTCCGGGACATCACTGACGTTACTGCTATAGGTGTACCCCATATGAAAGCGAAGAGGATACTTCTGATTGTTAAGCCAGCTCCCCCCCTGCAGGCTATCAAATAGATGCCCGGCTACCGCAACACCTTCTGAAGGGGCTACATCGGGGATAAAAATGGAAAATTCCGGCCCCTGGCGCCTCGCCACCAGAGCCCGGCTGTGGGAACTCAATGCCTCCGTCAGCTGCTCACCTACAGCCTTCAGTATCGCATTGCCCTCACCACGGCCCGCATAATCATTCACACTGGCAAAATCATTGATTGCCAGAATGGCCAATGCGCCCGTATGCACACCACCCTCCTGGTCATCTGCATAGCTTTTCATGCGGTTATCAAAGTCCACACGGTTGGAAAGACCCGTTACATCATCCTGATAAGACTGTTTCTGCAACCGCCCTATCAACTCAAGCTGATCATCAAAAATGTGCTTTAAAGTCTTGGCCATGCGGTTCATGGCTTCCACAACTCTTGCCAGCTCACGGGTTTTTGGAACGGTTTCCTGGACCACAAAATGTCTTTCACAGATCTCGTTGGCCTGCTGCTCAAGACGAGTCAAGGGAACCAACAACCATTTCAGAGCAACATAAGCCAGCAGGCAAACACCCAGAGTAATCGAGGCAAACCAGGTTAGCTGGGAAGTGGTTACCTGCCAGAGTTTCATATACGCCTGGCCGGGGTTGCTGACCACATAGACGTCACCCAGACGAGCCCAGCCAGAAGCCACCTCTGCCCTGCCCAGCGCCTCGGGCAGAGAGATAAATGAAATAAACCAGGGAGGAACGCCCTCAATAGATACGGGAAATGACCTGTCGATCAACACCTTGCCATCGAGGTCTTCAAAATAGATACGTTGATAGTAACCGCTATCTGATACAGCGTTGAACATCGTATCGAGCGTGGCGATATCCTTATCCTTAGCGGCCTGCGTCATCGATAAACCAAGCGACGTTGCCGTGTCCTGAGCGTGGACGTGCATTTGATCCGCCACCAGCTGCTGATTATTGCGAAGACTGACGACCGTATTTCCCGCGTAGAGGCAAATGAACAGCAATAAAATTGCAACAATCAACTGACGAAACAGGGTCACGTCGTTTTTCCTTATACATTGTGTGTTAACGAGTCTAATGGAATCCCGTTCACTTGCCAATTAAGCACTGGGTCACAGTTTGCGCAGGCTGAAAGCCACTGAGATAAAGGGGTTCATGATAAGATCAAATCGACTTTTTAATGACACGACAACGTCTCAAAAGAAGCGATAAGTTGAAAAATTTCAGGCAAAAAAAACGGCAGGCAAAAGGAGCTTCTTGGCTTCCTGTTATTTTTCTCGCCCTATTTTTTTCAGCAACAGCCCAACATTTTGGTATCAGCGACCGAATGCTGGCAAAAATACGTATCAAATACGGCCCTACGGCAGAAATCCGTATCCAGCACTGGCAAAGCATGATCCACCAACACCAGCGAAGCCAGGACATGGAAAGACTCAACGCGGTGAATGATTTCTTTAACCAGGCACGCTTTGTTAACGATATCGACCTCTGGAATCAAAACGATTACTGGGCAACACCACTGGAATTCCTTGCCCAAGATGCGGGGGATTGTGAGGATTTCTCCATCGCCAAATATTTCACCCTGAAAGAAATGGGCCTGGATGTTTCTAAACTGCGGATCACCTACGTTAAAGCTACCCTGTTCAACCAGGCACATATGGTTCTCGCCTATTACGAAAATCCCAGCGCTACCCCTTTGATTCTGGACAACATCAACAAACGCATACTGCCAGCCAACGAACGAACGGACCTGCGACCCATATACAGTTTTAATGCCAACAACCTGTGGCTAGCCCGCACCCGTAATGAACAGCTAAAAGCAGGCAAACCCGACCAGCTCAGCCTATGGAAAGACCTGAACACGCGAATTCAGGAAGAAATGTTGTGATTTATCAGCGCTGAAATATTCCGTTTGTTTAAAATCATGGCCATAAAAAAAGCCCCGGAAGACCGGGGCTTTTCTTGTTTTGTACTTAACATGCTAGTTTGTAACGATACTGCCATCTGTCACAACCAAGCTCTCAAGAGTTACACCTGTAACACCAGTTAGCACAATTTCCTGATCTGGGCTTACAAAGTCATTAGAACCATCAACGTCTATCTTAATGGTCGTATTGCCTCCAGACTCGGTAACATCAATGAAATTAGCCAAGTCAACCAAGTCAGTTGAATCTTCACCAACAAGCAATGCTGACAGATCCAATACGTCACCCTCAGCAGGGTTATACACACCACCATCAGATCTATTGAAATCAGTAACAGTATCCGTACCTGTATCACCAAGATTCCAGATAAAAATGTCGGCTTCAGTTCCGCCAGTTAGTATATCGGACCCAGCACCACCATTGATGCTGTCTATACCTGCACCACCCACGATGGAATCGCTGCCACCCAGTCCGGCAAGAATGTCATCACCATCACGGCCAATCAGGATATCGTCAGCGGCGCCACCGGTCAGATCATCGCCATTATTCGAGCCGAACATTAAGTTGGGATCATCGGTGCCAACCGCTGTAACGCCCAGATCACCCGGATCATCCAGACTGAAATCGAACTGCACGAAACGGGCCTGGTAATTGCCGCCGTCGTCATCGTTATAGACAACAGTCCAGTTATCACCCGCTGAAGGTGGATTATCAGTAAGATATTCTGCCAAGCTTACAGTATCGTCATCAGCACGCAGAATAAGATCGTAACTGACAGAACCTGTCATCAGACCCGTATTAGAATCATATTGCCAAAAGTCAGTATCCGCGCCACCGTCACCAGTCCCTTGATGGACGATAAATTCAATACCGTTGATGATAATAGTTGCAGTGACCTCCTGCTCCAGCTGTACGCCATCCTGGGAACCAACATCAATCGGCACAGTAAATGGCGACTGTTGAAAATCGGTATACAGGGTGACCGACCCATTGTAAGGGTCAGCATTGATACTATTCACTAACGCCTGCTCAAGCACCAATACAGATTCTTGGTCATTACCTGAAGTAAGAGGTGAACTACCATCGCCAACCTGCGAAGACTGTTGCGGCAAATCATTTGGCGGCAGCGCATGCAATGTCACGTTGGCCGTTTCGTCTACACCTTCGCCTGTCACCGTGTATGTAATCAGGTCTGCAATCTCTGTCGTAATGAAATTGATATCCAGATCTGGATTGGCCACAAACCGGAACTCAGGAAGAGTTTCACCTGCAGCCAAGTTAAACTCCTGATTCAGAGCCACATCTTCCCAGGAATCACCATCCCAGTAGACTACTTTACCGATAGAGACGAAGTTATCCGGCTCGCCTTCCGCTGCCTGGTTCACTGTCGCCGTCACCAGGTCAGTAAAGGTAATGGTCAGATCAGTATCCACATCGTACACACTGATATTCAGCGGATAGCCATCGGTATATTCTGCCGGAAGCTGACCGGGATCAGCTGGCAACCAGACATCTTTGGCCAGTTCCAGCTGAGTCGGATCATCCTGGCCATTGATAGTGATAATCAAAGATGTTGTAGACGTTAACACTCCATCCGATACGGTGTATATGAAGATATCGTTAGTTTCATCACCTATATTCAGTGCATCCAGGAAAGAGCTATCATCCTTCAGATCATAGCTATAAGAGCCATCGGCATTAATTGTCAAAATACCATGTGAACCTATGATTTGCGTTCCATCAGCAATTGGATTAACTCCATCACCAGAAGTGCTACCAACTCCATTTACACGAACCACCTGCAGAGAAGAGCTATCCACATCTGTATCAGCAACATCAGCATAGGCTTCACTGCCATTGTTTGAATTCGCGGCATCAGACCCATGGTCTTCACCAATGATCACGTTCCCAGTAATGACAACTGCATCCGCACCATCGATACCTTCATCAACAAAGTTAGTATCGGCTTTGGCAACTGGCGCGTCGTTAGCACCACTGATCAGTACGGCGTAAGGCTGGGTCACATCCGCATCGTCGCCATCGCTGACGGTGAAGATGAAGTTCTCGGTGTCACTTTCACCGTCGTCCCAACCCTCAATATCAGTGGTCA
>JALRJN010000026.1 GCA_023261185.1 Porticoccus sp.
CACCGTCTTGTGATGAAAAATATTCAGACCAATAAAAGTACAGATTTAATTTACGGTGAGTATCAATTTGGCGTCGGATTAACCGACAACGATTTTGTAAAAGGCCGTTTGTCCCGTTTGCGATGATGGATTTAAAAAACAGCGTTCGTACGTCGATGTCGGGTTTGTTTCCTGCGCTGATGCTGGCCATTGTTGCCAGTCATACGCTTGCAGACGATTCTGAGTTGGATTTTTCCGGGAATACTGCACTGCAGTTGCGGGGTTTCTCTCAAGACGCCTTGTGGCCCGGACAAAACAGCAGTGATTTAGAGGTGTCCGTCTCGGCAGAATGGGAAGCTCGCTGGCGCAGTGAAGACGGTGATCAAAGGGCGTCGTTTATCCCCTTTGCCCGTTGGGATGAAAACGACGAGGAGCGACGTCACCTTGATCTTCGCGAAGCCTATTGGGCTTTTGAGGGCGATCAATTTGAAGTTCTGGTCGGTTTCAACAAGGTTTTCTGGGGCGTGACAGAATCGGTTCACCTAGTAGATATCGTCAACCAGACTGACCTGGTCGAAGACATCGATCAGGAAGACAAGCTGGGGCAACCCATGGTCAATCTGGCTGTGCAGAAAGACTGGGGATTGCTTAATGTCTACCTGCTTCCCTACTTCAGGGAACGTACATTTCCCGGTCTGGATGGCCGCTTTCGCTCCCCCTTGCCCGTCGATTGGGATGATGCTGACTATGAATCCGGTGCTAAAGAAAAGCATGTGGATGTTGCGCTGCGCTACAGTCACTACTTTGGCGACGTGGACATAGGCCTTTATTATTTCCGCGGTACCAGCCGTGAACCCAGGTTGTTGCTTGCCGACAATGGTCGTGAGCTGAAGCCCTTTTATGATCAGATTGATCAGGTGGGGCTCGACCTGCAATACACCAGAGATGCCTGGTTGTGGAAGCTGGAGGCTATCGTCAGGGATGGCTTTGATGAAACCTTTGCGGCCGGTGTTGCGGGGTTTGAATACACCTTTTACCAGGTGAATGAGACCGATGCCGATATCGGTATTTTGCTGGAATATCAATACGATGAGCGCTCTTCTCTGGAGCCGGTATCCACTGCGGACAATGATGTGTTTATGGGCGTTCGCTGGTCCTTAAACGATCCGCAGGATACCGCCATTCTGGTGGGCGCGGTGGTCGATAAAAAAACCTCGGAAACATTCTTTAACATAGAAGCCGAGCGGCGTTTTGGTGACAGTATTTCTCTGGAGCTGCGCCTGCGGACCATCACCAATGCGGAACAGGATGAGCCACTCTACTCGTTTAGTCGGGATGACTACATCCAACTGCAACTCAGCCGCTATTTTTGAATAAGTAGATTGTGGAGCCTGCTTCCGCGGGTTGTGTCGCCAAATTTTCTGTTCTCCGGCAGTTGTTTCCAGATACCTAAGCTGGGAAAATTCGCGCTGATTTTTTCAGTGGCATTCTATCCAGGGGCTTTAGTGACCACAGTATCCAGCAAAATTGGCTTGTTTTTCGGCAGTGACGAGGGCAACACCGAGTCCGTTGCACATCGCATTGCGCGCCGACTGGGTGAGGACGTGGTGGACATCCACGATATCGGCGAAGTCACGCAGTTGGAGTTCCTGGACTATGACAAGCTGATTCTCGGTATCCCCACCTGGGACTTCGGTCAGATTCAGTCCGATTGGGAGGATTTCTGGGAGGATGTGGAAGCCCTCGACTTTTCTGGTAAAACCGTGGCCTTTATTGGCCTCGGCGACCAGTTTGGTTACGGTGATTTTTTTCTCGATGCCATGGGCATGCTTCATGATGTGGTGGAACGCAGCGCGGATCGCATTATTGGCCACTGGCCTACCCAGGGCTACGATTACGATGCATCCAAAGCTGAGATTCCGGGTCAGGGCCTGTTTGTGGGGCTGGCCATTGATGAGGACCAGCAGCCCGATCAGACTGCCGAGCGCCTTAACCGCTGGTGCGTGCAGATTCACGCTGAGTTTGGGCTCGATACCCCCGTGATCGAACTGGACGACTGATCGCCAGCCATCGTTTCTTCTTCAAGATTCAGCCAGGAATACCGCTCTAATCGGCCCCGGATGGCCTTCAATAGTCCGGCTATGGTCCGCCGGGTCGAGAAAATCTGGCAGCGACTCAAAGGTCATCCACTCGGTCGGTCGCTGTTCTTCCACGGTGGTGGGGGTGAAGTCCACCATGCGCGGATTGGCAAAGCCACATTTGCGCAGCCAGGACAGCATGGTATCCGGGCTCGGCAGAAACCAGACATTGCGCATCTTGGCGTAGCGTCCCTCGGGCACCAGCACTTCCCCCAATCCCCCTTCGATGACCAGCGTTTCCAGTACCAGCTGTCCGCCAGGGCGCAGGCAGTCTTTCAGTTCCCGCAGGTGATCCATGGGGGCGCGACGGTGGTAAAAAACGCCCATGGAAAACACCGTATCAAAGGCCTGCAAACCCTCCGGCAACTGCTCGATCCCCACCGGCAGCACATCCGCCGGGCAGTCGCCAATGAAGTGCTTCATGGCGTAGAACTGGTGCACGAATTTACAGGATGGGTCGATGCCGATCACCCGCTGGGCACCTTCGCCCAACATGCGCCAGCAGTGGTAGCCGTTGCCGCAGCCCACATCCAGCACCAGCCGGTCTTTGAGGGGCGCCAGGTGTGGTGCCACCCGGTCCCATTTCCAGTCAGAGCGCCACTCGGTGTCCAGGTGCAGTCCGAACAGGTTGTATGGGCCTTTGCGCCAGGGGTGCAGTCCCATTAGCACTTCGCGCAGTTGCTTTCGGGTAGCGTCGTCGCAGTCGGCGTTGACGCCAATGGTCACGCTGTCTTTCAGATCGATGTGGGATGGCAGCAGAGCTGGTAATTGTTCCAGCACCGCCTGCCAACCTGGCAGGTCGCCCCAGCGCTCCACGGCCATGCCGTCGGCGACCTGTTGCGGTAGTAATTCCGCCCAGGGTGCGAGGGGGCCTTCGGCCAGTTTGGCGATCAGTGGGGCAAAGTCGATCATGGTTATTTAATGGCGATG
>JALRJN010000054.1 GCA_023261185.1 Porticoccus sp.
AAAAAGTCGTAGTTGGACATACCCAGTGTCCACAGCGGGGTGGCAAACTCCGCCGACATGGGAAGCAATGCTTCAATCTGGTGTGTGTCCCCAAGGCGATAGAGGTTCCACCAGTTGTTCCGGTCAGAGACAAAATGCAGGTGGTTATCCGGGGACCAGCGTGGCTGGGTGACTGACTCATCGCCCTGGCCTGCGATCAATTCAGGTGTTCCCGGAAGGCCGTCATTGTCCAGGGTGGATAGCCACAGGCGGGTATTGTCCCAAGGCATATCGGGATGGTTCCAGCTTATCCAGCAGAGTTGTTGGCCGTTGTTATCGAGCTTGGGGTAGGCGTAAAAATCCTCGCCTTCACACAGCCGTTGCAGGGCCATATCCCCGCTCAGGGGGATAGCGGCAACCAGGTTTTGTGGTTCACCGGACTGACTGTGGTCTTCCATTACGCAGATCAGGCGCTGCCGAGTCTGATCGACACAGAAATCGGCAAAACAGTATTTGGCATCCGGGGTGATGGGTTGCGGCAGGGCTTCAGGGTCATCGAGTGTCAGGGCGTAGACCCGTTGATCATCGTAGAGACAAAAATACATCACATTGCCGCTGACGATGTAGGGAGATCCACCGTACTCGTGAACCTTGCTGCGACAGCTCAGTGGGGCGGGAAGGGCGTCCTCGATGGCCCCGTCTGCCCGGCGGCGGACCACCACCGAACGGCCATTTTCCCAGGGACGAGTTTCCAGCCAGTAGAGGTTGCCGTTATCAAACTGTGGAAACGCGTAACCGGGCAAGCCGTTTGTCAGTAGTTCCGGTACGATCGGTGAAGCCCAGCAGCCGAAAGGGGCGGTGGTTGTCATGTTCAACTTCCGGCGAGCTTAACGGTGTGGCCCTGCTGTGTGAGTGCCTCGCGGATTTTCTCCCGGTGGTCCCCCTGGATTTCAATGATGCCATCCTTTACCGAGCCACCGGTGCCGCATAATTGCTTGAGTTGTTTTGCCAGTTGTTTCAGCGAATCATTGTTCATATCGAGGCCGCTGATGGTGGTCACTCCCTTGCCTTTTCTGCCACTGGTTTCCCGTCGAATGCGAACGATACCGTCGCCCTTGTCTCGGGCAGGTTCTGGTTCAGTCGTATTGATCCTGCCGGTTTCCGTGGAGTAAACCAGTCGGGTGTCCTTGCTCATGGGGCTCCAGGTGTCAGTTTGCAGTGAGTACGATTTTGCCGATGTGTTCGCTGCTCTCCACCAGGCGGTGGGCCTCATTGGCCCTGTGTAGTGGAAAGGTGCGATGAATCACCGGTGCTATGACGCCATTGTCCAGTAAAGGCCACACCTTATCCAGCAGGGAGCGGGCAATTTCCGCTTTCTCGGATACCGGGCGTGAACGCAGTGTAGAACCTGTGAGCACCAGCTGTTTTAACATCATGGGCATCAAATCCACTTCGACTTTTGAACCCTTTAGAAATGCCAGGGAAATGATACGACCGCGAAAGGCGGCAGCACGGATATTTCTCTGTACATAGTCGCCACCCACCATGTCGAGGATGACGTCGACACCCGTGCCATCGGTCAACGCCTTGACCTCTGATACAAAGTCTTCATCTCGGTAATTGATAGCCCTTTCTGCACCCAGTTCCAGACAATGCTGACACTTTTCCTGGCTTCCGGCCGTAACGAACACACGATGGTTCATCGCATTGGCTAGCTGTATGGCGGTGGTGCCAATGCCGCTACTGCCACCCTGCACGAGCAGGCTCTCCCCGGCCTTGAGGGTGTTGTGGAGGAACAGGTTGCTCCAGACGGTGAAAAACGTTTCCGGTATGGCCGCTGCCTGTATGGCTGTGAATGGAGCGGGAATAGGAAGACACAGCTCTTCATGGGCAACGGCATATTCAGCATAACCGCCGCCGCTCAGCAGCGCGCAGACCTGTTGTCCAACCTGCCAACGACTTTCATGATTGCCAACGGAAACAATTTCGCCGGAGACTTCCAGGCCGGGAAGATCCGGGGCGCCGGGTGGCGGCGGGTAAAGGCCCTGTCGCTGTAGGATATCGGGCCGGTTGATGCCGGCGGCGATGACCCGAATCAACACCTCATCATCACCGGGAACAGGCAGTGGCCGTCTCACCGGGTGCAGGACATCGGCGGGCCCTGGTGAGCTGATTTCAATACACTGCATGTCTGTGGGTAATGGCATCATTGGCTCCATAACTGGACGAACAGGAAACCACTGCACAGCAGGGTGCCCATGAATGGTATGGCCAGCTGCAGTGGTCGCCGTTTTCCTTCCCTGTAGTTTAAAAACAATAACGCCAGATTCACCAGTGTAAATACCAACAGGATCAGGGCGCTGGTGGTGGCGGCGAGGGTGGTTACCGGCAACCACAGGGCGAAGCTCAACACCAGTAAGCCGGCAAACAGGGTTGCCGGTATAGGTGTTCTGGTTCTGGGATGAACTGTGCCGAGAAAAGCCGGGGCGAGGTTTCGCCGCGCCATCCCATAGAGTACCCGGGAGACCATGACAATTTGTATCAGCGCACCATTGATGATGGCGACCAGGCTGATTAAAGCCATAGAACTGACAGGTAGAGTGCTGTTGTGCTCAATTAACAACGCCAGGGGTGCCTCTGATCCGGCGATCTCTCTCATCGGTATGGTGGACAGGGCAATAATGGCGATAGCGGCATAAAGCAGGGTGGTGGTTGCAACTGCAATGGCGATACCCCAGGGCAGGTTGCGTTCGGGGTGTTTGACCTCCTCGGCCATGTTGACCATGTCTTCAAAGCCGATAAAGGCAAAGAAAGCCAGAAAGGCACCACTGGCAATGGCGGAGAAAGCAGGCAATGTCAGGGGTGGCACCATCACGGTCCAGTCTATCCCGCCCCGGCTGAGTTCATCGCTACTGACAATGATCACCAGAAACAAACCGGCGATTTCCAGCAGTGTGGTCAGTATCGCCAGAGTCACCGATTGCTTAACTCCCCAGGCGGCAATGCCGACCAGAGTCGCTACCAACAGGCTGATGGTTAATCCCTCGGGGGTGTTGATAAGGACACTGAAATAACTGTTAAAACCCCGGGCCATGGTCGCGGCGGAGACAATGCCTCCCAGAGAGATAGCGAATCCCGCCAGGGTAGCCAGCTGTTTGCACCGCAATCCTTCCTGAATGTAGACCGCCTCTCCGGCACTGCGGGGGAAGCGTCGTGCCATCTGAGCATAGGAATAGGCGCTGAAACAGACGACAACGGCTGCGAGCATGAAGGCCCAGGGTGTCATGGCCCCGCTTTTTGCGATGACGGCGCCGAGCAGAACGTATATGCCTGCACCGAGAATAGTGCCAATGCCGTAAAAACTGATCTCGACCAGGGAGAGGTTGCGCAACAGATTGGGTTGGGTCGTCATGAATGAGAGTATAGGCGGTCTGCCTGCTGCCACCGGTCAGTAACGTCAACCAAGGGAGTTAATCAGGCGGTTGATGTATTTTTTTACCTGGAGATTGATTTTCGATGTTTCGCGATTCGCGTGAGACTTCTGTGGCGCTGATTGATGAGCAAGGTTGCTATGGCGACCGCTGTTTATATTTGATGGGGTAACGCCGTATTTGGACGTGTCCCTCCGCTGGTCGAGCATCATGCTGGCAGGGGCATTGTAGAGGTAATTATCGGATAGCTTCTCTCCGGTATGGCTGCTGAATGCCCGGGCCGGGTCGAGGTGCCAGGTTCCCACCGGAATATCATCCCAGCGGTCGTCCCAGGACCATGGCGGTTTGGGCCGGGACCAGCCGCGACGATCAAAATCCCTGCCGGCAATATACTTACCAACCTGCACTTGTCGTCCCAGACTGTCAGTACCTATAACTAGGGAGTCTTCAAACAGGCTTTGCTTGCCTTTGCCTGAGGGCCGAAAGTTACGCGCCATTTCGTACCAGGGCTTTAGGGAGGCGAGTCGGTAACTGATGGAGAATTGACTTATACCATCCACACGTAGCTGTTCACGATGCGTATGCCTGCTGTTGTGGCGCAGGATTTTGGTATGCGTAGCCAGCTTGAGGAAATCGCGTTCTTCGGCGCAGCGAATGCCGTGCCCCATTGCCTGAGTGTAGATGATGACATGGTTGTCGTCCTCGAACAGCGCACGGGACTGGATCGGCTCCGTGCCGCTGGATTCACCATGACTGTTACATAGAAAAAAGCGGTTGTGGAACCAGGTTTCCACCAGGGCCACCTTCATGGAAGCCTTGTCGACCCGCAGTTGCAGACCCTCGTTATCGCTATCGTGATAGGTCATGTTGGAGAGGGCCTCACGCAGTGGAGAGTCGTAATCCTTGATGTGGTACAGCATGTAGGCCAGGTAGTAGGAGTCGTCAGTCTCGGCGATGACTTCCCCGTAAACCACGCTGGGCAGTGTTCCCCGGGCCAGGGCGTTGTCTACGTTATTGCGTGGGTCGGTGTCGCTATCGAAGAAGATATCGGTGGGAACGTCCCACAGTGGTTGGTGGCCGATTTTCTGGATGATAGTGGGGCTGAAGGTTTCCAATAGCTGCTGATAACGGTGTTCCCGAGATATGTCAGCCAGCTGAACATCTTGTGGTGCGGGATTTGGCATGTATCCCGGCAGTTTGATTCGGTTGAAGTGCCCCGTGGCCAACTCCGGCAGGGAAATGACAGGTTCTAGTGGGTCGGCCATCAGCCGTGCATTGGCGAAGATGACCAGTTCCAGAAGTACAAATACGGTTAGTGGCAGACCGCCAAAAAGATATAGGATGAGCGCTGTCGCCTTTTTATAATAATCGTTAGTGTGTCTCCGCCAGGCGCGGGAGGACAGCCACTGACAGCCGCGGTAGATGGTGATAGGAAATAGGGCAGTCGCCTTGAGCGAATACTTTAGCATGTGGCTCTTGTTATAGTTTTGGCCGTGTTAATACAATAAAACGAGCGCAGTTTAATATTTCGCGGTAGCTATGAATAGTGAGTCTCTTAGCGTTTTTATCCTCTTCGGACTGGTCCTGTTACTGGGGCTGGTGTATGTCGTCAGGGGATATTTAAACGGTGATTTTAAACACTACGAGCGGGTTGATCGCCAGGGGGGCAGTGTGCTGCTCGGCAAGGCGGTAATGAATTTTGCTGTTTGGGGGATGGAGCCTGTGGCCCGCCTTTTGGCAAGGCTCTCCATCACACCCAACCAGGTGACCCTGAGTTCGGTGTTTTTTGGTCTTGTGGCCGGTCTGTGTATCGCCTCTGGCCACTTTGGTTATGCCTTCTGTGTGGCGATTGTTGCCGGCATGACAGATATGCTTGATGGCATGCTGGCGCGCCTGTCGGGAAAAAGTGATGCTTCCGGTGTGGTATTGGACTCTACGATCGATCGCTATGTGGATTTCTTTTTGTTGGCCGGTTGCGCCCTCTATTTTCGACATGATGTGATGAGTTTGTCCGCCAGTCTGCTGGCAATCCACGGTTCGTTTATGATCAGTTACACCACGGCCAAAGCTGAGGCAATTGCGGTGCGCGTGCCACGCGGTGCCATGAAGCGCACTGAGCGGTACGTTTACCTGTTGCTGGCACTGGTCGCCAGTACTTTTTATCCGGGATCTGAAGGTCTTTCGCCATTGCTGGTGGTGGTATGGCTATTGGCAGTTCTGACAAACTGGTCCGCCCTGATGCGCTTTCGTTCACTGTTCCTCTCTGCTGGGAACGTGGGCTGATGTTTTACCGCGCCCAGTTCGCTGCGATGCTGGCCACAGCTGTGGATTTCGCAGTTATGGTGTTCTGTTACCAGCTCCTTGGGTTGCCGTTGGCCATTGCGGTTGCCCTTGGCCCCATGGTCGGTGGCATGGTGAACTTTACGCTTAATCGCTACTGGAGTTTCCGTGTTGCCGGAGACAGGTTGCTGTGGCAGATGGGCACCTATATGTCTGTGTGCCTGGTTTCTGCTCTAGTCAATGCCTATGGTGTGGTGCTTATGGTGGCCCATACAGCATTGGCATATTTTCCTGCCCGGGTTCTTGTCGCTCTGACTGTTGCCCTGCTTATTAATTACCCCCTGCACCGCTATCTGGTGTTTGCGGCCAGGGGCGGTTTGTTGAAAAGTCAGTAACCTTTTTTTGTTGCCAGTTTTTGTGGACCTTGTGGGGCTTGCTAAGGAGTCGTCGTGGAAAGAAAGAACATCAGAATTGCTGTCATTGGCGTGGGCAACTGTGCCAGTTCCCTGATTCAGGGAATCCATTATTACCGTGACAGGGGTGCAGAGGAATGTATTGGTCTCCTCAACTATGAAATTGGCGGTTACCAGCCTGGAGATATTGAGGTGGTGGCGGCATTTGATATCGACAAACGCAAAGTGGGAGTGGATGTCAACGAAGCGGTCTTCGCCCTTCCCAATTGCACCACAGTGTTCTGTGGCGACTTGCCCGCCAGTGGCGTCAAGGTATCCATGGGTAAGGTGCTTGACGGTTACTCCGAACACATGGCCAATTTCGGTGATGACCGCACATTCCTGTTGTCATCGGAAGCGGAACCCAGCCAGGCCGACGTGGTAGACCAATTGAAAAAGGCCGGGGTGGATGTCCTTATGAATTACCTGCCGGTTGGCTCCCAGAAAGCCACTGAGTTTTACGCTGAATGCGCCCTGGAAGCGGGTTGCGCATTCGTCAACAACATCCCAGTGTTTATTGCCAGCAATCCCGAATGGGCGCAGCGCTTCGAGGCGCGCCATATTCCTATCATCGGTGATGATATCAAGGCGCAATTGGGCGCGACCATCGTGCACCGCACCCTGGGCAACCTGTTCAAGAAGCGCGGCGTGAAGCTGGAGCGCACCTATCAGCTCAACACCGGTGGCAACACCGATTTTCTCAACATGTTGAATCGGGAGCGTCTGGCCTCGAAGAAAGAATCCAAGACGGAGGCCGTGCAGGCGGCTATTCCCCAGCGACTGGAAGCCGAAAACATCCATGTTGGCCCCAGTGATTACGTGCCCTGGCAGAACGACAATAAGGTCTGTTTTATCCGCATGGAGGGCAAATTGTTTGGCGACGTGGCGATGAACCTGGAATTGCGGTTGTCCGTGGAAGATTCCCCCAACTCCGCCGGCGTGGCCATTGATACCATCCGCTGCGCCAAGGTTGCCCTGGAACGGAACATGGGAGGCATTATCGAGATTCCTTCCGCGTTCTTCTGCAAGCACCCGCCCCGGCAGATCCCGGACGACGAGTCCTATGCCACCCTGATGGAAGAGTGGGTCTAGGACGGGATCAGCGTCATAGGCTGCCAGGATGGCGGCCCGAATCGGATCTGCCTCAAGGGATAACGTATTGATCTGCTCAACGGTTAGGTTAGGCCAGGTTCCCAGAATGATACTCAGGGTTGCGAGTGTCTTGTTCGATATGAGCTCTTTTGTCCACGATTATGCTGAGATAACCGGCAGCAGCTTCTTTGAGCGTAGTTGTAGAAACTGTTGGTATATAATGATCCGATACTTTTTTGGGCTATTCAGATAACTTCATGACTGATTTCAAGCGGATTGCGCTGGTTTCCAATATTGAGACACCGGAAATCGGTGACTCCATCAAGCGGCTTATCAGCTATCTCGGTGAAGCTGGTTACACGGTGATTCTTGAGATCAATACCGCGCGGTTTGTCGGCAACACCGAGTTGCCGGTGTTTGAATGCGGCAAGCTGGATGTACCACTGGACCTGGTGATTATGGTGGGAGGCGACGGCAGTATGCTGAGTGCCGCCCGTAACCTGGTACAGCACAACGTGCCCCTGCTGGGAGTGAACCGCGGTCGACTGGGTTTTCTCACCGACATCCTGCCCCACGAAATGGAAGAGCAGGTCAAGCGTGTACTTTCCGGGGAATTCATAATCTCCAGCCGCTTTCTTCTAGAAGTGTCTATCAGGCGTTCTGGACAGGTGATTGGTACTGGCAGCGCTCTCAACGACGTGGTACTGCACCCGGGAAAATCTGTGCGGATGATGGAGTTTGAGCTGTATATCGATGAGCAGTTTGTCTATAGCCAGCGTTCCGACGGCTTGATTGTTTCTACCCCCACCGGTTCTACAGCTTACGCCCTGTCAGGGGGCGGCCCGATCATGCATCCCAACCTGGATGCGATTGGGCTGGTACCTATGAATCCGCACACGCTGTCCAGCCGTCCCATCGTGGTCGGTGGCAACAGTGATATTGAGATTCGGGTGGGTTCTCGCAACGAACTTCATCCTTTGGTGACCTGTGACGGCCAGAATGATATTCAGTCAGAGCCGGGAGACACGATCCGGATTCACAAGATGGCCCAGCAGATTCAATTGATTCATCCCGTTGGGCATGATTTCTACGAAACCTGTCGCACCAAACTGGGCTGGGGTAGTCGCCTAGGTATTTCGGAGCGGAACCGCTGACGCAATGACAGAGCAACAGCCAGAATGGGTCCAGATTGCGGACATTCCATCCCAGTACGATATCACTGAGTTTTACCACCAGCTAGAGGCTCAGGGTATTCGCTTTCGCGTCCGCGAGCGCGGAGACATGGTGGAATTGTGGGTGGCTTCCTCAGAGGATGTCCGGGAAGTCGTCAGGATGCTGCAGGATTACAGCATTCATCACCCACCACCACCACCTCCCGGCATGCCGCAGTTGGGTTTCAAGGAACAAGTGCAGAAAATGCCGGTGGTGGTAGTTCTTATACTGTTGAGCATTGTGGGGTCAGCCATCGTGGATTGGGGCTTCCCCCTGATACACTGGTTTACCTTTCAGGATTTTGAGCTATTTGGCGACAGCATCAGTTTTGATACCGCCGACATGGCTATGGCTAAGGGGCAGTATTGGCGATTGATTACACCTATCTTTCTCCACTTCGGCATTTTTCACGTCGCCTTCAACAGTGTCTGGATGTGGGAGCTGGGGCGTCGGGTCGAACCCTTGGCGGGAAGCATGCACATATTAATGGTGGTGCTGTTGATGGCGTTGGCTTCCAATATTGCCCAATACCTTTGGAGCGGACCTTCGCTGTTTGGTGGCATGTCAGGCGTCGTCTATGGCCTGCTAGGTTATGTCTGGATGCGCAATAAGGTAGCCCCGCGACCAATACTGGCGCTGCCAAACGGCCTGCTGGTGTTTATGCTGGTGTGGCTGTTTGTCGGTATGACCGGACTCATCGATTTGCTGATGTCAGGCAGTATTGCCAATGCTGCCCACGCTGCCGGTCTGGTGAGCGGCATGGTGCTGGGCATCTGGTCCGGCAAGGTTGAATCCGGCGGAGAGCGGCAGTAATTGCTATAATCGTCAGCTGTTTTTCACACTATCCCATTGGCGCTGTCACTACTGGCTGGCGCCTATCTGTACCGAGGTTACACCGAGGATGTCCATGGATTTTCAACAATTGATCGATGCGATCACACCCGACATTTACGACAACCTGAAACGTGCTGTGGAGACGGGCAAATGGCCCGATGGCTCGCGCCTGACAAAGGAGCAGCGGGAGCACAGCATGCAGGCCATTATTGCCTACGATGCCCGTCATAAGTCCGAGGAGGAGCGTGTGGGCTACGTGGCGCCAAAGCAGAAGGCCGAACCCTGTGCCACAAAACAGAAGAAGGGTAGTGATCCCCAGCCCCTGAAATGGCAGGAGTAGCCGGTGGCTGATTATTCAGGGCATCTCCAGAAAATGAAGGTGGCACTGCCGCCGGACCCGGCGGGCCAAGTGACGTACCAGTTACCGTTGGATGAAGAACGTCTGCCTTTAAATGGGTTGCTGGGTGAATCTATCCGTATGACGTTTACCGGCGAGATTCACTGCATTCACTGCGGGCGTCGCAGTAACAAAAGCTTTAACCAGGGCTACTGTTACCCCTGTTTTGCCAAACTGGCACAGTGCGACAGCTGTATCGTCAGTCCCGAAAAATGCCACTATTTTGAGGGCACCTGTCGTGAGCCTGAATGGGCAGATAGCCACTGCATGGTCGACCATATTGTCTACCTGGCCAACTCGTCAGGGGTGAAAGTCGGTATTACCCGCGAATCCCAGTTACCTACCCGATGGATCGACCAGGGTGCGGTTCAGGCTTTGCCGATTATGCGGGTGAAAACCCGGCAACAATCCGGCCTTGTTGAGACAGCGATGAAACAGTATGTGGCCGATAAAACCAACTGGCGCACCATGTTGAAGGGCCAGATTGAAGCTGTTGAGCTGCCCGTTATACGAGACGAATTATTTGACCGTTGTGAAACAACCCTCAGTCAGCTGGAAGAGCAATTTGGTATACAGTCCTTGCAGCGTCTGGAGCAATCCAGCGTGGTGGATATCGACTACCCGGTACTGAATTATCCCAGCAAGGTTGCCAGTCTGAATATGGACAAAAACCCGGTGGTGGAGGGCACACTACAGGGCATTAAGGGACAGTACCTGATCCTGGACAGTGGCGTGATTAATATCCGCAAATACACAGCTTACCACGTGGAAGTAGCAATCTGATGATGGCCATGAGAGACGCCCAACCGGGCAATATTTACCTGAAAGACTACGAAGTACCGCGCTTTTTGATCGATAAGACCGAGCTGCGGGTGGAGATTGGTGATAAAGATGCCACGGTGCTGGCCAACCTGACCATGCGTCGCAATCCTGCGAGCAACTACCAGGGCAAAAGCCTGTCCCTCCACGGTGTGCAGCTTGAATTGCAACAGCTGGCAGTGGATGGCCGTGCCCTGTCGAAGGCCGAGTACGAGGTCAACGGGGAAGAGCTGCTGATTCACCGGGTACCGGATAATTTTACGCTGACTTCTGAAGTGTTGATCCGCCCCAGGGAAAACACATCCCTTGAGGGCCTGTTTAAGTCGCGCACCATGTATTGCACCCAGTGCGAGGCGCAGGGTTTCCGGAAAATCACCTACTACCTCGATCGCCCGGATGTGATGTCGGAATTCACCACCACCGTGGTGGCCAGTAAATCGGAATGCCCGGTGTTGCTGTCGAACGGCAACCTGCACGACTGGGGTGCTCTTGATGATGGGCGTCATTGGGCAACCTGGCATGACCCGTTCCTGAAACCGGCCTACCTGTTTGCCCTGGTTGCCGGGGATCTTTCGCTGGTAGAAGACAGCTTCACCACCTGCAGTGGCCGTGATGTGGCCTTAAAGCTGTATGTGGAAGAGAAGGATATTGAAAAATGCGGCCACGCCATGGATTCTCTGAAAAATGCCATGGTCTGGGATGAGGAGGTTTATGGTCGCGAATACGATCTGGATCTCTACATGATTGTTGCCGTGGACGATTTCAACATGGGTGCCATGGAGAACAAGGGGTTAAATATTTTTAACACCTCCTGCGTACTGGCGCACCCGTCCACTACCACCGATGACGGTTTTAAACGCGTTGAAGCGGTAGTGGCCCACGAGTATTTCCACAACTGGTCTGGGAACCGTGTCACCTGTCGAGACTGGTTTCAACTGAGCCTGAAAGAGGGTTTCACCGTATTTCGCGACTCACAGTTTTCTGCCGACATGGGTTCAGCAACGGTGAAACGCGTTGAAGACGTGAACATGTTGCGCACTGTGCAGTTTGCAGAAGATAGCGGCCCCACCGCGCACCCGGTCCAACCGGCCTACTACATGGAAATATCCAATTTTTACACCGCCACGATTTATGAAAAGGGTTCGGAAGTGGTGCGCATGATCCACACCCTGCTGGGGCCCGAGCTGTTCCGTCGTGGTACGGATATCTATTTTGAACGCCACGATGGTCAGGCCGTGACGATTGAGGACTTCGTGGCAGCCATGGCCGATGTTAGCGAGCGGGACTTTACCCAGTTTATGAACTGGTATCGCCAGGCGGGCACGCCGCGTTTGTCGGTGACCAGTGATTATGATCCGCAGCAGCAACAATTCAGCCTGCATTTCAGTCAGTCTTGTCCGCCCACGCCTGAATGCCAGGAAAAACAGCCATACCATATACCGGTATCGGTCGGTTTGGTTACACCGTCAGGGGATCTGCCTCTGGATGCAAAGGGCAACACCACCCAGGTGCTGGAAATTACCCAGCCAGAGCAGACCGTGGTGTTCGAGGGCATCACCGAGGCCCCTGTACCCTCCCTGTTGCGCGGTTTTTCTGCACCGGTAAAACTCAGTTACCCCTACACTCTGGACCAGCTGAGCTTCCTGATGGGTCACGACAGCGATGGCTTCAATCGTTGGAATGCCGGTCAACAGCTGTCGATACAGCTGATGCAGGCGCTGGTGACAGATTATCGCGAAGGAACCCCGCTAGTGCTGGATCAGCGGTTGGTAGAAGCCTTTGCCAAAGTTCTGGCCGAAACAGATACTGACAAAGCCATGCAGGCCCTGGTGCTAATGTTGCCCAGCGAGTATTTGCTGGCGGAACTGGCGGAGGTTATCGATGTTGAAGCGATTCACCAGGTGCGGCGCTTTATGTGTCGCGAACTTGGCCGTGAACTGAGAGATACATGGCGCGCAACCTACCTCGCTAACAGCGAAAAGGTTTTCGAAATGTCCGGTGCTGCAGTGGCCAAACGCAGCCTCAAAAACCTGTCTCTGCGTTACCTGTTGAATGGCGCCTCAGACGATTCATTATCGTTGATGCACACCCAGTTTATGGAAGCCGATAACATGACGGATCGCCTCTCGGCCCTGAACGGATTGGTCAATGATCCACGGGAAGAGGCACGGCCTCTTTCGGAACAGGCTCTGGATAAATTCTATAATGACTGGCAACACGAGCCGCTGGTTTTGAACCAGTGGTTTCAAACCCAGGCCGCCTGTGTTTTGCCCGGTGGTCTGGAGCGGGTGAAAGTGTTGATGGAGCACCCGGCCTTCGACTTCCACAACCCCAACAAGGTGCGCTCCCTGATCGGCGTGTTCTGTAATAGTAATCTCATCAACTTTCACGACGAAGCGGGAGAGGGTTATCGTTTCCTGGCAGACAACGTTATTGCACTGGACAAGCTCAACCCTCAGATTGCGTCCCGCCAGCTGACACCTCTCACCAAGTGGCGACGTTATGATCTGACACGGCAGGCGCTGATGCGGGAAGAGTTGGCGCGAGTTCTGGCGGAACCGGGGTTGTCCCGGGATACCTACGAGATCGCGTCGAAGAGTCTGTGAGAGATAAAAAGGTAACCCAGTTGATCGGTATCAACTGCCCTGTTAACCGATGGCAGGATAATGGCCGCCGTTGAAACGCTGAAAGCGTTGAGACGCATGAGTGACATTCAACCCTCTATCTCAAGGGTTCATTATTAAGGAGAGCGTCCAGCTCTCCTTTTTTTTTGCCATATCTGCGTTCAACAGTGGCTCAGGCTGTTTCGGTCTCTTTCTTTTTCTTTCCGGCTTTTTTTACCGCTTTTTTACCACCACTAATGACCTCGTGCAGCTCGACAAACTGCTTGGTGAGGGCGTGGCTCGGGGCGAAGTAGATCAGTGGTTTACAAGCCTGGTGAGACTCGCGCATTTTTACTGACTGACTGAGGTAAACAGGCAAGACTGGGTGTTTTTCTGCCAGTAGTTCCTTAATGATTTTACTTGGCAGATTGGCCCTTGGCTGGAACTGGTTGGCGATAATGCCTTCCACTTCAAGCCGGTCGTTGTGGTCTTCGCGCATTTCACCAATGACTTCGAGAATGTTGTACAGGGCGTGGCGTGAGAAAGCATCGCAGTCAAAGGGAATCAATACACTGTCGGCACAGACCAGTGCCGAAGTGGTGTAAAAATTCAGGGCAGGTGCGGTGTCAATAAAGACATGGTCGAACTCGCCATCCAGTTTGTTCAGCAGGTCCCGTAATTTATAAATCTTGTGACGGGACTCGAGTTTCTGTTCGATGCTCTCAAGTTCCGGGTCTGAGGCAATTACAGACAGGTTTTCGTAGGGCGTCTTAATAACGAAGTCGGCGGGCTTTTTGGGGGACAGATTGAACGACACTGTCTGGGCGAAATAATCGGCAATGGTGAGGTCAGGCTTGGCATCCTGACCCAGCAAGTAGTGAGTTGAATTGCCTTGAGGGTCCAGATCCACAACCAGGGTTTTTTTGCCGTTGTTTGCGCAAATGGCAGCCAGGTTACAGGTGATGCTGGACTTTCCTACACCACCTTTTTGGTTGAAGACGACTCGGCGCATAGTGTTAATCCTTTCATGGCAGAAGAGAAGAGGGGGAATGGAATGAGCTTGTGGGGCATAAACAGCGCTCTGGATGGAACAGCTGATTTCATTCTACTGGAAGGCCCCTTCAGTGGCGAGGGGCGAATGGGAAGAATCGGCGTACAAAAAATGACCACAACTTTATCTTCAGTATGGGAATCCCCGCTTGGATAGAAGATGCACAAATACGGGTCAAATGTGGTCAGAAATGCCCGATTTTTAGGCATTTTATCCCTGTTTTATTGGAGGCTCTCAGGTATGGCTACCATAGAGTGGGGCCAATGGTGTGCCCTTGGGTGATTTCTCCGGACGGGTTTTACGCAGAGTCTTTAACCGCTGGCAGAGCCTGTTTAGGTCGACCTCATCATCAGCAGCTGTGCTGTAGAGAGACTTGTCCAGTGCCTCCAGGAGGAGGGAAACCTGCTCATCATTGGCCAGCTGTGAGACCTGACTGAGCTTCTGCACCGGGCGCTGCCAGAAGCTTCCGGCCCAGATTAACAGCGCTTCGCGGAAACCGGGGAGGTCCTTACTGTTAGCGCTTTGGCAGAGGTCTTTAAACAGGGCTGATTCTTTTTCATGGTTGGGCTCATGATTGACGACAGTTGCAGCCTGTTTGCGGCTGCCGCGCCAGAGGATCAGCAGGGTAATGACTGCAACTGACAACAACAGGTTTGTCGCAGCGAGTATCCACAACAGCCGGTTGTCCGACGAATTCTCATGAAGCTCAACAGAGTCACTGGTCACTGCGATATCGCTGGTCAAAGGAGCAGGGTCTGCCGGTGTTGCAACAGTTCCCGGAGCTGGCTTGACGGTGAGGGTTTGTGATTCCAGCAGGGTTTCCCTCATCTGTTGACTGCGGGTATCCCACCAGCGGACTTTCACCGGGGGCAGGGTGATCTGCCCGGCACGAGAAGGCACGATAGCAACCGATTCCACCCGTGATCCAATCACCCCTTGGGGATCGACATTATTTTCCAGCTGAGGCTGGTCCGGGTAAACCTTGAAGCCATCACCGGCATCGATAATTAGCGGTGGTAGCTGACTGTCCATCAGGCCCTGGGCTGTGAGGTGAATCGTGCGGGTGACAGGCTCGCCAGCGACCAGTTCATCGAGCGGGCGACTCCATCTTTCACTGAGGCTCAGGCCCTGGGCGGGTAGCCAGTCTCCGGGACCGTAGTTGTCGGGTCGGGGCTTGACGTCAATATGCTGTTCATCAGACAGCAAAAACACGGGTTTACCCCGTGAGCCAAAAAAGGAACCGGAAAAACGATCACGCCGGTCCGCCATCACGGCGTTGAAACGCACCGGGGGGATAACCAGTTTGCCACTGGCTTCGGGAAACAGGGCGTATTTCAGTTCCACCACCTGGTACAGCTTGCCGTTGTTCTGCTTCTGGTACTGGTTTTCCGCAACTTTCACCATGGCGGCATCTTTGATCATCAGTTCTTCGCTACTGAGTCCGGATAGGGGTACCGATGTGTTGAGTCTCAGGGTCAGTAGCACCTGTTCCTGGACAAACACCGACGACTTGCTCAACTCGGTTTCCATGAAAATGGGTTCACTGCCGTTACTGGTATTGGAACGGGGTGCGACCTGAAGTCGAATGGGACTGCTTTGTACCCCCTTGAGCTCAAGGGGGGGGATCAGCAGGCTGCCGGTTTTTTTCGGAAGCAGCTGTAGCACCCACTGGGTATAGGACTCCGTCGTACCATTGATAATGGAAAACTGGTTTTGCTGATTCTGACTAAGTATTTCAAAGTCCTCTTCCAGCACGGAAAAATCCGGGTCGCTGGTGGTTTGGCCATCAAAGCGAACCTGTAATTCCAGGGTTTCCCCTCGGCTCAGCTGGGTGCGATCTGCAGTGGCCGTCAGGCTGTCGGCCTGGCAGGCAAGACTGGATAAGAGTAACAGGGCGGCGGCGATCCACTGACAGATCTGCTGACGGTTAAACGTGAAGGCCATGGTTATTACCACCTCTGCTCTGAGTTACCGGGTCGATTGATGCCGCGGCGTTGTTCATACTG
Organism: Porticoccus sp.; assembly: GCA_023261185.1. Classification (GTDB taxonomy): domain Bacteria; phylum Pseudomonadota; class Gammaproteobacteria; order Pseudomonadales; family Porticoccaceae; genus Porticoccus; species Porticoccus litoralis. Next base: position 16,157 of record JALRJN010000054.1, read on the forward strand.
GCGTTTCTCCGCTTCATAACGGAATTTCTCGCGTAACAGGCCACCTGGGTCATCAGGGATTTTTCGCAACCACTGCTCCATGGCCTGTTTTTCCTCCTCGCTCATTTCACCCTCGGTAGCTGCCTGAGCCTGGGCGGGTTGTTGTTTACCCTCCTGTTCACCCTGTTGATCGCTACCTTCCTGTTGTGGCTGGGCGTCCTGCTGCTCTTTATCCTGTTCGCCTTGTTGCTCACTTTGTTGCTCTCCATCCTGAGGCTGTTCCCCGTGAGATGGTTGCTGTTGCTTGTCGGGGTTTTTACCCGTATCGCTGGGGTTATCCTGAGACTGTTGCTTGGAAGAGGATGATTGGTCCTGGTTGGATGAGCCGTCCTGATTCTGATCGCTGGACTGATTTTGTTGGTCGGACTGGGATTGCTGCTGGTCCGATCCCTGTTGCTGCTCCTGGCTATCATTGTTCTGGTTATCGTTGTTCTGCTGCTGGTCGTTTTGCGGCGAGTTGTTTTGCTGTTCCAGCAGTTTTTCCACCAGGTCGCGGTTGAATTCGGCGTCTGGCATGTCGGGTGTCAATGACAGTGCCCGCTTATAACTTTCCAGTGCCTCATCAAGTTTTCCTGCCTTTGCCAGTGCATTGCCGCGATTGTAGTGCGCATTGGCGGTGTCTCCCCCATAGAGCCTTTCGGCGTTTTCAAAGTCACCGTTTCGATAGGCGGCAGCGGCCTTCCAGTCGGGGTCTTTAAATGTTTGTTGCGCGCTTTCAGCGTCACCCTCGGCTAATGCCCGCGCCGCCTGTTGGTCTTGGGTCAGCCACAGGTCATCCCAGCCGAATGCCATGGCCGGTTGTGGGGCGGATAGCAGCGGCAACAGCAGGATTGATGCGAATACGCCACGACGGAAAGCCAGTAGCAGTATGGGTAACAGTGGTAACACCAGCCAGTAGCCCAGGTCGTGCCAGCTGTCGTAGGTTCTCTCCAGTTGTTTGCTGGCCGATCCGTGTTCTGCAGCAAAGCCTTCGGAGAGGTAGCGAATATCCTTGTCATCGGCGGTGAGACCGGAATAACGCCCCCCCAGCCCGCTGGCCAAAGAACCCAGAGCAGCGGCATCCAGTCTGGGGATGACGATAGCGCCTGTATTGTCCTTGGCAAATCCGCCGTTTTGGAGAGGAATCGGTGCACCTTCAGCGGTACCGATGCCCAGCACGGAAAGGCGGAACTCACCCATTTCCTCCAGCAGTGATGAGAGTTCATCCCGTGCGCTGGCAGAGACATCATCGGTGATCAACAGAAAGTCAGCCTGGTTGAGGCCGGCATTCAGTGCCAGCTCAATGCCCTGGTTAATGGCAGACTCAATGTTGCTGCCGTGCCCAGGCATGATGTTGGGGTCCAGGGCCGGTACCAGTGCTGCCACAGTTGCCGCGTCGTCGGTTAACGGGCTGACGACAAATGCTTCCGCCGCGTAGGCGATAAGGCCGGTGGTTCCTTCCTTACGCTGCTGAAGCAGCTCAATCAGTTTCAGCCGTGCCCTAGTCAGGCGGTTGGGTTTCAGGTCCTGCACCAACATTGATGGCGAGAGGTCGAACAGGACGACCAGTGCATTTTCCTGTTTATGCACGGGCAGGGGTGTGCGTTCCCAGGTGGGGCCGGACATAGCCACTGTCGCCAGCAGCCAGGCGATCAGCGCACCTGTTACCAGGGAACGACGCTGTTTAACGGTGGTGCCATCTACCAGGAATGGCAACAGCTCCGGGGCGATCACCTGTTGCCAGCTGCCGGTGTTCTTCTCCTGCTTGTATAACCACCATGCAGCCAGCAGGGCTGGCAGGATGGCCAGCAACCACAGGGGTCTAAGCAAATGAAAATCTGTCAGCACCGGGATCATGAATCACCTCGTGCTGTGAGCGGCGCCAGTAACAGGCTGCAGAGCAGAGCCACACCCAGTGGCCAGTAGAACAATGCCTTGGTGGGGCGCAGGGTCTCCGCTTCCTGTTCCACGGGTTCGAGCTGGTCCAGTTGCGCGTAGATCTGTTGCAATTCATCCGGGTTGCGGGCGCGGAAATAGCGGCCCCCGGTTTTATCGGCGATGGCGGTCAGAGTGGTTTCATCAAGATCTCGAGAGGGGTTGATTCGCCGGGAGCCAAAGAAACTGCGTTCCACAACGACTTCGGCACCGATGCCGATGGTGTAAATGGTGATGCCCTCACGGGCGGCGATCTCTGCCGCTTCCAGAGGTTGCGCTTCACCGGCGGAGTTGGCACCGTCGGTGAGCAGTATCAACACGCGATGGTTTTCCGGGCGGGATTGCAGTCGTTTGACTGCCAGCCCGATGGCATCGCCGATGGCGGTGCTTTCCCCTGCAAATCCAATCTGAGCCTCGTTCAGAAGCGTGTTCATGGTTTGCCGGTCAAAGGTCAACGGTGTTTGCAGGTAGGGGCGGGTACCAAACAGAATCAGGCCCAGGCGATCCCCCTGGCGTCGCTCAACGAATTCCCCTACAACCTGTTTGACTACGGTCAGGCGGTCTACGCTTTCGCCTTCAAGCCGCATATCCGTTTGTTTCATACTGCCAGAGATATCCACGGCAATTAACAGGTCCCGCCCGCTGCTGGGCAATGTGACCGGGTCGCCGATCCAGGTGGGGCGGGTGGCGGCCAGCAGGGTTCCCGCCCAGGCAACAAACAACAGCGTCAGGGTCAGCCATTGCCAGTAGCCACTCCGGCGTTCAACACTGGTTTGTGCCGCGAGGGCACAGTAGACCGGCGCTTTCAGTGCCGGGGCCAGGGTCTCTGCACGTCGCCGCCACAGCCGGTACAGAATAGGTAGCGGTAATAGAACCAGTAGCCAGGGCCATTCAAAAGTTAGCATGATGCCCCCCTGCGATGCTGTTTTATCCAGCGTCGCGTTCCCTCTGCCAGTTGTATCAGGCAGGATGGCGGTAGGTTCGCATCAGCCCGGTAAAGCTGATCCCCGAGGGTTTGTTGCAAGGACTCGTCAAACACCGGTTTACGACAAGCATGATTCATCCTGTCCAGCATATCCGGGACCCGTTCCGATTCCAGGCCAAAGCCCGGGTAAGCGGTTTTCGCCGTGCGCCTCAACAGCATTAACAGGGCATGACACTGGTCCGTTAGTGATTCTTCCGGCTGCTGCGCCATGGTTTCCAGGCAGGCAAAGGCCTCGCGGCGATAACAGTTGTTGCGGTAATTACGCACCAGAAATCGCACCAGGTAATAAGACGCCAGCAGTACCAACAGGGTGAGCAACCACCAGCCAGGTGCGGGCGGCCACCAACCCACGGCTTCGGGCAAGTGAATATCTCGCAACTGTGCCAATGGATCCTGCGGGTTCATCGGCGTCGCCCTTTATTCTTGCGACTGTATGCTCGCTGTAAAACGGGTAATACGGGCTCGGTCGTGGTGAAGCTCAATAATCCGAGACGTAGCTGCGTCGCCAATTGCCGCAGCTTGTTCTGCCGCTCTGTAAATTGTCGCTCGAACTGTTGCCGCAACTTGCCATCGCGACTGTTGAGCACAAAGCGTTGTTGGCCGTTACTGACCTGGTAGAGCGCCGGGGGCGGCAGGGTTTTTTCCAGTGGATCAATAACCTGGCACAGGGTGATATCGCAATGCCGGGCAAGCTCAAACAGATGCTGTTCACAGGACCGGTCCAGATCGTGGAAGTCGCTGACCAGAAACAGGGTGGAACCGGGCAGAGCCACTCGGCGGCAATCCTTGAGAATATCCGACAAGCTAAATTGATCAACCTCAGGTTGCAGCAGCATTTCACTGAAATCCCGCAAGCGGTGAATCATTTGCAGCACAGCGTGGTGGCTGCGCTTGGGGCGGATTTCTGTCACTTGCCGGGTGCCAAAAATTAATCCGCCCACGCGGTCGTTGACATTCAGGCCGGCCCACCCCAGGGTGGCGCTGATCTGACAGGCGAGCACAGATTTCAGTGTGCGCGACCCAAAAAACATGCCGTAACGAAGGTCGCTGACGATCAGTACCGGACGCTCCCGTTCCTCCCGATACAGTTTGGTGTGAGGCGTCAGGGTACGCGCCGTCACGCGCCAGTCTATGGTGCGGATGTCATCGCCGGGCTGATACTGCCGGACTTCCTCAAAATCCATTCCGCGGCCGCGGCTGCGGGACTGGTGGCCTCCCATCAGGGCGGTACGTGCCATCAGTCGCGGAAAGAAATTCAGCTCCCGTGTGCCAAACCGCATGCCTACCAAAGTGGTGACATCGGCGATAGCCGGGTTATGGATGTCCGGGTCTGTCATTGATCAGGCAGAAGGTACGTTGGCAATCAGCGTATCGATCACATGGTCGGCGGTGATGCCGCTGGCTTCTGCCTCAAAGCTGAGTATCAACCGGTGACGCAGTACATCGTGGGCGACATTGCGCACATCGTCGGGAGAGACATAGTCGCGGTTATTCAACCAGGCACTGGCCCGGGCACAGCGGTCCAGGGAAATGGTGGCCCGCGGACTGGCACCGTATTCCAGCCAACTGCCCAGGTCCTCACCGTATTGCCCGGGGTTTCGGGTGGCCAGAATCAACTGAACAATATATTCCTCCAGCGGTTCTGCCATATGAACTGACAGCACCTCTTTACGGGCATCAAGCAGAGTTTCTTCGGACACTTCTTCAATACCTGCACTTGGCGCCTGTAACGCTTCGTTGCGAGCCAGTTTGAGAATTTCCCGTTCGGCTTCTGCTGCCGGGTAGTCGACATTCACGTGCATCAGAAACCGATCCATCTGTGCTTCCGGCAACGGATACGTGCCTTCCTGTTCGATGGGATTCTGGGTCGCCATCACCATGAACAAGGGCGGCAGAGCGTGAGTGGTTCCGGCGACAGTGACCTGGCGCTCTTCCATCGCTTCGAGCAGCGCCGCCTGAACCTTCGCTGGGGCGCGGTTGATTTCATCCGCCAGCACCAGGTTGGCGAATATCGGACCGGGCT
>JALRJN010000119.1 GCA_023261185.1 Porticoccus sp.
GCCCTGTTTTCCGTCACCATGACCGCAGTGTTGCAGTCATTGCCCATGGTGCAGGCCATTATGCTGCTGGGCATCTATGCGTTGTTGCCGCTGGTGGTGGTTTTGTCCCGCTACTCGATTGCCATGATGGTGGTGGGCGGCATGGCCATCTTCACCATCAAGTTCTGGACAGTGCTCTGGTATCTGGCCATGTGGGTCGATCAGAACCTGATTCTGTCCATGTACCCGGACGTCAATGTCTTCCTGCAGATCTTCGCCAACCCCGGCGAACACGATGCCAAGCGCATGTTACTGAATATGATCACAACCAGCCTCTATTTGGGATTGCCGCTGCTATGGAGTGGGATGATGGCGTGGGCGGGGGTGAAAGTAGGGCGGTCTATTGATGCTGCGACGAGCCCCATCAAGGCTCCCGCGCAGGACGCGGGAAACCAGGGGGGAAGTATCGGGAAAATGGCGCTAACCAAGGGCAAGAAGCGTTAGTCCTTTTCGTACCAGCCAGCGGCATCCGTGCCATCGTCGAGTTTGCCGGTTCGGTAATTCAGTACGCCTCCACGAACAGAGTCAGAGGTTGTTTTATCAGAGTCCGTTTCGGCGCTTTCAGCGAAAAACCCAAGCACATCGCGCAGAAAATGGCCGATGACAGTTGCCACCGCCAATATGGCCAGTAATACTCGGCGAGTACGGGATTTTTCGGCTGTTGAGGTCATGATTCCCTCTCAAACTCCGCTGAATTGAAGCGCAGGACGTTGCAATTTTCCTTAACCGTGCGTTGCATGGGTTCGTCGAACCCCTCCTGGCAGATTGTTGAGCAACTCCTGTCGTAAGTTATGACGACTTTACGCCAGAATATCAGCGTAGCCAAAGAGTGATCAGTAGTCTCTAAAATACCGTCTGTAACTTCAGCCTACTGATTATAGCAATGATGTTTCGCGGAAGTTGATTTTATTGATCCAGATCAGCTATTTGTTCTGTTTCGTTTGAACTTTCAAGAGAATAAGGTATCATTCCTAAGGTTAATATAACCATTTGCAGATTATGTGGCTTAGCAGGTTCAGATTTTACATGGCGATCTTCGCGTTACTGGCTTTTACCAGCCAGTCGTTCGCTGTTGCGAAATTGCCCTGCCACAAGATGAGTCACGAACCCTATGTTCCAGTAATGACGGGGGCAATGGATCATGGAAGCCATACCAAGGCAAACAATATCCAGATCAATAATGCCCTTACGGCTGATGCCGCTGATTGTTGCAGCCAGGAACACTGCTCTCAGCTGGATTGCATCTCTGCAAGCGTTGCGGTGGTGAGTACACTGTCGCCGCTTTCCGTCCAGTTTTCTCAAACCCTCAATACAGCGTATTCGGTTTCCTTCCTCTCCCAGGCAGCTTCCTCGCTGTTTCGCCCCCCCATTTCCCGCTGAAGTAGGGTTGGTACGCCTGAAATTCAGGCGTCTGACGACTCGATAAGCGGGAGATCAAAACTCCCATAACGTATGTTTAAAACGCGCCATCGCTACGAGCGCGTTCACTGCAACTCTTGATTGGGAGTCATCATGAAGCCGTTACATACCTATCTGCGCTTTCCGGCGCTGATCGTATTCCTGTTATTTCTTACCGCTTGTTCCGAAAGCGAAAATCACGCAACTAAAAGCGCAACGATTGCCACGTTGGATGTTTATAAAAGCCGCACCTGTCAATGCTGCCAGCAATGGGTTCACCATATGGAAGATGTTGGTTTTGACACAAAAACCCACCACCCGTCGGACTTGAATCGCATTAAAAATGACTATGGCATAGCACCTGAGTTCCAGTCCTGCCATACAGCAGTGACGAGTAACGGTTATGTGTTCGAAGGCCATATCCCTGCGCGCTTTGTTCAGCAGTTTCTGGAAAACCCTCCCGATGACGCCATCGGCCTTAGTGTGCCTGGCATGCCGGCAGGCAGCCCTGGTATGGAGATGGGTGACAGGTTTACGCCTTACAAGGTATGGCTGCTTAAAAAAGACGGTTCGGCTGACGTGTTTGCATCTGTGAATAGTCGCGATCAGCAATAGGACATATAACGATGAACATTCAATGGGTATTTTTATTGTTTTTGCTGGTGGGGCTTCCTGTATTTGCGCAGAGCCCGGCTAATACGTTGAGTCTGGATGAGGCCATCGCCCATGCCATTGCCACGGATCCCTGGCTGAACGGTAGCCGGCATCGCGAAGACGCTTTGACCAGCGAATCAATTTCAGCATCGACGCTTCCAGACCCCAAGGTCAGCCTGATGGCGGCTAACTTTCCTACCGATAGCTTCGATATCAACCAGGAGCCTATGACGCAGCTCACTGTAGGTGTTAGTCAGATGTTTCCTCGCGGCGATAGTCTGGCGCTGTCCAGCCGTCAGAAACAGGAGTTGGCGGAACAGGAGCCATTGCTCAGGCATAATCGCCAGGCCAAGGTAGCGGCTACTGTCTCGCAGCTGTGGCTGGAAGCATTCAGGGCCCAGGAGAGCATTCGATTGATTGAGCGGGATCGCTCGCTGTTTGAACATTTGGTAGATGCAACCAAAGCGAGCTATTCGTCGGCACTGGGACGTGCCCGCCAGCAGGATATTATCCGGGCCCAATTGGAGCTTACCCGGTTGGACGATCGTTTGACGGTGCTGCGGCAACAGTCGGAGTCAGCCCAACAGCGTTTATCCGAGTGGGTCGGCGGTCGCGCCCGTCTGCCGTTAGCGCAGCTTGTGCCCAGTCAGTACGGTGATGAGCCGACGTCGGTGGGAGGTCAGCCGGATAGTGATCGTTGGCTCTATGAACAGGTCAATCGGCACCCACTCTTGCTGGCACTTGATCAGCGTATTGATGCAATGGAGACCGGGGTCGAATTAGCGCGCCAGAAATATAAACCTGAGTGGGGTCTTTCCGCCCAATACGGCTATAGGGACGATGATCCCATGGGTCGCGACCGCGCTGATTTGTTCTCTGTCGGTGTGACCTTTGATCTGCCGCTTTTCACCGGCAAGCGACAGGATAAAGACGTCAGTGCGGCCACTTCTCGGGCCGAGGCCTTGAAAACTGACAAGTTACTGATGGCGCGAAAGCTGATGGCGGACCTGGATACGGCCTTGGTCCAGCTACAGCGTCTGAATGATCGTCGCGCGCTCTACGCCGAGCAGTTATTGCCGCAAATGTCAGAGCAGGCCGAAGCTGCCCTGGCCGCCTACAACAACGACGACGGCGACTTTGCCGAAGCGGTGCGCGCCCGCATTGCTGAGTTAAATGCCAAGATCGACTTTTTAACGATCAGGATTGATCGGCTGAAGATGATTGCCGAGTTGAATTACCTCTTGTCCAAAAATGGTTCAGAACCGTTTCCCGCCACCAGCAGAGAACACGCTGAAGGATTAACCCCATGAAGATTCAATTGAATAAATCTTTTTTCATTACAGTTGCCTTGTTGATTGCGACAGCGACCCTTGCGCACTACTCGGCCCTATGGCGTATGAAAGAGACCACAGGCAGTGATGACGTTGCTGCCGAGAAAAAACCACTCTACTGGGTCGCGCCGATGGATCCCAATTATAAGCGCGATAATCCGGGTAAATCCCCTATGGGGATGGATCTGATACCAGTGTATGAAGACGCGGGCGGCGATCAGGAGATTGGCACGGTCACCATCTCTCCCGATGTGGTCAACAACCTCGGCGTACGTACAGCGCCTGCCACTCGGGGGCAGCTGGACGTCTCTGTCAATACCGTGGGCTATGTGCAATATGATGAAGACCGTCTTGTTCACATTCATCCACGGGTAGAAGGCTGGATTGAAAAACTCCATGTTAAAGCCGCCGGAGATCCGGTCACTCAAGGCGAACCGCTCTATGCCTTATATTCGCCTACCCTGGTCAATGCCCAGGAAGAACTGTTGCTGGCATTAAAACGAAATAATCCAACACTAATCACGGCTGCCATGGAGCGGCTATCGGCCTTGCAAGTGCCTCATTCAGAAATCAATCGCCTAAAAAAATCCGGCAAGGTTAGTCAGACCATT